>CABZJA010000006.1 GCA_902525935.1 uncultured Pelagibacteraceae bacterium | reverse complement strand
TAAGTATAGATGCAACTGAAGATAACAAAAGTTTAAGGGTAAGAATAAATGAAATATTAAAAAATTATAACTTTAGTATTGACCTTGATGTTCCTGTATTAAATTTATCAGCAGGACAAAAGCAAAAAGTTGAGATTATAAGATGTCTTTTAAGAAGCCCTAAAGTTCTAATCATGGACGAGCCTACATCTGTTTTGACTGAGCAGGAAACGGAGGAATTATTTATATCTTTAAAAAAATTCTGTGATGAAGGAATATTAATTATTTACATTACTCACAAATTAAAAGAAGTTTTGTCTTTATGCGATGAGGTTGCAGTAATGCGAAAAGGTAAGGTTGTATCTGTTAGCCAAACACAAAATGAAAAAATTGAAACTCTTGCAAATAAAATGGTTGGTCAAAAACTAGCTAAAATTAAGAAAAAAATTAATATTTTAAAAATTAAAGACGAAATATTTAAAGTAAAACATCTAAATTTTTACAGCGATGATCCTTTTGAAACAAATTTAGAAAATCTAAATTTTTCTGTAAAGAAAGGTGAATGTTTAGGTATAGCAGGTATTTCTGGCAATGGTCAAAACGAACTCTTTCAAATTCTAAGTGGGGAAATAATTACACCTGACACTTCAATTATTTTTCGAAATAAAGAAATTGCTAAATTAAATCCTAAGCAACGACGAGAGTATTTAATGGCTTTTTCTCCAGAAGATAGAATATCTCAAGCAGCTGTACCTGAATTAAAAATCTATGAGAATGTAGCTTTAAATAATTTCAAATCATCAAATTTTTTTGAAAAAGGTTTGGTAAATGAAAGAAAAATTAAAGATCATTCAAAGAAAATATTATCTGACTTCTCAGTAAATACTGAAAATGTAGAATTAAAAAGTCAATTTCTATCAGGGGGAAATTTACAAAAACTTATTTTAGGTAGAGAATTAATTACAGCTCCAGAATTATTAATTTGTTACAATCCAACATGGGGACTTGATGTGGGTGCAATCAATTACATTCATGAAACACTTATAAAAATTAATGATCAAGAAAAATCTACGATTTTAATTTCTACAGATACTGAGGAATTATTAAAACTCAGTGATAGAATTGCAGTTATTTATAAAGGTAAGCTTTCGAAAATAATGCCTTCAGAAGAAGTGACCCCTGAAAAACTAGGAGTTCTTATGGGTGGAGGTTCCATTGATTAAAATTGAAAAAAGAAATGATGCGCCAATGGCATTATATTTTTTTACTCCTTTTATTGCAATCATACTTACAATTTTAGGTGGTGGTATTATTTTTTACATTTTAGGTTTTAATCCAATAGAAGCACTTAAGTTTTACTTTATAACTCCAATTTCAAATTTATATGGATTCAGTGAATTATTACTCAAAGCAACACCCCTTTGCTTAATTGCTATTGGTTTATCATTTTGTTTTAAAAGTAATAATTGGAATATTGGTGCAGAGGGACAATTAACTTTTGGAGCAATTGTAGGAGGAGGAGTTGCTCTTTTATTTTATAATCAAGATGGTTTTTATATATTGCCTTTAGTTATACTCGCTGGAGCAATAGGAGGTATGATTTTTGCACTTATACCTGCAATCCTTAAAACATATTTTAATACAAACGAAATTTTAGTTAGTCTGATGTTAGTATATGTTTCAAAGCTACTTTTAGATTACTTAGTTGTTGGACCATGGAGTAATCCAGAAGGTTTTAATTTTCCTGAAACAAGACAATTTAGTGAATCTTCTAGAATGCCATTATTGTTTGAGGGTTTGAGAATTCATGCTGGTATTTTTTTAGCTCTTGCAGCAGTTATGTTAAGTTGGTTCATTCTTTATAAAACTTATTTAGGCTTCCAAATAAAAGTGTCTGGTCTAAGTTTAAAAACTGCAAAGTATGCTGGGTTTAAAGGAAAAACAATGATTTTGGTTGTTTTTATGATTAGTGGTGCTTGTGCAGGATTAGCTGGAGTTGGGGAAATTACTGGACCTATTGGACAACTGCACAGAATGATATCCCCGGATTACGGTTTTACCGCAATTATTGTTGCTTTTTTAGGTCGTCTTAATCCTTTTGGAATAATTTTTGCATCTTTGGTTGTTGCATTGACATACCTTGGTGCTGAAACAGCTCAAATTTTTTTACAAATACCTAAATATACTGGCCAGGTCTTTCAGGGAATGATCTTATTTTTTTTACTCGCATCTGATTATTTGCTTTTTTTCAAAGTTAAAATTTTAAATTTAAAAAAAAATGAGCTTAGACATTAGTTTTATTGGAATTCTGATAGGATCAATCATGGCTTCATCGGTGCCATTAATACTCGCGGCGTCTGGAGAATTAATTACTGAGAGATCGGGTGTTTTAAATTTAGGTGTCGAAGGAATGATGATAATCGGAGCAATATCAGGTTTTGCTTTAATGGTAATAACAGACAACCTTTTTATAGCAATCGTAGGCTCTATGTTATCTGGAGTTATAATTTCACTAATCTTTGGATTTTTAACGCAATCTCTGCTTACAAACCATGTTGCAACAGGTTTGGCATTAACTATTTTTGGCATTGGTTTATCCGCAATGTTAGGAAAAAATTATGTTGGTATCCCTGGAAAAGAATTTCCAGTGTTATTTTCAGGTTTAAAAGAAAGTATTCCGTTTTTTGGTCCAATATTATTTGGACACTCTGTAGTTTTATATTTTGCTTTTGCTTTACCATTTTTAACTAATTATTTTTTAAAAAAAACAAAGTTAGGTTTAGTTGTTAGAGCTGTTGGCGATTCGCCTGTTTCGGCATCAAATCAAGGTATTAATGTTATTCTGGTCAGATACTGTTGTATTCTTTATGGAGGAGCCATGTGTGGGCTAGCAGGTGCATATCTATCATTAATATACACTCCACAGTGGATTGAAAATATGACAGCTGGAAGAGGATGGATAGCTTTGGCTTTAGTTGTATTTGCAACCTGGAGTCCTATAAAAGTTTTAATTGGTGCTTTAATTTTCGGTGGAATTACAATTCTACAATTACATATGCAAGCAATTGGGTTTAGAATACCAGTTCAATTTTTAAGTGCATTACCTTATCTGATGACAATAATAGTTTTAGTTGTAATCTCTCGTGATAGTAGAAAAATAAAACTGAATACCCCAACTTCCTTAGGGAGAATATTCTATAAGGAAAAGTAATGTTAGCTATTCGAAAATAAATATTTTTTTTTTTTTGAATTCTGGTTTACTAAATTATCAAAAATAAAATTATAGGGGAAATTCAAAATGTATAAAAACTTTTTAAGATATCTAATTTCTGCATTTTTTTTACTCGGTTTAGGTACGAGTGCTAACGCAGAATTTAAAGTTGGTTTTGTTTACGTTGGTCCAACAGGTGACCATGGATGGACATATCAACATCATGAAGGAAGAAATGCTGTTGAGGCTGCAGGAATAAAAACAACATTTGTTGAAAGCGTTCCAGAGGGTGCTGATGCTGAAAGAGTAATAAGACAATTAGCTCAATCAGGTCATGATCTAATATTCACAACTAGTTTTGGATATATGGATCCAACCAATAAAGTTGCAAAAGACTTCCCAAATGTAAAGTTTGAGCATGCTACTGGATATAAAAGAGAGCATTCTAATGTGTCTACTTACTCTGCAAGATTTTATGAGGGAAGAACTCTTTTAGGACACATCGCTGGTAAGATGACCAAAACAAATACAATTGGCTATATTGCTTCTTTTCCAATCCCGGAAGTAATAAGAGGTATAAATGCAATGACCCTGGCTGCACAAAAAGTTAACCCAAACATTAAAACTAAAATTGTTTGGGTATTTACATGGTATGATCCAGGTAAAGAAGCTGAAGCAGCACAAGCTCTAATTGACCAAGGTGCAGATATTATTATGCAACATACAGATAGTACTGCTCCAGTCCAAACTGCAGAAAAAGCAGGGGTATGGTCATTTGGACAAGCAAGTGATATGCAAAGGTTTGCACCTAAATCAATCTTAACCTCAATTATAGATGATTGGGCGCCTTACTATGTTGAAAGAGCAATAGCTGCTAGAGACGGAACATGGGGTCAACAAGATACATGGCATGGATTAAAAGAAGGAATGGTTGCAATGGCACCATACAATTCAGAAATGGGTGCTGATTTGGTAAAAGAGGTGGAACAACTTCAAAAAGATCTTGCTTCAGGAAAAGCTCATTCATTTACAGGTCCAATTTATGACCAAAAAGGAAACATGCTTGTAGCCGAAGGCAAAGTTGCTGACGATGGAATGTTAGCAGGAATGAGTGTTTATGTAAAAGGTGTTGAGGGAGACATACCAAAATAATTTTAGTTAACTAGAATAAAAAAGGCCAACATAAAGTTGGCCTTTTTTTATGAATGTTTTTCCTTTAAACCATCGATATCTATTTCATCATAATATTCAGATGGCTGGACAATCCAAGGATCACCATCCAATAATATTGGACAATAATCTGGAGTAAAGGTTGATGATTTTTTTTTCCAAAGACAAGCTGTTTTTATTTCTTTAATATGGTTTTTTACTGGCGCATAATTTCTTAACCACTTAATGCTCTCATTGAGTGTTAGTCCAGTATCAGATAAATCATCAATTAATAAAACATTTTTAAAATCTTCATTTTTAGCTATTGAGCTTATATCTCTAGCAAAAATAAGTTCGCCTTGTTTATTTTCTACAGTTTCTCCTGAATAACTCTGAATGACAACGTATGCAGTAGGTAGTTTAAATATTCTTGATAACATATCAATTATTGGCGCGGCACCTCTCATTATCCCAACTAAAACAGATGGTTTATAATTTTTTTCAATCGTAAGAGCTAATTTTTCAACTGCCAATTTATAATCTTCATAATTGATTATTAATTTTTCTGCCATTAAATTTGGTAACATAAAAAAAAAAAATTAAAAAGGAGAATTATGAAAGGTTATTGGATAGCAACTTATAGTGAAATTAAAGACCCTGAAAGAATGAAAAAATATGCAGATAAAGCAAAGGAAGCTGTATTAAAATATTCTGGAAAAGTATTAGCTAGAAGTGCTAATAACATTGCACTTGAGGGTAGAGAAATGGTTAGAATAGCACTCGCAGAATTTCCGGACGTGGAAACTGCAAAAAAATGTTACGATTCTGAAGAATATGTTGAGGCAAGAACATATCTTAAAGACAATGTAATCAGAGAACATATGATATTTGAAGGCATGGAATAACTTAGAAAAGGAGCAAATATGAAGGCATATTGGGTGAGTTTGTATACAGAGATTTTGAACCAAAATAACATAAAAAAATATGGTGAAAATGCAATACCAGTTATAAAAAAATTTGGAGGTACTCCTGTAGTTAGAGGAGGAAAAATAAAATATTATAGTGGTGACAAAATATTAAGAACCGTCATTTGGGAATTTCCCAGTTATGACAAGGCTATATCTTGTCATGATTCAGAAGATTATTTAAAAGCTTGGTCTTATGCAGAACAAACTACAAAAAGACATATGTTTATTGTGGAGGGTACTAATACTGAATAGTATCGTCATCAATTGAACGCCATAAATACCATGTAGCAACAGAGCAATATGGGGAGAATTTTTTTTGTAGTTTTTTTACAAAAGTTTCAGGAGGAAAATATTTTTTTTTATAGTTGTTAGATATTGCTCTTAATAATCCAATATCCTGAACTGGCCAGATATTGGACCTATTATAAGTAAATAGCAAAATCATCTCTGCTGACCATCTTCCTATCTGTCTTAAAGTTGATAGATAAATAATGGCTTCTTCATCGCTCATCTTCGATATTAATCTTGGGTTAAAAGTTTTATCTTTAAATTTTTGAGACATTTCCAAGATACCTCTTATTTTTTGACGACTAAGACCACATTTTTTAAGTTGTGATGTTTTAAGCTTAGAAACAATTTTTGGATTAATTTTTTTTTTACATAAAATTTCAAATTTTTTAAAAACTGAATTTGCTGCTGCAACACTTATTTGTTGTCCTATAATGCTTTTACATAAAGAATAAAAAACATCTTTTCTCGTAGTTAAATTATTGTCTTTATATTTTTTAATCAATATATTCATAACACTATCTTTTTTTGAAAGATAATTTCTTGCTTTATTCCAATAAAATGGTGCTTTACTCATTTCTACTTACAGTCACTTGTTTATTTAAATAAATTTCTCTTCTAAAAATAATAATTGAAGAAAATACTACTAAAGATGCACCTATTAAGGTTTTTATTGAAGGTACTTCATCCCAAATAAAATATCCAAATACTATCGCAAATACTAGTGCAAGATACTTTAATGGAGTAACAAGAGAAACTTCAGATAATTTATATGATTGACTTAAAAGTAAGTTTGCTGTGCCACCTAAAAGTCCAATCAAACAAAGTAATGAGAAATCAGAAAATTTTGGCATCACCCAACCAAAAGGTATTGATAAGATACCGATCATTGTAATGGCAAACGAAAAAAAAAATGAAATTAACCAAATTGGTTCAGTTTTTGATAATTGTCTTATAGTAATTGCAACGTAAGACATACCGATACAAAAAATGATTGGATATATATAAAAAATATTTAAATCACTTAATCCAGGTTCAGTGATTATCAAAACACCAAAAAAACCAAAAAAAACTGCAACCCATCTATAAATACCAATTTTTTCACTTAAAAAAAAAATGGATAATATTGTAGTAAATATTGGAGCTGCAAAAGTTATACTTGTAACTGTTGCTAATGGCAAGTTTCTAAGTGCTTGAAAAATTGATGCTAAAGCAATTAATCCCGCCGAACATCTAAGTAAATGTAGACCAGGTCTGTTAGTTTGATAGAAGTTTTTTAACCTACTTTTTGGTATCAAAAAAAAAATGGGTATGATTCCAAAGAAACCTCTAAAAAACATGACTTGTCCAATTGGATAGTTATCTGTCCACTTTACTATTAAATCCATAAAACAGAATGCACATATTGATAAAAACATGTACAAAAAGCCTAATTGATTTTTTGATAGCATGATATTATCTTTAATTTAATTAACTAGATAATCAATGGAAATAGCAATATTAGGTTTAGGTTGTTTTTGGAATCCAGAGGCAAGGTATGGCAAATTAAACGGAATTATAAGAACTGAGGTTGGATATTGTGGTGGAAATAATCTTAACACATCTTATAAAGAAGTTTGCACTGGATTAACTAATCACGCTGAGGTAGTTAAATTAGAGTTTGATCCAAAAATTATATCTTATGGAGAGATAATAAAATATTTTTTTGATTTTCACGACCCAACAACTTTAAATTCTCAAGGATTTGATTTTGGTACTCAGTATAGAAGTGAAATTTTCTATTTAAGCGATAAGCAAAAAAAAATTGCTGAAAAAGTGCTTAATGAAACAAACATTAAGTTTTCAGGGAAAATTGTAACAAAAATATCTTTTGCAAAAAATTATTGTCCAGCTGAAGAATATCATCAAAAATATTTAGAAAAAAGATAAATGTCACTTGTTACAACTGAGTGGCTAGAAAAAAATATCAATGAAATTAAATTATTGGAATGCTCTTGGCATATGCCCAGTATAAGCAGAGATCCATATGAAGAATTTTTAAAAGATCATATAAAAGGTTCTATATATTTTGACTTAGAAAAATATTCTGATTTGGAGACGGATCTACCTCATATGTTGCCAAGTAAACACAGATGGGAGAATATTGTTTCGGGTCTTGGAATTAAAAATAATGATTTGATTATAATTTATGATAACTCAGATGTCCTAAGTGCCTGTAGATGTTGGTATAATTTCATTTACTTTGGACATGATCCAAAATTGGTAAAAATTTTAAATGGAGGTTTTAAAAAATGGAAAAGAGAAAATAGGAAAACAACATCAGAATTGCTCAAAGTATCAAAGTCAAATTACAGAGCTATTGAAACTAAATATCTTGTTAAAAATAAGCAGGAAATTATTTTAAATACTGATAAGGAAAAATTTAAAGTTATAGATGCAAGAAGCAAAGACAGATTTGAAGGTAAAGTTGCAGAACCAAGAGCTAATTTAAAAAGTGGTTCTATAAGAAACTCAATTTGTCTGCCCTTCAAAGAGGTGATAAATGAAGATAATACATTTAAGACTGCTGAGGAAATATCAAGCATATTTCTTAAGATAATTGACATCAAGTCTGATAAAGTAGTGTTTTCTTGTGGATCTGGCATTACAGCTTGTGTTTTGGCGCTTGCATATTCTATAGTTAACAATAAGTATCTTCCAGTCATTTATGATGGTTCATGGGCTGAATATGGTAAAATATAAAATATGAAAAGATCAACGAAAATTACAAGCATAATAATAATATTCTTTTTAATCATAGCTACAGTGATTGTGGGTAGAACAATGATTGGAAATCATTTTAAGAAGAAATTTAGTAAAAGACCACCTCCAGGAATAATTGTTACATCAGCTGAAAATAGGGTTTTTGAAAATTTAATAAGTACGTATGGAACTGCAAAACCATTTAAAACTCAATCATATAAAATTGAGAAGTATGAAATACTGAAACCTATAAACTTTAATCAAAAAGTAAAAAAAGGTGATGTAATTGCAGAACTAAAAAATAGAAAAATTACTGCCCAGTTTGATGGAACAATTGGAAAAAGAGAATTTTCAGAAGACATCGAAGTTTCAAAATCTTCAATCTTAGTTAATCTTGAAAATACCAGTATTATCTATTGTGATGTAGATATACCTGAAATGTTTGTGCCATTTATTAAAGTTGGTTTACCCGTTGATTTAAAATTTTCTGGATACAAAGATAAAACATATAAAGGTGAGGTTGACTCATTAGCTAGTCGAATTAGTGAGGATACTAGATCATTACCAACTAGGATAAAAATGGATAATACATCTGGGGAAATTTTGCCTGGCTCATTTTTAGAAATTTCAATAAAATATGATATAAGAGAAAGCCTAAGTATCCCAGATACTAGTACAATAGTAGAAGGTGATAATATATTTATTTATAAAGTTGACGAAAAGAATAAAGCATTAAAAACAAATATTGATACTGGCGATAGATATCTGGGTTTTGTTGAAGTTTTAAATGGTCTAAAAGTTGGTGACAAAGTTGTTGCTGAGGGTACAAAAAAAGTCAGACCAAATTTAACAATAAGACCTATAAAAAAGGGTGCAAAAGTAGCTAATCAAAACAAATCTAGTTGGGGTGGAAAAAAGAAAAAAGATATAAAAGAAAACAGGAACGGTATGTTTGCGTGGTTACAAAAATTAAATATATTTAAAAAGTCTGATTCTGAAAAACAAGAAAATAAAAAATAATTAATGCATGTATATAACTGAAGTTAGTATTAAAAGACCTGTCGTTGCATGGGTAATGTCAATGATACTAATTATTTTTGGAATTTTTGTATTTTGGGAATTACCTGTTAGGGAATTACCAGATGGTATTCAGCCTCCAGTGGTACAGGTACAAACAGATTATAAATCTGCTTCAGCTGAAATTGTTGATGAAGAGATAACACAGAAAATAGAAGATGTAATAGGAGGAGCTGAAGGAATTAAGAACATTGACTCTAGTTCGCTTAATGGAAGAAGTAGAATAAATATTTATTTTAATACAGATATAGATTTAGATGATGCAGCAAACGACATAAGAGAAAGAGTATCAAGAGTTGCAGACAATTTACCAGATCAAGCAAACCCGCCTCAAATTTTGAAACAAGCAGCAGGTTTTACAACTACAATGTGGGTTGCGCTATCGTCACCAACTTGGAATGATTTGGATTTGGGTGACTATGCAGAAAGATATCTAATAGATGCTTTTTCGAGTGTGCCAAATGTTGGTAGAATTTTAGTCGGTGGATTAAGAGAGCTAAGTGTTAGAGTTTGGGTAGATCCTATCAAATTAGCAGCAAATAATCTTACTATTCAAGAAGTCGAGAGAGCGCTAAGAAATGAAAATATAAATATCCCTGCTGGAACATTAGAAGCTACTAACAAAGATTTAACTCTAAATATTGATAAATCTTATTCTAATATTGAGACTATAAAACAACTTCCTCTAAAGAAAAATAAAGAGAAAGTTACCACTCTTTCTGATGTTGCAAATGTTGAGCTTGGTCCAGTTTCTGAAAAAACTTTGTTTAAGGCTCAAAGGAAAAATGCAACTAATTTAAAGACAGTTGGGATTGGAATATATGCAAAAAGTGGGGCATCAACAGTTGAGCTTTCAAAACAAATAAAAGAGAAAATTAATATTATAAATAGTTCTCTTCCAGATGGGCTAAAATTAGAAATAGCATTTAATAGAGCAACTTATGTAGGAACTGCAATACAAGAGGTTTACAAAAGTTTAATCATTGCTTTTATTTTAGTTGTAGTAATAATTTATTTATTTTTAGGAAACCTGAAAGCTGTAATAGTGCCTGCTGTTGCTTTACCAGTTAGTTTAATAGGATCCTTTTTAGGTTTATATATTTTTGACCTTTCGATTAATATTTTTGTTCTCCTAAGCTTTATTTTGGCAATAGGAATAATTACAGATGATTCTGTGATTATGACTGATGCAATATATACAAGAATAGAGGAAGGAGAAACGCCACTTGTAGCTGCTTATAAAGGCTCAAGACAAATAACGTTTGCGATAATAGCTACAACTTTAATCTTAGTTGCTGTCTTTTTACCTTTAATTTTTATTAAAGGTATAGCTGGAACCTTGTTTAAGGAAACAGCAATAGCACTATCCTTCTCAATCGTTGTTTCCTCATTTGTGGCTCTAACCCTTTCGCCAATGTTAGGAAGTAAGTTTTTAAATAAAAAAGAAAAAAATAATTTTTTTGTAAGGAAATTCAATAACGGGTTTAAATCTTTTACAGAGTTCTATACTGAAACTTTAAAATTTTGGATTAATAAACAGAAAACGATTTCGATATTTATAATTTTATTAATTGCAGCTTCAGTTTATTTATTTAATTTCACGAAAAAGGAATTGATACCATTAGAAGATAGAGGAGCTTATTTAATAATAGGTTCTACAGACGAAGGAAGCTCATTCGAATACACACAAGAAAAAGCTCAAATAATTGAGGGAAGAATATTAAAATTATTACAAGCAGAAGACAGCCCTTACCAAAGATTAATTATGAGGGTCCCTGGTTTTGGTAAGTCCGCAACTTCATACAATACTTTTATTATAATTGCTCTTTTAGATGAATGGAAAAATAGAGAAAAGAGTACGCAAGTTGTTTTAAGAGAAGCTATTGGACAAGTTGTTAGTGTGCCTGAAACATTTGCGTTTCCTATATCACCTCAATCTATAAGAGTTTCTAGCTACAATAAACCTGTTCAAATGGTGATTTATGGAACAAGTTATGAGGAGTTAGAACAAATTCAAAAACAAATTCTAAGAGAAATGAGAAAGAATAGAAATATGTTTAGAATTGAAAGTGATTACACAAAAAATAAACCTGAAGTAAAATTAATCACTAATAAAAATAGAGCGAACGATTTAGGAGTTTCAATAGAAAATATAGGAAGAACACTCGAAACACTATACGGTGGAAAGAATGTGACAACATTTAATAAAGATGGAAGAGAATACCCTATAATTCTTCAGCAATATTTAGCAGATAGAAGAGATAAAGATGGTTTATCAAAAATTTTTGTAAGATCAGAAACTACCGGAAAATTAGTATCTATAGCAAGTTTAGTTGAATTTAACGAAAAAGGAACAGCCGAGTCATTACCCAGATATAATAGACAACGTGCAGTTACTATATCGGCAGCTTTATCTGAAGAATATACATTGTCTGAAGCTATAAAATATTTAGAGGACGTAATGTTGAGAGTTGCTCCTCAAAATCAAATAACTTGGAAAGGTAAGTCTGAAGAACTAAAAGAGACTAGCAACGAAATATTTCTTATTTTTGCTTTAGCATTAATAACTGCATATTTAGTAATGGCTGCTACTTTTAATTCGTTTGTCCATCCTTTTATTATTATATTGACTGTACCTCTTGCAGTTTTTGGAGGTCTTGTTTTCATTTTATTTTTAAATAGTTCGATAAATATATTTTCACAAATTGCTTTGATTATATTAATCGGTATATCTACTAAGAATAGTATTCTAATAGTCGACTACACCAATCAAATCCGAACAACAGGAGCAAAAATTGAGGAAGCATTGACGGAAGCTTGTAAATTAAGAATAAGACCAATCATAATGACATCATTAAGCACCATGATTGCAATGTTGCCTCTGATAGTAGGTAACATAGGTCCGGGCGCAGGTGAGGCATCTAGATTAGCAGTTGGATCAACAATCTTTGGTGGAATGATTATTTCTACATTCTTTACATTATATGTAACGCCAACTATGTATTTAACACTAGCAAAAAATACCAAGAGAATAGATGCAGTTGATCTGGAGCTAGAAAAGCAATTGATTAAAAAATAATATATTTTCTAGTAGTTAGAGATTTACTACATTTATTAAGCTGCTTCTTGAATTTATTTGAATATCCCTCTACTTTTTTTGCCAAAACAATAACTTTCTGATTACTTTTATAATTTTTATAATTTCCCCAACCTTCATGATAAGCAATATATTGTCTGAAAGCATCTTTTTTTGAAACTTTTAAAATTTTTTCTGTTTTATTTGTATACCAGCCAATAAAGTCAACACTGTCTTTAAATCTAGTTCTTAAAGCATATTTATTTCCAGTCTCATCTTTATATTGTTTCCAAGTACCTTTAATAGCTTGTGAGTATCCAAATGAACTGGAAGGTCTTTTATAAGGTATAACTTTAAATAATTTTTGACGCGCAGGCTTAGCAAGCCAGTCAAAATCAGATTCCATTTTTATTATTGCTAATTGTAAGTTGATTGGTGTTCCCCACTTTTTTTCAGTTTTTTTCGCATGTTTATACCAAAGATATCTCTCAGAAAATATTGAGCAACCATCTGATGTATTTTGAGGTATCGATGAGCAAGCAGTTAGAAATAATAAACCAAAAAATAAAAAATACTTTCTAAAAAGAATCACAGTTTAATATAAATTATCTATTATTTTTTCTCCATATCCATGGATAATCAAATTCCATACTCCACAAACCTAACTTATTATTTTTTGCATAAATTTGATCTTCAGAATATTTTTTTTTTGAATATTTTGGATAGTCGAAGGCTAATCCATTTCTTACCATGTAAGCTGAAACACTATCATTATTGATAAAACACTCACCTAAATACCTGCCAAAATAGTCTTTTTGGGGCTCGATTAGACATTTTAATTTTTTATTTATAATTTTTTCTGTAAGAGAATTTTTTGAAATTTTTCCACAATTAATTTTTTTTTTATTTCTTAAGCAAAACTGTTGCTTGCCTTTAAATTTAGTTTCTGGAGCATCTATTCCTGAAAAACGAATTTTTTTATTATCTAACAAAATTGTATCACCATCGATTATTTTAATGTTATCTGAAATTAGGATCGTTTCTGATAGTAAGTAGTTTGTTGCTACAAATGTAAATAAAAATAGAAAACTAACTAACTTCAGTAGTTGCTTTTTCATTGCATTCTTGCATTTTTTTTCTAATTTGATCTTCGGATATATTTTTGTTTTTTAAATCTTCATAAAGCTTTCTATAAACATCTTCATCACCTGCTTCAGCAAAATCTGCTTTAATTACATCTTGAATATATTGATTTTTTTTTTCCTCGTCATAATCAAGAATTTGTGAAGCCCACTCACCTAAGTATTTGTTTTTTTTTGCATTGATTTTGAATTGCTTTTCCTCATCATGAGCAAATTTTTTTTCAAATCCTTTTTTTCTTTCATCAAATGTACTCATTGCTTTATACCTTATTATATTATTTCAAAAATTAAAAATGATATAAGAACATATATATTACCAGACATATCATCTATTTCAAATCATCTTTAGAAAATTATTAAATAGTAGAATTATAAAACAATAAAAATTAACAGTAGTTAAGTAAAATAATTGTTTTATGATATTCATAGTTGATCTATATTCAAAATCGTAAATGAGTCACTTAATACTTGTTAGACATGGTCAAAGCGAATGGAATTTAGAAAATAAATTTACAGGATGGGTCGACGTTGAGCTCGCACCACAAGGTAAATTAGAGGCCTGTAAAGCTGGAGAGTTTATAAAAAAATTAAATTTAGAAATAAAACATTTTTATACTTCATATCAACTAAGATCGATTGATACCTTAAAACTCATTTTAAATACGATTAGAGCAAAACCAAATAATATAATTAAGGCCTGGCAATTAAATGAAAGGCACTACGGGTCACTTACAGGATTAAACAAAGACGAAATGAGAAAAAAATTAGGAGAAGAAGAAGTTCACAAATTCAGAAGATCTTGGGATAATCCACCAAAACCATTGAACACAAATAGTCCATATCATCCAAAAAATATAAGTGTTTATAATGATATACCTCGTAACTTAATTCCAGATACAGAGTCTCTAAAAGATACTTATGATAGAGTTGTGCCCTATTTTATTGAAAACATAGAAAAAAATTTACGCGATAACATAATTATATCTGCTCATGGTAATTCTATTAGATCGCTTTTAAAATATTTATTTAAAATTAATGACAATGAAATTTCCAAACTTGAAATACCAACCGGAAATCCTCTACTTTTAAAATTTGAAAAAAAAAATTTAAAAGAAGCTAAATACCTAGATGTGAGCAGATCTAGAGATTTAATTAAATTTTAACTTTTTTGTAAAAGTTTTTCATAAATCTCTTTATCTGTCAAATGTAGAAATTCAATATTACTTTCAAAACCATACAAATTTTCCTTTTCAATGTGGTTATCCCAAATTTCATTCATCGAGAATATTTTTTTAGATAAATTTTTAAATATATTTTTATTTATAATTTGACATCCCGTATAAATATAATTTTTATCGTTATATTTATTTAAATTATTACCAGCTAGCGAAAAATCGCCTTTAAATCTTTTATCAAAACTTAAATCTTTTTTCACAACCAATAAAATATTTTTTAAATTATTTTTAAAAAATAAATTTTCCATCTGTTTAATTTCATTTGCATATTGAGTGTTCCAAATTGTATCAGGATTAAGAACTAAAAAATCTGTTTCAACTGAATTATTTATTATATTTAAGAGACCGCCGCCTGTATCTAATATTTCAGCACCATCTTCTAATATTTGAATTTCTAAACCAAAATTATTTGAAAATATAAAATCTTTAATTTTGTCACTCAAGTAGAAAGTATTAATTTTCAATGATTTTATTTTTAATGCTTTTATTAAATTTATAGTATTTTCTAACAAGCTAATCTCATTAATTTCTAATAGTGGTTTTGGAGTTTTCTCAGTTAACGGCATTAATCTTTTTCCAAAGCCTGCACATAAAATTATTGCTGTTTTAATTTTCATTTTTTTTTATTTTTGGATTCCTTTTTAGAAAATTTTTTAGATCATTAAAATTTGGATTATTTCTTAAACGATTATCAATTAATTTCCAAGCATAAGGTATTAATTTTAAATATTTCTTTTTTTTATCTCTATTAGCAAGTCTTGTGAATATGCCAATTATTTTAAGATTTCTTAAAACAGATAAAATTTCAAAATCATTAATAAATTGAGATTTATTTGTATACTTAAATTTACTAAGAAATACTTTTAAAATATTTGATTTAAAACTATTTGAATTTTTAATTCTTACATCATCTATAAGAGAGGCCAAATCATATGCTGGATTGCCTATGACAGCATCTTGATTATCTATTAAAACGATTTTATTTTTATAAAACATCATATTTGAGATGTGAAAATCTCTATGTACAAATACTTTGTGTTTGATTTTTAAATTTAAATACAAATTATCTATTATTTTTTTGAGATTTTTTTTTAAATATCTTTTCTGAATAATTAATTTATTTGCTGGTAAGTACCAATCCAAAAAAAGGTAAGATTCTTTAAGTATTTTAGCTTTTGAATAGTTTGATAAATTAAATTTTTTTTTAAGAAAATTCTGAGTTTTAAAATTTTTGATTTTTTGAATTTGATTTAAAATTTTTAGTATTTTTTTGTATTCATTTAATTTGTTTTTTGAAGATTTAATTTTATCCAACATGTTTTTATTGCCAAAATCCTCAATTTCTATAAAGTTTTTTTTATAATTTTGACTAATTAAACCTGGTGCTAATATTTTATTTTTAGTTAATATTTTGTTAACTGCATCATAATTTAACAGGTTTGATCGCTTTTGAATTTTGCTATAAACTAATACTGAATTTTTTGTTCTATAAAATTGTCTAAAAGATGCATCTCCTGATAATTTTTTAAATTTTTTCAAATTCATTAAAATCAAAGTCAATATTATTAGATATAATTAAGTACCTGTTTTCAAGCTTTTCATCATATTCAAATTTTAATGTAAAAGTACTTTCTATATTTTTACCTAAGATTTCAGGCCATTCAATCAGTCTGGCGTAATCTTCTAAATTTTCGTTAATTCCTAAATTATTTAACTCTTTTTTATCTTTAATTCTGTAAAGATCAAAATGTCTAACAATCAAAGAATTGATCTCATATTCATTTATAATATTAAAAGTTGGACTAGGTATCTCTGTTGTTTCTAAACCATTTTTTGTTTGAAGATAATTGATTAGATACCTTATAAATGTAGTCTTACCTACTCCGATATTTCCATAAAAAAGCAAAGTTGTATTTTTACTAACTTTACGTGCAATTTCTTCAGCAATTTTTTGTGTGATAATTTCTTTTGAAATATCTATTTTGCTACTTTTAGTAGCGATAGGCATCTGGTTTATAAGGTCCTTCTGGTGTTACGCTTATATATTTTGCTTGATCATCTGATAATTGGGTTAATTTAGCTCCTACTTTTTCTAAATGAAGTCTAGCAACTTTCTCATCTAAATGTTTAGGTAAAACATATACTTTTTTCTCATATTTGTCTGAGTTATTCCATAATTCAATCTGAGCTGTTACTTGATTTGTAAAAGAAGCACTCATTACAAAACTTGGGTGTCCTGTTGCACATCCAAGATTAACCAATCTACCTTCTGCTAATAAAATAATTCTTTTACCATCCGGCAATGTAATTTCGTGAACTTGTGGTTTTATTTCATCCCATTTATAATTTTTAAGAGCATCTACTTGGATCTCATTATCAAAGTGACCGATATTACATAGAATTGCTCTATCTTTCATTTCTCTCATATGGTCAGCTGTCACAATATCTTTATTTCCTGTTGCAGTAACAACAATGTCGGCTTCTTTTATCATTTCATCCATTAGGACTACTTCATAACCTTCCATTGCGGCTTGGAGAGCACAAATTGGATCTGTTTCTGTAACCATAACTCTTGCACCGCTTTGACGAAGAGAAGCAGCGCTTCCCTTTCCAACATCTCCAAATCCAGCTACAATAGCTACCTTACCTGACATCATCACGTCAGTAGCTCTTTTAATTCCATCAACTAAACTTTCTCTGCAACCATATAAATTATCGAACTTAGATTTTGTTACTGAGTCATTAACATTTATTGCTGGGACAAGTAAATTGCCTTCACTTTCCATTTTATTTAATGCTAAAACACCTGTAGTTGTCTCTTCTGATAAACCTTTAACATCATTTAATAATTCTTTATAATCTTTGTGCATCAATGCTGTAAGATCGCCACCATCATCAAGTATCATATTTGGTTTCCAGCCATCTTTTCCTTCAATAGTTTGCTTTACACACCACCAATATTCTTCTTCTGTTTCGCCTTTCCAAGCAAATACAGGAATGCCAGCTTTTGCAATTGCAGCTGCTGCATGGTCTTGTGTCGAAAAAATATTACATGAGGACCATCTTACTTCGGCTCCTAACTCAACCAAAGTTTCTATTAAGACAGCTGTTTGGATTGTCATGTGTAAACAACCAACAATCCGAGCTCCATTTAATGGTTTTTTACCCTTATATTCTTCTCTAAGAGCCATTAATCCTGGCATTTCAGTTTCAGCCAGTGAAATTTCTTTTCTTCCAAATTCCGCTTGAGATATATCTTTTACTTTAAAATCTTCCATAGAAAGAGGCTTTTAACAATTTCACTTAATATATCAACAAAGATTTATGCTTCTGGGAAAATTATCTCAATTCTTGCCCCTTTATCTTTATTATTAGATGCGTTGATTTCACCACCATGAATTTCAACTAGATTTTTTACGATATTTAATCCTAAACCCGAATGTTCTCCAAAGTTCTCAGGTCTATTACTATAAAATCTATTAAATATCTTATTTGTATCCTTTTCACTAAACCCAGATCCCTGATCAACAACAACTAATTTAATTTTGTCATCCTTATCTTTTGATATTTCAACGGTAATTTCTTGATTATTTTCACTAAAAGAAATTGAGTTTTCTAACAAGTTTGCAATAATTTGTTCAATTCTATTTTCTATCCCTAAGATACTATAATTTTTAATTCCATTAGATTTCAATTTAATTCCAATCGATTTTTTTGTTTCATAGATACTGTTAAAATCATCAACAACAGATTGAGCAATCTCTTTTAAATTTAATTTTTGCATTTTCTCAGAGGAAATTGCAGCCTCATCTCTTAGCATTTGAGAGTAATCAGTTATTAATCTTTCAATTCTCTCTACGTCATGTGATACTATATTAATTAATTTATTTCTTTGAGATTTATCATTTGTTTCAGAAATTATTTCAGATGCACTTTTTAGAGATGCTAGAGGATTTCTGATTTCATGCAAAAGATCTGTTGAATAATTTTCTGCTGTAGTAATTCTTTTGTTTAATTCATTAGTCATTTCATCGAGAGAATTTGATAATTTTCCCAATTCGTCGTTTCTTTTTTTTATATTTCCAATATTCGTCTTTTCCTTACTTTTATTTTTTATAATATTTGTATATTGAACCAAATTTTTAATTGGTTTTAAGAAATATCTATTTAATACATATGAAAAAATTAAAATTACCAATGCGACAAGCAAAGCAGTTCTGATTATAAAATTTCTTCTTTCATCTATTGCAACCTTTATTTCATTGGCATTTTCAGTAATAGCTAAATAGCCTATTGTTTTGTTTTCGCTAACTACATTTTTAACAGTTACTAATAAAAATTGATCATAGTTTTCTTTAGAATAAGTTAATGGTTTCCCATAATCTGCTGAATATGAATACTTTTTTATATCTTCAAAGATTTCTTTACTTTCAAAGCTTTTATTACTCTCTTCCAAATTCTTGTTTTGAATACTTTGATTATTTAAGTCACTCATTTCAATTATGTTTAGACTTTTTGAGAAAGCATTTGGATCTAAGTCTAATGTATCGGTATCTCCTAAGAGATTAAATTCACTATCAAATATCTGTACTCTATCTATACTTTGAAATAAAAATTTAGTGGAAAACAGAAACTCTCTAATATCTTTAGTTGAGAAATTTATTTTTAAACGATCAATATTTTCTATTGTATTATCAATAATTTTTATGTGCGAGGCAGTTTTATTTTTAATGAGCGTAGGTTTTACTGTGTTAAGGTAAAATAATGTCAATACACCTATCACTAAAAAAACAATAAAGTTGATAGCTAAGAATTTTTTTAAAATAGATTGATTATTAGATTTTGAAGTAGCCATTATTTAACATTCCAACGATAACCACTACCATATCTGGTTTCTATCGCTGAAAAGTTATTATCTACTTTTTTAAACTTTTTTCTAATCCTTTTTACGTGACTGTCTATTGTTCTATCTTCAATATCTGTGTCTTCTCTGTAAGCAACATCCATTAATTGAGATCTTTCTTTAATAATTCCAGGTCTTTTTGCTAATTCCTTTACAATTAAGAATTCTGTTGTTGTTAATTTATCTGGTAAGTGCTTGCCATCCCATTCGCACTCTAGCTGTGAAGGGTCAAGTTTTAATTTTCCATGTGAAATTATATTTCTATTATCCTCTAAATTATTATCTTTTTTTCTAAGTTGGACACGAATTCTTTCAATAAGAACTTTGGTTGAAAAGCCACCTGATTTTTTTACAAAATCATCAGCCCCTAGTTTTAATCCTAAAAGCTCATCCACCTCTTCGTCTTTTGAAGTTAAAAATATAACGGGCATAGATGTTTTTTTTCTCAATTTTTTTAATAATTCTTCTCCATCCATTCTCGGCATTTTAATATCAATAACTGCAAGGTCTGGGGGATTTCTTGATAAACCTATTAAGGCACTTTCTCCATCTAAATAAGTTTGAATATTAAAACCTTCTTTCTCTAGAGCAATACTTAAACTAGTTAATATATTTCTATCATCATCAACGAGGGCAATTGTTTGTTTCATGTTTAACTATAAAAATACTAAAATGTTTAAAATTGGGCAATTAAATGTTTATTAATGAAGCTCTCCCCAATTATCACCTATATTAATATCTACAGATAATGGTATTGAAAATGAATGCAAATCACTATCTTTCACACTTGTCATAATATCTTTAATCTTCTTCGAAATAGATTTAGTACCATTATCACTTACCTCAAAAATCAATTCATCATGAATTTGAAGCAACATATTAAATTCATTTATTTTTTTTGTATCAAGCTCATCATTGATTCTAATCATAGCAAGTCGCATTATTTCTGATGCAGATCCTTGAATAGGTGCATTTATGGCTGCCCTTTCTTGAAAATTTCTAACATTAAAATTTTTGTCATTGATTCCAGGAATATGAGTTTTTCGACCAAAAATATTTCTTACATATCCACTTTTTCTACAGAATTTAACTGTGCCATTCATATATTCTTTAATCTCTGGAAATTTAATAAAATATGAATTAAGAAATTCCTCAGCTTCATTGTTTGAGACACCAATTTGTTTGGCCAAACCATATTGAGATATTCCATAAATTATTCCAAAATTGATAGCTTTCGCTTTTCTCCTCATATCAGAATCAATTTTTTTTATGTCAGCACCAAAAACTTGGCTAGCGGTTAATGAGTGAATATCCTCATTATTTTTAAAAGCTTTTTTTAGTTCTTTTACATCAGCTAGATCAGCCAAAATTCTCATTTCGATCTGATTATAGTCTGCCGATATAAGTTTTTTATTTTTTTCTGATATAAAGGCTTTACGAATATCTTTTCCCTCCTCAGTTTTAATAGGAATATTTTGTAAATTTGGATCACTAGACGCAAGTCTACCTGTTGTAGTTGCAGCTAATAGAAAGGATGTATGCACTCTTTTTGTATTGGGATTTAAATGCTCTGGCAAAGAATCTGAATATGTATTTTTCAATTTACTAGATTGCCTCCATTCTAAAACCAATTTAGGAAATTCATTCCCTTTGTAAGCTAAATCCTCTAGAACTGCTGCACCAGTTGCAAAACTTCCTTTTTTAGTCTTTTTTAGGGATGCAATTTTAAGGTCATTATACATTATTTCACCCAACTGTTTAGTCGATGCAATATTAAATTTTTTTTTTGAAATTTTAAAAATTTGTTTTTCTAAATCTTGAAGTTTTTTTTCAAACTTAACAGATAATTTTTTAAGAAAATTTTTATCTAGTTTTATGCCATTGATTTCCATTGATGCTAAAATTTTAATTAAAGGTTTTTCGAAAATTTCATAAATATTTAGTAATTTTTCTGATTTAAGCGATTTCAGAAATATTTTATATAAACGATAAGTTATATCGGCATCTTCTGCCGCATAATCTTTTGCAATATTTAACTCTACTTGACTAAATTTAATTTCTTTTTTTCCAGATCCAACGAGATCTTTATATTTAATTGTTTTGTGACCAAGATGAATATCTGAAAGGGTATCCATATTATGTCTATTTTTTCCGGCATCTAAAACATATGACATCAACATTGTATCTTCCATGCTTTGAATATCTATATCCCTTTTACGAAATATTATGTAATCGAATTTAATATTTTGCCCAATTTTTTTTAAACTTTTATCCTCTAAATATGGTTTTAAAATTCTCAAAACATCTTTTTCATTTAGATTATTTTTATCAATATGACCTGTTGGAATGTAACAAGCTTTACCTATTTTGCAAGAAATTGAAATGCCTACTAAATTTGCCTGATGTGGGTCAAGAGAGTCTGTTTCAGTATCAATAGAAAATTCACCAGCTTCTTCGGCTTCTTGCAACCAATTTTTTATTTCAGATAAATTTTTTATCAAAACATATTTATCTTTTGATATTTTAGATGATTCTTTTTTTACTTCTATTTCATCACTAAATTTAGATTGACCATATGTCGAAATTGCTGAACTCAATAGCCTGTTAAATTCCATTTCTCTCAAAAAATTGTATAACTTGTCTACGTCTACTTTTTTTAGAATAAAGTCAGTTAATTTGTCTTTCACTGGAACATCATTTTTTAATGTGACCAGTTTTTTACTTACCAGAGCTTTATCTTTATTTTCTAAAAGCGTTTCTCTTCTTTTATTCTGTTTTATTTTATTTGCATTTTTGAGAAGGTTTTCTAAATTTCCATATTCCTTAATTAATTCTGCTGCTGTTTTTACACCAATACCTGGAACGCCAGGTACATTGTCTGTACTATCCCCTGCTAGTGATTGAACATCAATTACTTTATCCGGACCAACCCCAAATTTATTGATTACATCGTCATTAGATATAAATTTATTCTTCATTGGATCGTAAATACGAACCTTTTTTTTGAAAAGTTGCATTAAATCTTTGTCAGATGACACAATTGTAACCTTGGCACCTTCGTCTAATATTTGCTCTACATAGGTGGCTATCAAATCATCAGCCTCGTAATTTAACATTTCTATAGAGGGTAAATTGAATGCTAATACTGACTTTCTAATATAATCGAATTGTGGAATTAGATCATCGGGAGCGTCAGACCTATTTCCTTTATAATCTGAATATATTTCGTTTCGAAAATTCTTTCTTGCAGAGTCAAAGATTACTGCAAAATGAGTTGGTTTTTCTAAATTTTCGCTAGATTTAGAGTCCTCTAATAATTTAAACAGCATGTTACAAAATCCACTTACTGCTCCTACTGGCAAACCGTCACTTTTTCTTGTTAATGGTGGCAATGCATAATAGGCTCTAAATATATATCCGGACCCATCAATAAGATAGAAATGATCTGTTTTTTTAATTTTACCCATAATTTAATTTATAATAAATTGACGTATTATAGTAAGAATAAAACATCCTGTTAATAAATATTAGTGGATTAAACATTATTAAAATAGTAATTTAAAGCTAATGGAATTAGTAAATTCAATTTCTAATAATAAGATAATTAAAATCATAATACTTGCATTAATAGGTTCTATTTTATTGACAATATCTGCAAAAATTAAAATACCTTTTTATCCAGTTCCTATGACTATGCAAACATTTATAGTTTTGTTTTTAGGAATTTCCTTTGGATATAAAGTTGGAGTACTTTCGGTAGTATTTTATTTGATTGAAGGAATTATGGGATTACCAGTATTTTCTAACTCACCAGAAAAAGGAATGGGATTAGCTTATTTTGTTGGTCCCACAATGGGATATCTGATAGGTTTTATATTTGCATGTCTCATAGCAGGCATATTTACATACGATAAAAACCATATATTAAATTTTTTAAAAATTATAATTGCAACATCAGTAATATATATTATGGGTATTTTGTGGCTTGGAAATTTAATCGGTTGGGATAAACCAATATTAGAATTTGGTGTTTACCCATTTCTTTATGCTGAATTATTTAAGATATTATTGCTAACAACTTTAGTTAATAAAATTATTAAATTTAGAAAATATATTTAGAATTATCTTGGAGATCTTTTTGATAGTATTCTTTGAAGTGTTCTTCGATGCATTTTAAGTCTTCTCGCAGTCTCAGATACATTTCTGTTACATAATTCAAAGACTCTGTGAATATGTTCCCATTTAACTCTATCAGCGGACATTGGATTTTCTGGTGGAGCAGCTTTTTTATTTGGATCAGCTAAAAGAGCTTTTTCTACATCATCTGCATCTGCTGGTTTAGCTAAATAATCAATTGCACCCTCTTTAATGGCTGCTACTGCAGTTGGTATATTTCCATAACCAGTAAGCATCACTATTCTACTCTCTGAGTTATTTTTCTGGATTTCTTTTACAACTTCTAGTCCGTTTCCATCGTTTAGTCTCAAATCAACAACTGCGAAGGCAGGTTTTTTTGATTTCACTGACTCTATTCCAATTTTTACACCCTCTGCTTGTGAAACAGAAAAGCCTTTTTTCTCCATTGCTCGAGCTAGTCTTTCTCTAAAAGGGTTGTCATCATCTACTATAAGTAGAGATTTATCCTCAAATTCTGTTATTTTTTTTAAAACTTCCGTTTCAGGCATGACCTCTATATGGAAACATTCTAAATTATTTCAAGGGTACATTTTTACTTTACATTGGCTCATTTTCAGCATAAATGCTCGTTTTATATAAACTTGCATAACAGTTATGCCGGTTTTTTTTGTTAAATTTTTTTTGGAGCTTTAAATGCAAAAATTTAAATCAGTTGATGAATTAGTCAACCAACTGAAACCAACAGAACCTGTTTATTGTATTAGAAGAGATTCTATAAACATAGCTTCTAAATTTTTTCAGAATAAATTTCCTGGTAAAATCCTATATGCAGTTAAAACTAACCCACATCCATTAGTGTTAAAGACTATCGTGGAAAGTGGAATTAATGATTTTGATATCGCTTCAATTAAAGAAGTTGAGGCAATTAGAAGCGTTAGCCCAGATGCAAAATGCTCCTACATGCATACTGTAAAAAGTAAGGAAAGTATAAACGAAGCATATTTCAAATATAATATTAAGACTTTTTCAATAGATACAAAAGATGAATTAATAAAAATTCTTAATAGTACTAATCAAGCTAAGGATTTAGAGTTATTTGTGAGAGTTGCAGTTTCTAATGAACACGCAGAAATAGATTTATCTAAAAAATTTGGCGCGCAAACTTCTGAAGCAATAGGGCTTTATAGATTAACAAAACAGTATGCAAAAAAAATAGGATTAAGTTTTCATGTGGGTTCACAATGTATGCATCCAATATCCTATTCAAAAGGGATTAGCGAAATTAAATATATAATAAAAAAGACAAAAATAGTTCCAGATGTTATAAATATAGGTGGAGGATTTCCAACAATCTATCCTGACTTAGTTCCTCAATCATTAGACTCTTATTTTGATGAAATAAAAAATTCATTAAATTATTTAAAATTAGAAAAGCTGCCAGAAATTATATGTGAGCCAGGTCGAGCAATCGTAGCGGAAAGTGGTTCAACAATTGTTAGAGTAAACTTAAGAAAAAAACAAAAGCTATATATCAATGATGGAACATATGGAACTTTATTTGATGCAGGAGTGCCTAATATAGTTTATCCATCAAGGATAATTACAAGTGGAAGAATTATATCAAAAAAATTAACCTCATTTGATTTTTATGGACCAACATGTGATAGCATGGATTATATGAAGGGACCTTTTATTCTACCTAATAATATTAAAGAAAGTGATTACATTGAATTAGGTCAATTGGGAGCATACGGATTGACATTTAGAACTCAATTTAATGGATATTATTCTAATAGTATTTACGAAGTTTGTGATGATCCGATAATGACGATGTATGACAAAGAAACAAATAAAGAGTTTCTTGTTGCGTAATGTCAGATACAAAAAATCTTAATCATAACAGAAAAAAAGACTTTTTAAGTAAAGAAGTTGAACATATTGATATTACATCTTTTGACTCCAGAAAAATTATATCTTCTATGGAAAAAATGTCTTTTGTTTCAAGAGAAACTGCTAATGCATCCAGGATATATAATGAAATGCTTAAAGATAAAGATTGCACAATATTCTTAACTCTTGCAGGGTCTACTTCCGCCGCTGGATGTATGCATATTTATAGAGATATGGTTAAATACAACATGGTAGATGCAATTGTAGCAACTGGAGCATCTATAATAGATATGGATTTTTTTGAAGCGCTTGGATTTAAACATTACCAAGGATCACAATATCAAAATGATAATGAACTTAGAGACAATTATATAGATAGAATTTATGATACTTACATCAATGAAGAGGAGCTTCAAGTTTGTGATAAAACAATAGGAGAAATAGCAGACAAACTTGAGCCGAAGGCTTACACATCCAGAGAATTTATTAAAGAGATTGGTAAATATCTAAAAACTAATTCTAAAAAGAAAGGTTCTTTAATTGAAACAGCTTTTGATAACAATGTACCTATATTCTGTCCTGCATTTACAGATTCAAGTGCAGGTTTTGGATTAGTCATGCATCAAGAGAGAAATCCAAAAAATCATATTATAATAGACTCAATTAGAGAATTTAGAGAATTAACAGAGATTAAAATTAAATCTAAAGGATCGGGATTATTTATGATTGGTGGTGGAGTTCCTAAGAACTTTATACAAGACACGGTAATTTGTGCTGAACTTTTGGGAAAAAATGTAGATATGCACAAATATGCAATACAAATTACTGTTGCAGATTCAAGAGATGGGGCTTGCAGTAGTTCAACATTAAAAGAAGCAAGCTCATGGGGTAAGGTTGATACTACCAAAGAACAAATGGTATTTGCTGAAGCTACCAGTGTTTTACCATTAATAGCAAGTGACGCTTATCATACTGGAGAATGGAAAAATAGAGACAGAAAAAACTTTTCCAAAATATTTTGATTGATGATCAAAAAAGTAAAAATTGGAATTATTCAAAGTAAAATTTCAGATAATATTCAAAAAAATATAAATTCAGCTATTAAAAATATAAAAAAAGCAGCATCAAAAAAAGCTAAAATAATTTGTGTGCCAGAACTATTTTTATCAAATTATTTTTGTCAAACAGAAAGTCATTCTAACTTTAAGCTAGCAGAAAAAATACCTGGCAGAACTACAAAAATATTTTGTGAATTAGCCAAAGATTTACAAATAGTATTAATGATTTCATTATTTGAAAAAAAAACACATGGCTTCTATCATAACACTAGTATCGTTATTAGTGAGAAAGGTAAAATTTTATCGAAATATAGAAAAATGCATATACCAGATGATCCTGGTTATTATGAAAAATTTTATTTTACTCCTGGAGATTTAGGTTTTAAATCTGTTAAAACAAAATTTGGTAAAATTGGACCTTTAATTTGTTGGGATCAATGGTTCCCAGAAGCTGCAAGATTGACTGCACTTAAAGGTGCACAAATAATTTTTTACCCTACTGCTATTGGATGGCATCCTAAAGAGAAAAAAAAATTTGGAAAATCTCAACTAGAGTCTTGGATAACAATGCAAAAATCTCACGCAATCGCAAATGGTACTTATGTGGTTGCTATAAATAGAGTTGGAACAGAAAAAAAAGGTAAGAAGAAAATAGAATTCTGGGGAAACTCAATGATTATAGATCCTAGTGGGCAAATAATTGGAAAACTTGGGAATAAAAAAGAAGAAATTTTAATTCGTGAAATAAACTATAAAAAAATTGATTCAGCAAGAGAGCATTGGCCTTTTTTTAGGGATAGAAGAATCGATTTTTACAAAGGCATAATAAAAAATCCTGCAGATGAATGAAAACTTTAATGGATTTAGAATTCCGGCTGAATGGGAGCCTCAAAATTCTGTTTGGATTGCTTGGCCTTATAATAAAAATGATTGGCCAAGATTATATCAATTTATTCCTGGAGTAATTTTAGAGATTATAAAAAAAATTTCAAAAAATCAGAAAGTTAACTTGATCGTTAGCAAAAATATAAAAAATATAAAAAAATTAATAAAACTTAATAAAATTAAAAATATCAACTTCCATTATATTAGAACTGATAGAATATGGTTAAGAGATTCTGGACCTATATTTATAACAAACAAGGCTGAAAAGAAAAAAGTAATACTAAATTTTGGTTTTAACGGATGGTCAAAGTATAATAATTATAAATATGACAATAAAATCAATAATAGTATTAGTAAAATTACTAATTTTGAAAAGATTGATCCAATAATCAAAAAAAAAGGCAGAATTAGAAAAATAATCATGGAAGGAGGGGCGTTTGATGTAAATGGCTCAGGTACAATTTTATTAACTGAAGAATGTTTGTTAAGCAAAATTCAAGAAAGAAATAAAAATTTTATAAAAAAAGACTACGAAAAATTGTTTAATAAATACTTAAATATAAATAACTTTATATGGCTTAAAAAAGGAATTGCAGGCGATGATACACATGGACATGTTGATGACATAACAAGATTTGTTTCAAGAAATACAATTATGACTGCGGTTGAAAATAATAAAAAAGATATAAATTACAAAAACCTAAATAAGAATTTAAATATATTGAAAGAAAGTAAATGTGAGAAAGGAAAGAAATTCAAAATTATAAAAGTTCCTATGCCTTCACCAATTTATATTGAGAATACAAGAGTTCCTGCAAGTTATATGAATTTTTATATTTGTAATAAAAAAATAATTCTTCCAATATTCAGAGTAAAAGAAGACAATATTGCAATTAAAATTTTCAAAAATTACTTTAGAAATAAAAAAATTGAAACAGTTGACTGTAGCAAATTGATATGGGGATTTGGTGCAATACATTGCATGACCCAACAAGAACCTAAAATTTAGTTATGCTGCTTTTAGTGTACTGAGTAATAATCTAAAAGGTATCAACATTACAAGAGCAACAAATATTTTTACCGCAAGATCTCCTAACGATAAAGTTACCCAAGGAATTCCTGTTCCATAAAATGATATTGAGAAAAATAAAAAAGTATCAACTGTTGAACCTATCAAAGAAGATGTTAAAGGTGCTATAAACCATTTCTTTTGTCTTAATTGATCAAATATCTGAACATCTAAAAGTTGAGCAATTATAAAAGCTGTTCCTGAACCAATTGCTATTCTTATCGAAATAAGATCAGTAAAATTAGTTGAAAATATTAAAGTAAACAAAATTCCAATTGTGAAGCCTATATAGACAATTTTTCTTGCTACTAATTTTCCAAAGGATCTGTTGGCTAAATCTGTAATTAAAAATGCAATTGGATAACTAAAAGCACCGTAGGTTAAAATTTCCTCTAAACCGTAATATTTTATAGGAAATTGAACTAAATAATTAGATGCTAGCACAACCAATCCCATTAAAAATGAGAGAATGAGTAAAACTTTATTCATTACGCTGTTTTTGCGATTATTGTTTTTTTAAGCTTTTTTAATCTTAACGATAAATCTCTTGATTTTGCAGATTTTAAGAAATTATCAAAGCTACCTTTTTTATCTACAGATCTAACACCTGCATTTGAAACTGTTAATCTCAGAGATTTCTTTAAAAGTTCACTTTTAAATTTTACTTTCTTTAAATTTGGAAGAAATCTTCTCTTAGTTTTATTGTTAGCGTGACTAACATTATGGCCTTTTAGAGGGATTTTACCAGTAAGTTCACATTTTTTAGACATAAATTTTCAAGATGTATATGGTCTTAAAGAATACCAGTCAAGATTAATTTTTTGTTCCAATAGCTTCGGAAATATTTTTAAAACCTTCTCTTTTTACAATTTCGTCGAGATCTTTATTAATCTTTGAAGCAATTGTTGGTCCTTTATAAACCATGCCTGTATACAATTGTACAAGAGTTGCACCGCTTACAATTTTATTAAAAACGCCTTCGGCAGAGTCAACACCACCAACTCCGATTATTAAGATTTTTTTTCCAACTAATTTAAAAAATTTATATATTAATTCGTTAGAGATATTTTCAAGTGGTTTTCCAGACAAACCACCTTTCTCTAATTTATTTATATTAGATATATTTTCTCTATTTCTGTCTGTCGTATTTGAAACTATAACTATTTGAACATTATATTTTAAAAAAAGTTCTGAGATTCCATCAATACTTTTTTCATCAATATCAGGAGATACTTTGACTGCAATTGGTACATTTGAATTTAAATTTTTCTTTTCTTCATTTATACATTTTAAAAGATTATCTAACTCTTCATTTTTGTGAAAGTTTCTTAAATTTTCTGTGTTGGGAGAAGAGATATTAATTGTAATATAGTCTGCTAAATTATGAAATTTTCTGAAACAAATTAAATAATCTTCAACTCTGTTTTCAGTATCTTTATTAGGTCCTATGTTAATACCAAGTAATCCATTAGGTGAATTATTTTCAATATTTTTTTTACTTTCTTCTGATCCAATATTGTTAAATCCAAGTCTATTAATTAGAGCTTCATCTTCTTCCAATCTGAACACTCTTGGCTTTGGATTTCCTATTTGCGGTTTAGGAGTAATTGTACCTACCTCAACAAAACCAAATCCTAGTTTATATAAAGAATTATAAACTTCTGCATTTTTATCAAATCCAGCAGCTACACCTAGAGGAGAATTTAAGATTTTGTTTAAAAATTTAGTTTGGATAGTAACTCTGGTTGTTTTATCTATAGCTGGTATCTGATTTAACTTTAAAGCCTTTATTGCTAGAGAGTGTGCAACTTCAGGACTAAATTTAAATATAAAAGGTCTTATAAGATTAAACATTTTCAACCTTTTTTCTTATCAATTCTTTGGTTTCATTTACTCCAAAAAAACTAATGAAGAAGCCCATTCTGGGTCCATTTTCGTCACCAAATACAACCTCATAGATAAGCTTAAACCATTCTCTTAAATTTTCTTTATAGCCATTTTCTTTTCCTACGGTAAAAATATTTGTCTGAATATCTTCAGGAGCCATTTTATCATTACAATTATCTAAAGAATTAATTAATGCTTTCAGTGCAACTTTCTCTTTTTCATTTGGAGTTTTGTAAATTTTTTTTGTTTTTATAACATCATTAAAATATTTTATTGCATACTCAATTAAATTATCAAAAATTGGGTGATCATTTTCATTAATTTCTGACTTGTATTTTTTTACAAATTTCCAAAGTAATTGTTTACTGTCCGCATTACTTGTTTCAACTAAATTTAAAAGCATTGAAAAAGTCATAATTGTACTTTCCTCTGGCATTGATCCATTATGTACATGCCAAACTGGATTCATTAACTTCTGTAAATCATTTTGAGTTTTTCCTTTTTCTATAAAATCTAGATATTCATCAACAGCTTTTGGAACAACTTCTCTGTACAATTTTTTTGCTCTTTTTGGATTTTGATACATGTAAAGAGATAGACTTTGAGGAGATGCATAATTCAGCCATTCATCTATAGTTACTCCATTACCTTTTGATTTAGATATTTTTTCACCTTTTTCATCCAAAAAAAGTTCATAAGCAAAACCAGATGGGTTAGATTTACCTAATGTTTTAATAATCTTAGTTGAAAGAATTGCGCTCTCAATTAAATCTTTTCCATACATTTCAAAATCAACATCTAAAGCGTACCATCTCATTGCCCAATCAACTTTCCATTGTAATTTGCAGTTCCCGTCTAAAATACTTTTTTCCAATTTTGATCCATTATTATCAAATATAATTTTAGAAGATTTAGCATCAATTTCTAAAACAGGTATTTCAAGAACTTTTCCAGTTTTTGGGCATATTGGTAAAAAGGGGGAATAAGTTTTCTGTCTTTCTTTGCCTAAAGTAGGAAGAATTATTTCCATAATTTTTCTATAATTTTCTAGAACTAATTTTAGGGTGTCATTAAAATAACCAGACTTGTATAGTTCTGTAGAACTTTTAAATGAATATTTAAATTTAAAATTATCAAGAAATTGTTTCAACATATTATTATTATGTTCTCCAAAACTACTAAACTTTTCAAATGGATCAGGGACATCCGTTAAAGGTTTGTGAAGATTATTTTTAAGCTTTTCTTGATTTGGAACATTTTCAGGTACTTTTCTAAGACCATCCATATCATCAGAAAATGTAATAATTTCCTTTGGAATATCTGTTAAATGATCAAGAGCGTTGACAATCATTGTCGTCCTTGCAACTTCTCCAAATGTACCTATATGAGGTAGCCCACTAGGGCCATAACCAGTTTGTAAAACTATTTTATTTTTTTTTTCTATGTTCGATTTTCTCTCTCTTAATAGCTTTTTAGCCTCAACAAATGGCCAGGCGTTTGTTTTGTCAAAATTTGTTTTGTCTATCACAACTACTTAAATATCCTTAATATCAGCCTTTTTAATAATTCATATAGAGTTGAAATTTATTTACCATAAAATAATGTCCATTCAAAATGTCCAATTATAAAACTGTCTTTTTTACATTAGGGGTTTTGCAAATTATTTTAGGTCTTTCAATGATTGTACCTATTTTGGTTCAATTAATATTTGATCAAATTGATGCAGGATTTATCGGATCAATGATTGTTACTATTGTTTTTGGTTTTTTATTTTTCATTTCTAATTATGATCACGATAAAAAGATAAGTTTACCTCAAGCTTTTTTGCTCACAGCACTTTCATGGTTAAGTATTGCTATATTTGGTTCTTTACCTTTAATTTTTTCTAGTACGGATTTGAGTTTTACAGATGCATTTTTTGAGAGCATGTCTGGGATTACAACAACAGGATCTACAATTATCACAAATCTAAATGAAACATCTAAAGCGATATTACTTTGGAGAGGAATGTTACAATGGTTTGGTGGTATTGGAATTATCGTAATGGCAATAACTTTAATGCCTTTAATGAATATAGGGGGTATGCAACTTTTCAATATTTCATCTAGTGATACTTCTGAAAAAATTTTTCCTAAAACTAAAGAAGTTTCTTTAAGATTATTGTCTATATATTCCTTATTAACTTTAACTTGTGCATTTTTTTATTTTATATTTGGAATGAGTTTTTTTGATAGCATCGTGCATGCTATGACAACAATAGCGACTGGAGGTTTTGCAAATTATAATGAATCTATAGGTTATTTTAACAGCTCGTTAATAGAAATTAATGCAATAATATTTATTATTCTTGGAAGTATACCTTTTATTAGTTACATCAAATACTTAGCTGGAGATAAAAAAATATTTTTCAAAGATACACAAATAATAACTTTTATAATTTTGGTTATTATTTCAATTCTTTTAATGTTTTTTTATTTATCTGTTATAAATAAAAGCTTAACAGAAATAAGTTTTTTGTCTGTTAGCTTTAATATAATTTCTATTTTAACTGGAACAGGATATGCTACAGAAAATTTTAGTAATTGGGGTCAATTTCCATTAGTATATTTCATAATTTTAATGTTCATCGGGGGATGTGCGGGCTCTACAACTTGTGGAATAAAGATTTTTAGAGTTCAAATTTTGTATCAATTTATATCAAACCAGCTGAAAAAAATAATTTATCCTCGAGGAATTTTCAAAATTAAATATCAAAATAATAATGTGGATGAAAAATTTATGGACTCAATTATTTCTTTTATATTCCTTTATATATTAATATTTTTTGTTGTGACTGCACTTTTATCGCTTGATGGATTAAATTTTATTACAGCAATTTCAGCGGCTGCCACGTCAATTTCAAATGTTGGTCCAGGGTTAGGTGATATTATTGGTCCAAACGGAAGTTTTTCAAGCCTGTCTAATTTTTCTAAATGGGTTCTCAGTGCAGCAATGATACTTGGTAGGTTGGAATTATTTGCAATTCTAGTATTATTTATTCCATCTTTTTGGAGAAAATATTAATGTTTGAAAAAAAACAAACCTGGTCGGAATCTATTTTAGTTTACAAGGATATTCGAATGGTAAGAATATTACTTCTTGGTGCAATTAGCGGATTTCCTTGGGTTTTAATTGCCAGCAGTTTAAGCCTTTGGCTAAAAGAAGAAGGTTTGAGTAGATCAACTATTGGATGGGCAGGTTTAATATTTGGAGTGTACGCCTTTAATTATTTGTGGGCACCAATAATTGATAGAATACAAATTCCATTTTTAACAAAAAGATTAGGGCATCGACGCGGTTGGATTGTCCTTATGCAAATTATAATTTTATTTAGTTTAATTGTTTGGAGTTTTATTAACCCTACAGAAAATTTGGCGTTATTAATTAGTGTTGGATTAATTATAGCAATTGCTTCGGCTACTCAAGATATTACGGTTGATGCATTAAGAATTGAACAGATCAATGCTGACGAAGGAAAATCTATGGCAGCAGGTGCTGCTATGGCTGTCGTTGGTTGGTGGACCGGATATAAGTTAGGTGGTGTTATAGCATTGTTTACTGCCGAATTTTTTCAAAATATTGGAATTGAAGATTACTGGCAAACTACTTTTTTAGTTCTTGGTGTTGTAGTAATCCTGATGAATATAGGTTTAATGTTCATACACGAGCCTATAACAACAGATAGGCAAAACAAACAAAAAGAAACAGACGAAATAATAAAATTAAAACTTGGATCAAATAATGTAATAACAAAATTTATTGCTTATATTACTGGTACAATAGGAGGTCCCATAATTAGTTTCTTCAAAAAAAATGGTTTCTCAATTGCAGTTGGAATCCTAAGCTTTGTCTTTCTTTTTAAAATTGGAGAAGCCTTTCTTGGAAGAATGTCCATAGTTTTTTATAAAGAGGTTGGATTTTCAAAAGGTGAAATAGCGATATACTCTAAAACTCTTGGCTGGATAACGACAGTTGTATTTACATTATTAGGTGGAATTTTTGCTATGAGAGCTGGCACAATAAAAACAATGTTTGTTGCCGGTGGATTTATGGCAGCAACAAATTTATTATTTGCTGCTCTCGCGTGGTCAGGAAAATCTGAATGGTTGTTTGCTTTAGCGGTTATCGCTGATGATATATCCGCAGCATTTGCAACTGTTGCTTTCGTAGCCTTTATCTCTCTTTTAGTTGATAGGACGTATACCGCTACTCAGTATGCACTTTTAGCTTCAATTGGAACTGCAGGAAGAACGACACTTGCTTCCTCATCGGGTGCTTTAGTTGATTGGCTAAATGGAGACTGGGGAACCTTTTTTATAATTACCACTTTAATGGTTATCCCATCTTTAATTTGTTTATGGTTTATAAGGAATAAAATTAAAATCGGTGCAAAATAGTTTTTTTTTAAAAAAGCCTATTGTCGATATATTAGAGGAACCAAGGAAGAACTCTAATATTAGCTCTCAAATTATCTACGGTGAGAGTTTTAAAATACTCAGAAAAAAAAATAATTATTTTAAAATAAAGGCTTCATATGACAAATATTCAGGCTTTATAAAAAAAATTGATAGCTACAAAAAATTCAATCCAACTCACAAAGTTGGAATTTTAAAAGCTAGAATTTATTTGGGTAATAGAAGAGAGAAATCAAATAAGTTTTTACCATTTACGAGCAAAATACAAATTTTAAAAAGGGATCAAAATTTTATTATGTATAAAAAAGATAAATGGCTAAGATCAAAAGATATATTTCCAATCCAAAAAAAAAATACTGATTTTGTAAAGATATTTAAAAGTTTTTTAAATTGTAAATATAAATGGGGTGGAAAAACATTCGAGGGAATTGATTGTTCAGCTCTATTACAAATATTTTATAAGTTTAATAATAATTTTTTTCCAAGAGATACAATTGATCAAGCTAAATTAAAAAAAGGTGTGGGATCCAAAAAAAAATTTAAAAAAGGTGATATTATTTTTTGGAAAGGACATGTTGCTATATGTATCAATACAAATGATCTTATTCACGCTTATGGTCCAAAAAAAAGAGTGATCATAATGCCAATTAAAAAAACGATAAAACTAATTAAAGAAACCGCGAAATTAGATGTAAAGAAAGTAACAAGGATCTGAATTATTCACGACCAAAATCAGGTTTAGAAATATCTTGTTTTTGAGAAATTATTTGTTTTCTTACAACTTTCGAGTTGATTAATTTTTTTATTATCTTTGAATTTTCTTTCTTGCTTATATTCTTCTTAAAATCTTTTAAATTTTTCATAAAAAGATTTATTGCTTCAATCATATTAGTTTTATTCTCGAAAAATATATCTCTCCACATTATTTCGTTGGATGCAGCAATTCTTGAGAAATCTCTTAATCCACCAGCACTAAATTTAATCAAATTTTTATTCTTTTTTTTCTGAAAATCCTGAGCAGTTTTTATTAAATTGTAAGCAATCAAGTGAGGTAGATGACTAGTGACTGAAAAAATTTTATCATGATCATCAGGGTTCATAATAATTATTTTAGATCCTAAAGATTTCCAAAATCTCTCTACTTTTTTTTGTTTTAAAACATTTTTATCCTTTATTATTATGCACCACTTGTTTTTGAACAAATTAGAATTACCGTATTTAGGCCCACTAACTTCAGATCCTGAGATAGGATGACTCATCACCCAATCAAGATTTTTTGATAATTTTTTTTTTTTTAAAGAAATTAAATTTTTTTTTGTTGAACCAACGTCAGTTATAATTGAATTATGATTGAGATTTTTATTTAATGATGAAAAAAATTTAGGATATTCACTCATAGGAGTGCTTAAAATCACAAGATCAATTTTATTTAAATTTTTATCTAACCTTGATAAAAATTTAATTTTTTTATTAAATTTTTCAATAATAGATTTATATTTTTTAGATTTTTCAAATACGAAAAAATTTTTAGAAATTTTTTTTTGTATTGAAGCCTTTAATATTGATGAGCCTATCAATCCACAACCAATAATAAGAATATTATTGAACATTTTTAAAAATAGTTTTCATTCTTTTAAGGAATATTTGGTTTTCTTTTGTGTTACCAATTGTAAGTCTTAAACAATTTTTTATTCCATATGAATTCATTTCTCTTAGTATAATTCCATATTTTTGTAATTTTTTTAAAGTTGTATCTGCAGTAAATTTTGCTTTTTTGAAATCTAATAAAAAGAAATTTCCAGATATTTTGTTTGTACTAATATTATATTTTAACATCTCATTTTTAATTTTTTTGCACCATTTAAGATTATGTATTACTGACTTTTTAACAAATTTATTATCTTTAAGTGACTCAACAGCACATATTTGTGCAAATTTATTTACGTTAAAAGGCGGTTTAATTTTATATAATTCATTAATTATAGATTTATCGCCATATCCCCAACCTATTCTTAATGAAGCTAGACCGTAGATTTTCGAAAATGTTCTTAAAATAAATACATTTTTAGAGTTTTTAAATAACTCAATTCCAGATTTGTAATCCTTATTCTTCATATATTCAAAATATGCATCATCAACAACCAATAAAATATTTTTATTTAATCTTCTCCTTAAGTCTAATAGCTCGTTTTTTGTTAAATAAGTGCCTGTTGGATTATTTGGATTCGCAATAAAAACAATTTTTGTTTTTTTTGATGTCTTTTTAAGAATTTCTTTAACTGAAACCTTAAAATTTATTTCTTTAGCTAGTTTTACGTTTGCTCCAACGATTTTGGAGTATATCCTATACATGAGAAAACTGTACTGAGGAACAACAACTTCATCATTTTCTCTAAGGAACAATTGACAAAGCATCTGAATTACTTCATCAGAACCAGATCCACAAATTATCTTGGATTTGTCACAATTATACTTTTTTGATATTTTTTGTGTAAGCTCTGAAAATTTACTGTCAGGATATTTTGATATATCAAATTTAGACTTAATAATTTTTTCGACATTTTTACTGACTCCTAAAGCAGACTCATTTGCAGATAATTTAATAATTTTTTTATTACCAGACAATAGGGCTTTTCCTGGTTTGTAACTCTGCAATTTTATGTTTTTAAATCTTAGCGCTGTCATAGTAAATATTTCACTATAAATAGTCTTTTAACTAGATAAAACAATAATTAATTGAGCAATATTTGACATATAAATTCCTTTGAAGTAAAAGCTGCATGCGCTGATTTATACTGAATTGCGAGCGCTATAAAAAAACCGCTAAAATGTTTTTTTTCTCACAATTCAATCAGTAAAATTATTATGAATAAGAATATTGATACAAAAAAAATAATTATATCAAATCCCCTAAAATTGGATTGCGGCAAGGAAATTAATAACTTTCCAATAGCATATGAGACATATGGGGAATTAAACAGTGAAAAAAGTAATGCGATATTAGTTTTTCATGCTTTAACTGGAGATCAATATGTTTCTGGAAAAAACCCAATAACTAATAAAGATGGTTGGTGGAGTTATGTTGTTGGAGAAAATAAGCCAATTGATACTAATAAATTTTTTGTGATTTGTGCAAACGTTATTGGAGGCTGCATGGGATCTTACGGACCTAGTACAATAAATGAGTCCACTAGTAAACAAATAGGAACTGATTTTCCAATTATAACTATTAACGACATGGTTAACGCTCAATATGAGCTAATTAAATATTTAGAAATTGAAAAACTTTTTGCTGTAGTAGGTGGTTCGATGGGTGGAATGCAAGTACTACAATTTGTTGCCAATTTTCCAGATAAAGCAAAACTAGCAATACCGATTGCTTGCACATCTAGTCACTCGGCACAAAACATAGCGTTTAATGAATTAGGAAGACAAGCAATTATGGCTGACAGTAAGTGGGAAAATGGATTTTATAGTAATTACAAATTAAATCCTGACAAAGGTTTAGCAGTAGCAAGAATGGCAGCACATATTACTTATCTTTCTGAAAAAGGATTGCAGGAAAAATTTGGAAGAAAATTGCAAGATAGGGATAGCCTAAGATATGGATTTGAGGCAGATTTTCAAATTGAGAGTTATCTTAGATACCAAGGATCTGTATTTGTTGATAGATTTGATGCTAATAGTTATCTATATATAACTCGTGCAATGGATTATTTTGACTTATCCAAACAGTACAAAGGAAATTTATCTGAGGCATTCATAAAAACTAAAACAAAATTTTTTGTAATATCATTTACATCAGATTGGTTGTATCCAACATCTGAGAATAGAGAAATAGTTATAGCATTAAATTCTATTGGTGCAGATGTTGGATTTGTTGAAATAGAATCTGATAAGGGACATGACTCATTTTTGCTTGATGTTCCAAGTTTCCTAAAGACACTTGGCGATTATATTAATTCAACCTACAAAATTATAAATGAAAGAAGAATTTAATATTATATCTAATTTGATAGAGGAAAATACTAGAGTTCTCGATGTTGGTTGTGGCAATGGAGACTTAATGAAATTTTTACAAGAAAACAAAACTAAAGATATTCGTGGATTAGAAATTTCTAAAGAAAAAGTTCAGAATTGTTTATCAAAAGGATTAACTGTTATAGAAGGGAATGCTGAAAGCGATTTAAAACAATTTCCTAAATCGTCTTTTGATTACGTTATTTTAAGCCAAACATTACAAGCATTTCTGAATCCTGAATTAGTAATTAATGAATTACTTAAAGTAGGAAAAAAAGTAATTGTTACCATACCTAATTTTGGTTACTGGAGAGTTAGACTACAATTATTGTTCAAAGGCACAATGCCTGTAACGGAAAATTTACCTCATGAGTGGTACAACACACCAAATTTACATATGTGCACAATTAAAGATTTTTATAATTTTTGCAGTACTATGAATATTAAAATATATAAGTCTATTGCTTTAAAAAAAAGTCGAATTTCAGAAATAAACAAATCAAATTTAAATTATAAAAATCTTGACTCTCACTTAGGTATATTTTTAATAGAAAGTTAAATGAAAGTAGAAATTATTAAGTGCCTGGAAGATAATTTTTCTTACATTTTAATTAATGAAGCTAATAGAAATTGTTGTGTTATTGATCCTGGTGAAGCAGATCCAATTGTAAATTATTTAGAGAGAAATAAATTAAATTTAAAATATATATTAAATACACATCATCATAATGACCATGTTGGTGGGAACGAGGAATTAAAAAAAAAATTTGATGCAGAAGTAGTAGGTTATATTGGAGATAAAAGTAGAATACCTCAAATTGATATTTGCTTAAATGATAGTGAAGTTTGGAAAGAAGATATTTTTGAAGCAAAAATATATCACGTCCCAGGTCATACAATAGGTCACATCTGTTTTCATTTTTTTAAAAATAAATTAATTTTTACAGGAGATACTTTATTTTCCTTGGGATGTGGAAGAATTTTTGAAGGAAGTTATGAGCAAATGTATAACTCATTACAAGTTTTAAAAAATTTAGATAAAGATACAAAAATTTATTGTGGACATGAATATACTTTAAAGAATTCTGAATTTTGTTTAGCACAAGATTCCAATAACAATGTATTACTAAACAAAATTAAAGAAATTAAAGAAAAAATTAAACAAGGTAAAACTAGTATGCCATCGACGATTGGTGAGGAACTTAATTGTAACATTTTTCTTAAGTCAAACGATCTAGAAAATTTCAAAAAATTGCGGGATTTAAAGGATAATTTTTAAGTTATTAAACTTGACTATAATACAACCCGGACTATATTGCTCCCTATAAAAACTAGGGCTAACTATGTCATTCGCAGTAATTCAAACAGGTGGTAAACAATATAAAGTTAAAGCTGGAGAGATTCTCAAAGTTGAAAAGCTCGAAAATTCAAAAGAAAATTCAAAAATAGAGTTTAATGAAATACTAGCTTATGGAGATGATAAAAATTTAGAGTTAGGAGAGCCGACTATTAGTGGAGCTAAAGTTGAAGCTGAATTAATAAAAAATGGAAAAAATAGAACAGTTCTTATTTTTAAAAAAAGAAGAAGGCAAAATTCGAGAAGAAAAAATGGTCATAGACAAAAATTTACAATGGTAAGAATAAGTAAAATCTATTCAAAAGATGGTAAAGTTATTTCTGAAGCAGAAAAAAGAAAAGAAATACCATCAAAAAAAACAGTTGAAACTAAGGAAGCAGCTAAATAAAAAGTAATTTATGGCAACGAAAAAAGCAGGTGGATCGTCAAGAAACGGAAGAGATAGTGCAGGTCGTAGACTGGGTGTGAAAAAATACGGTGGCGAGATGGTTGTGCCTGGCAACATTATTGTAAGACAAAGGGGAACGAAAATATTTCCTGGAGAAAATGTTGGCATGGGTAAAGACCATTCGATTTTTTCAGTTGTTAAAGGTAAAGTAGAGTTTAAAAAATCAAAATCTGATAGAACTTACGTTTCTGTAAAGCCCAATTAATAGATACAACACTCACATAGTTGTTATATGAAATTTCTAGATCAAGTTAAGATATATGTAAAAGCTGGCAACGGAGGTTCAGGATCTCCAAGTTTTCGTAGGGAAAAATTTATAGAATTTGGTGGCCCTGATGGCGGTGATGGAGGCAAAGGAGGATCTGTAATTCTTATTAGTGAAAGAAATCTTAATACTTTGATTGATTACAGGTACCAACAACACTTCAAAGCTGAAAGAGGAAAGAATGGTAGTGGAAAAAACAAAACTGGGAAAGGTGGTGAAGATTTATATTTAAAAGTACCTTTAGGAACACAAGTATTTGAAGAAGATAATAAAACACTTATTTATGATTTTAAAAGTCAGAAAGAGGAATTTTTACTAGCAAGCGGAGGTAAAGGAGGATTTGGAAATACAAGGTTTAAGTCCTCAACCAATAGAGCCCCAAAGAAATTTACAAAAGGGGGTCAAGGAGAGGAATTTTGGATTTGGCTTCAACTAAAAACAATTGCTGATATCGGTATCATAGGATTACCCAATGCTGGGAAATCCAGCTTGCTTGCATCAATGACGAGTGCAAATCCAAAAATAGCAAACTATAAATTTACTACAATTAATCCAAATCTTGGAGTTGCTAGTTATGATGACAAAGAAGTTACTTTAGCAGATATACCAGGCTTAATTGAGGGCGCTCATACTGGAACTGGTCTTGGGATAAAATTTTTAAAACATATAGAAAGGTGCAAAACTTTGCTGCATTTAATAGATATAACTGAAGATGATTTGTTTATTTCTTACAATCAAGTCAGAAAAGAATTATCAAAATACAGTAAAGATTTAGTTAAAAAAAAAGAAATAGTAGTTTTAAATAAAACTGACTTAATAGATGAAGAGGAAAAAAAAGAGAAGATAAAAAAACTCAAGAATAAATTAAAAAAAAATATCTTTTTAATGTCAACAATGGATAAAAAATCAGTATCAAATATAAAGTCAAAGTTGGTAAACTATGTATCTTAAGGACTCCAAAACTGTAGTAATAAAAATAGGTTCGTCTTTATTAATAAATGACAATAAAATTATTAGAGAAAAATGGCTTTTGGAATTTGCTAAAGATATTAAAGAGTTACAAAAACTTAAAAAGAACATTGTAATAGTGAGTTCTGGAGCAATTGCTTTAGGGTGTAAAAAATTACAATTAAATAAAAAAACTTTAAAGCTTGATAAAAGCCAAGCTGTTGCATCAATTGGACAAATAGAATTAATGAATCTTTTTAAAAAGACATTTAGCTCAAATAAAATAAATATTTCTCAAATTCTAATTACTTTAGAAGATACTGAACAAAGAAGAAGAGCTATAAATGCTAAAAGAACTTTCGAAAACTTATTTGAGCTTAATTTTGTACCCGTTGTTAATGAAAATGATAGTATTGCAACTTCTGAAATTAAATACGGAGATAATGACAGATTAGCATCAAGAGTTGCTCAAATATCAGGTGCAGATTGCTTAATATTATTGTCTGATGTTGATGGATTATATTCTAAAAACCCAAAAATTCATAAAAATGCTAAATTGATTAAAGAAATAAAAAATATTGATTCTAAAATTGAAAAATTTTCAAGTAAAAGCACAAGTGAGTATGGTACTGGTGGAATGAAAACGAAAATTGATGCTGCAAAAGTATGTCAAGTCTCGGGTTGCTATATGGCTATTGCAAATGGTTTAATTAAAAGACCAATTAAAAATATACTGGAACATAATTTTGGGACGTGGTTTTTGCCAAAAGTATCTAAATTAGATGCAAGAAAAAAATGGATAATTAGCTCTATATCTCCAAAAGGAGAAATTATTATAGACGATGGTGCTTTAAATGCTTTAAAAAATGGAAAAAGTTTATTAGCTGCAGGTATTAGAAAAGTTTTAGGAAAATTTGTTAAAGGTGATCATGTTAGAATTTTAGATAAAAATAACAAAGAATTTGCTAGAGGATTGAGCAGTTTTACATCTGATGAGATATCAAAAATAAAAGGAGAGCATTCTAACAAAATTAGTAATCTTTTAGGCTATGTTACAAAGTCTGAAGTTATACATAAAGATGATATGGTTAAAATTTAATGAGTAAACTACTTAAAAAAATTGGATTGAATTCTAGAAAAGCTTTGAATTCAAGTATTAGTCCAAAAAAAAAAAATAAAGTTTTAAAAGATTTTGTAAAATTAATTGAGATTAATAAGAATAAAATTATTAGTGAAAATAAGAAAGATATTTTTTATGCAAGAGGAAAAAAATTAAAAGAAAACTTAATTGAAAGACTCACTCTTAATAATAACAAATTAAAAAGTATAATTGATTCTGTTAAAACTATTACATCTTTTAAAGATCCAGTTAATCAAGTAACTTCCAAATGGAAAAGGCCAAATGGACTTGAAATTAGAAGAGTTACAATACCTATAGGAGTTATAGGTGTAATATTTGAAAGTAGACCCAATGTTACTTCGGATGTATCAGCACTATGTTTTAAATCTGGAAATGCTGTTATATTAAGAGGTGGTTCCGAAGCCTACAATAGTAATAAAATTTTAGTAAATTTATTTAGGAAAGCTCTAAAAAAAAATAAAGTAAACGAAAATTACGCACAGTTTATAAACAATAAGAGCAGAAAGCTCGTCGATTATTTATTATCAAAAATGGAAAGCTCCATTGATGTTGTAATACCACGAGGCGGAAAAAATTTAGTAAAAAAAGTTAAACAACTTTCAAAGGTGCCAGTTATTGGTCATTTGGAAGGAATTTGTCATACATATATTGATAAAGAGGCAGAAGATAATATGGCAAACAAAATAGTATTAAATGCTAAGTTGAGAAATACTAGTATATGTGGTGCAACTGAAACTCTCTTAATACATAAAAGTAAATCAAAATCAGTAAATATAATTTTAAATTCACTAGCTAAAAGTGGTTGTAAAATTTTAGCTGATAGAAAAATAAGTAAATTATTTAAAGGCAAAACATATCTTGCAAATAATAATACTTGGTCAAAAGAACATCTTTCACCGATTATTTCGGTTAAATTAGTGAATGATGTCAAAGAAGCAGTTGCCCATATCAACAAATATGGAACTATGCATACAGATGCAATAGTAACCAAAAACAAGAATACAGCAAAATTCTTTATTAAGAATGTAAAAAGCTCTATTGCTATTCAAAATTCATCAACACAATTTGCTGACGGAGGAGAATTTGGTTTTGGTGGAGAGGTTGGAATTTCAACAAACTCCTTACCACCAAGAGGTCCTGTCGGTCTAAATCAGTTAGTAAGTTATAAATATGAAGTTTATGGTTCAGGGCAAATTAGAAAATAAAAAGATTGGTATCCTCGGTGGATCGTTTGATCCAGCACATGTTGGTCATGTAAGAATTTCTAAATTAGCAAAAAAGAATTATAATCTGAGCCAAGTTATATGGGCAATAACAAAACAAAATCCATTTAAAAAAAATAGTCCAAATGATTTATTTAAAAGAACTGCTTATGCAAAAAAAATTAATAAAAATAATAAATTTATAAAAGTTAAATGTTTTGAAGAAATAATAAAATCTAATCGTACGGTAGATTTAATTAAATATTTAAAAAAAAAATTTAAACATTCAGAAATATTTTTTTTAATGGGTGCAGATAACCTAATAAAATTTCATAAATGGAAAGGGTACAATTCAATAACTAAAATGTGCAAAATATTGGTATTTGATCGAAATGGATACAAATCAAAGGCTTTTAGATCTAAATCATTTAAGAAATATAATAAAAAAGCAGTTGAATTTATAAAGTTTAATAAAGTCAATATTTCATCTTCTCAATTAAGAAAAATTTGATACTCTTAATTTAACTAATGGAAAAAATATCAGCTCTTAAAGATGAAATAATCAAAACGCTTGATATTAATAAAGCCTTAGACATAGTTTCAATAGATCTTGAAGGAAAATCATCAGTTGCGGACTTCATGATTATAGCTAGTGGTACATCATCAAGACATATTCAAGCTTTATCTGAACAAGTTTTTGAAAAATTAAAAATTAATGGTGTGAATAATTGTAAAATTGAAGGAAAAGATAGCAATGATTGGAAGCTTGTAGATGGAATAGACTTAATAGTTCATATTTTTAATCCTGAAAAAAGAAAATTTTATGAATTAGAAAAAATGTGGTCAGAATTAATTCCTAAAGAAAAACTGATCATATGAAAAAAGTATACTTAATAGCTTCTCTATTTTTTTTCATATTTACAAATCCAATTTTTAGTAATGAAAACGATATTTACAAAAAAATTGATTTATTCAGCGAAGTCTTAGATAAAATTAATAAAGAATATGTTGATGAAGTAAATCAGAGTGAAGCAATGGATGCTGCTATAAACGGTGTTTTACAATCTTTGGATCCCTATTCAGCATATATGTCTCCAGACTCGTTTAAAAATATGCAAACTGAGACTAGCGGAGAATTTGGAGGATTGGGCATTGAAGTTAGTATGGAGGCTGGTGTCGTAAAAGTAATTTCCCCAATTGATAACTCACCAGCTGAGGAGGTTGGTGTTAAAGCTGGAGATTACATTGTTAAAATTGATGATGTTCAAGTTCAAGGAAAAACTCTTTCTGAAGCTGTAGAATTAATGAGAGGCCCAGTTGGATCTGATATCGAAATTACTGTTAGAAGAAGGGGAGAAAGAAAAGCACTTATATTTACAATTACAAGAGAAATTATACAAGTTGCATCTGTAAAGTCAGAAATTAAAGATGATCAAACAGCTTATATAAGATTAACATCATTCAATGAGAATAGTAGTAAACAAATAAAAAATAAAATCAAAGAATTTAAGAAAAATAAGAAAATTAAAAATTACATATTAGATTTAAGAAATAATCCTGGTGGATTGTTATCTCAAGCAATAAAAATTTCAGATTATTTTTTAGAAAATGGAGAAATAGTTTCAACAAAAAGTAAAAGAAAGTATGAAAATAGAAAATGGTTTGCAAAAAAAGGAGATATTATTGATGGAGAAACAATGGTTATTTTGATTAATTATGGGTCTGCATCAGCATCTGAAATTGTTGCAGGAGCACTACAAGATCATAAAAGAGCAATATTAGTAGGAGAGAGTACATATGGAAAAGGGTCAGTTCAGTCAATTATTCCTTTAGAAAACGAAGGTGCCATAAGACTTACTGTTTCTAAATATTATCTCCCATCAGGTAAATCGATTTCAAGAGTAGGTGTAAATCCAGACATAGTTATTGCTGAAGGTTCAGATGAATTTAGAATAAATACAGATACAGATAACCAGTTGGAATTTGCTCTTAAATTATTAAATGGTTAAGAATGAAAGAAAAATTTCAAAACCTCCCATTAAGAAATGGTGTTGGAATCGCAGTTTTAAATAAAGAAAATAAGATATTTGTGGCAAAAAGAATTGATAATCCTGCTGATTTTTGGCAGATGCCCCAGGGCGGTATTGATAAAGGTGAAAATTATTTTGATGCAGCGTTGAGAGAACTTAAAGAAGAAACAAGCATAAAGTCAGTAGAACTAATTAAAGAAATAAGCAAATACACAACTTACGATCTTCCTGATCGCCTTTTAGGAATTATTTGGAAAGGAAAATATAAAGGTCAAAAGCAAAAGTGGTTTATTGTAAAGTTTAATGGAGAGGAAAATGAGATTAACATTAAAACTAAACATCCCGAATTTTTAGATTGGAAATGGATAGATATTAAAGATTTAACAACTAAAGTTGTAGATTTTAAACTTCATGTTTACCAAGAAATTCAAAAAGAACTAGAAAAAGTAGTTAATTAATACTTATAGATTTTAGAACTTCGACTTTGTGGTTTAAAAGAAATCTTTTTTGATCATCGATATTATCTTTTGATAATTCTGCTTCAGCACTGCTTATCGACTCAGATACAAAATTTTTATCAGCATCTTTTAAATCAAAAATTGAACTAGTTAATACAGATAATGTATTATCTTTAAATTCGACAATACCATCTTCAACATAGAAACTTTGTTCCTCGGACTCAGAGAATACTCTAATTATACCTGGTTTTAAAAAAGAGATAATTGGAATATGGTCTTTAAGAATACCAATCTCTCCTTCTACAGCAGGTATTACAACCTCAAATACATTGTCTTTGGAAAGAAAAGATTGTTCTGGATTAACAATATCTATATTAAAAAGATTACTCATTAAGCAGCTGCATCTTTTGCCATTTTTTCAGCTTTTTCTATTGCTTCTTCTATTGTGCCAACCATATAAAAAGCAGCTTCAGGCAGATGGTCATATTCTCCTTTGCATATTGCATCAAACCCTTTAATTGTTGACTCTAAATCTACTAGTTTACCTGGAGATCCTGTAAATACTTCAGCAACAAAGAAAGGTTGTGATAAAAATCTTTGGATTTTTCTAGCTCTAGCAACGGTAAGTTTATCATCCTCTGATAGCTCATCCATACCTAGAATTGCAATAATATCTTGCAAAGATTTGTATGTTTGCAAAATTTTCTGTACAGATCTTGCTACTCGATAGTGTTCATCACCAACAACTCTTGGATCTAAAATTCTAGAAGTAGAATCCAAAGGGTCAACAGCTGGGTAAATACCTAATTCAGCAATTTGTCTTGAAAGTACAGTCGTTGCGTCTAAGTGTGAAAAAGAAGTTGCTGGAGCTGGATCTGTTAAATCATCTGCAGGTACATAAATTGCCTGAACTGATGTAATTGATCCTTTATTAGTAGTTGTAATTCTTTCTTGCAGGTTTCCCATATCTGTTGCAAGAGTAGGCTGATAACCAACCGCAGAAGGAATTCTTCCTAGAAGAGCTGATACCTCTGAACCTGCCTGAGTAAATCTAAAAATGTTATCAACAAAGAACAAAACATCTTGGCCCTCTTGATCCCTGAAATACTCTGCTACAGTAAGACCAGTTAAAGCTACTCTAGCTCTAGCTCCTGGAGGCTCATTCATTTGTCCATAAACTAATGCTGCTTTAGATCCAGTTCCCTCAGGCTTAATCACTCCAGACTCAATCATTTCGTGATATAAATCATTCCCTTCTCTAGTTCTCTCTCCCACTCCAGCGAACACTGAAAATCCACCATGGGCTTTAGCTATATTATTTATAAGTTCCATTATAATTACTGTTTTTCCAACTCCTGCTCCACCGAACAATCCAATTTTTCCACCTTTGGCATAAGGTGCTAATAAGTCGATTACCTTTATTCCCGTTACTAGAATTTCTGTTTCTGTAGACTGATCATTAAAAGAAGGAGCCTGTCGGTGTATAGGCCAATTTTCTTTAGTAGAAATTTGTCCTTTCTCATCAATTGGTTCACCAATTACGTTTACAATTCGTCCTAATGTTTCTGGGCCTACTGGAACTTGAATTGGAGCACCTGTATCTTTTACTTCATCACCCCTTTTGAGCCCCTCTGTACTATCCATAGCAATGGTTCTAACACTTGACTCTCCAAGGTGCTGTGCAACTTCTAAAACTAATCTATTGCCTCCATTATCACATTCTAAGGCTGTTAATATTTCTGGCAGTTCTCCATCGAATTTTACGTCAACGACTGCACCAATTACTTGTGTTATATTTCCTTTTTTGCTCATAATTATAAACTTTCTGCTCCTGATATAATTTCAATTAACTCTTTTGTTATTGCTGCTTGACGGCTTCTATTATACTCAATTGTAAGCCTATCAACCAATTCGCCTGCGTTTCTGGTTGCATTATCCATTGCTGTCATCCTCGAACCTTGCTCACTGGCAGAATTCTCTAACATTGCTTTAAATATTTGCGTTGAAATATTTTTTGGCAATAAATTACTTAAAATCTCATCTTCATCTGGTTCAAACTCATAGTCATTATCATTACTAGAGTCATCTTTATCTTCATTAAGTGGAACTATTTGTTGTTCTTGTGGAATTTGCGTAATTACATTTTTAAATTTATTGTAAAATATTGCGCAAACATCAAATTCATTTTTTTCAAATTTTTCAATTATAATTTTTCCCACTTTATCTGCATCAAAATAATTTATATTTTTTGACTCTTTAAAAGAAATATTCTCTACTATGTAGTTTTTATACTGTCTTTTAAGTTGATCATATCCTTTAGATCCAACAGTAACAATCTTTAAAGTTTTATTTTCAGATATTATTTTTTCGAAATAACTTTTGGATTTTTTAATAATGTTAGTATTAAAACCCCCGCATAAACCTCTATCAGAAGTGAGTACAATACATAAATGAACTTTCTCTTCACCTGTCCCAACCAGTAATTTGGGAGCATTTTCTTTATCTGTTATACTTTTTGAAAGATTTAAAATTACATTATTCATTTTTTCAGAATATGGTCTGCCTTTTTCAGCATTCTCTTGCGCTTTTCTCAACTTAGCTGCAGCCACCATTTTCATAGCTTTTGTTATTTTCTGAGTTGATTTAACACTCGTAATTCTTTTTCTGAGATCGTCTAAACTTGGCATTTACAATTATTTCATTCCTTTAATTAATTCTACTAATTGTTTTTCAATGTCTTCCTCAATCTTTCCAGTTTTGGCAATGGACTCTATAATCTCAGGTTTATCAGATTTGCACTTTTGTAGAACTTTATTTTCAAAGTCGGCTACATCTTTAAGTTCAATATCATCCAAATATCCTTTTACACCACAGAAAATTGATATAACTTGTTCTGCAACTGTCATCGGAGAATATTGTCCTTGTTTTAAAAGTTCAGTTAACTTCGAACCTCTATTTAAAAGTTTTTGTGTAGATGCATCTAAATCAGATCCAAATTGAGCAAAAGCTGCCATTTCTCTGTATTGAGCTAACTCTAATTTAATTGATCCAGCCACAGATTTCATAGCTTTAGTTTGTGCAGCTGATCCTACTCTAGATACAGATAATCCAACGTTTACTGCTGGTCTTATCCCTTGATTGAATAGTTCAGTTTCTAAAAATATTTGCCCATCTGTAATAGATATTACATTTGTTGGAATATATGCAGAAACATCACCTGCTTGTGTTTCAATAATTGGTAGCGCAGTTAAAGAACCTCCGCCATTTTCATCACTTAATTTAGCAGCTCTTTCTAATAATCTGCTATGTAAATAAAACACATCCCCAGGGTATGCTTCACGCCCTGGTGGTCTTCTTAATAATAATGACATTTGTCTATATGCGACTGCTTGCTTAGATAAATCATCGTAAATAATTAAAGCATGCATTCCATTATCTCTAAAATATTCTCCCATGGTACATCCTGTGTAAGGAGCTAAAAACTGAAGAGGCGCAGAGTCTGAGGCTGTTGCGGAAACTATAGTCGTATATTCCATTGCACCAGCGTCCTCTAAAGTTTTTACAATCTGAGCAACAGTTGATCTTTTTTGTCCAATTGCAACATATATACAATAAAGTTTTTTACTTTCGTCGTCTGACTCATTAATTTTCTTTTGATTGATAATTGTATCGATAGCTACTGCAGTTTTACCAGTTTGACGATCTCCGATTATAAGTTCTCTTTGCCCTCTTCCAACAGGAATTAAACTATCAATTGCTTTTAAACCCGTTTGCATTGGTTCACCAACTGATTGTCGTGGAATAATACCTGGAGCTTTAACTTCAACTCTTTTTCTTTCTAAACTTTTGTCTAAAGCTCCTTTTCCATCAATTGGATTTCCTAATCCATCAACAACTCTTCCTAAAAGTTGTTTTCCAACTGGCACATCAACAATCGCACCAGTTCTTTTTACAGTATCCCCCTCTTTAATTTCTCTATCATCGCCAAATATAACAACTCCAACGTTGTCACTCTCTAAGTTTAATGCCATTCCTTTAGAGCCATCAGAAAACTCAACCATTTCTCCTGCTTGAACATTATCCAATCCGTAAATTCTTGCAATTCCATCTCCAACAGACAATACTTGTCCGACCTCTGAAACTTCAGCTCTATCGCCAAGTTTTTTTATCTGTTCTTTTAATATTTTTGTTACTTCTGAAGGATTTATTTCCATTTATGCCTCTATCATTTGTTTTTGAATTTTTTGTAGTTTATTTTTAATAGAATTATCTACCATTGTACTTCCCACTTTTAAAACCAAGCCACCAATTAAACTTGGGTCAAATTTATAATTTAACTGTATCTTTGCTCCAAAGTTTTGAGATAGCTCTTCTTTAATTTTAGAAATATCTGTTTCATTAAGTTCTTTAGCTGAAAAAAGCTCTGCTTTTATTTCACCTCTAGCTTTCGAACATACCTCTATAAAGTCACTTAAAATTTTTTCTAAATAAAAAAATCTTCTTTTTTGAATTAAAAAAACTAAAAATCTTTTTAAAAGATTATCAAAATTGTTTTTTTCAGAAATTGTTTCAATAACTCTAGTTAAATCATCAATGCTTGTCGTGGGATTTTTGATTAAATATCTAAATTCTTCACTTTCATTTATGAGTCTATTTATTGCAACGACTTGTTCTTCTACTTTTGCTAGAGATTTATCTTCGTTAGCCAGCTCAAATAATGCTTGGGCATAACTGTTGTTAGAAGTTATTGATATTTTATTTTCGCTCAATTTATAATCTCAATTGTGAAGATGTTTAAAATTTCGCTTAGATAACATACGAATTATCAGTCTTCAAGGCTCAGATTGTGAAAAATGGTAAGATTTAATGGGCTAATTGAAGCTGATAGGGTCAACATCAACTGAAAGTTTCATTCCTTTGGAAAGTTGAAAATCTTTCAATACATCTTTCAATTTTTTCTGAACATTAGATGTTTTTTTTGCCCTTATTAATAGTCTATTTCTGAATTTTTGATTAATTCTATATATTGGAGCGTTTACTGGTCCTAAAATTTTTGCATCTATAGACTTTGATAAAATATTTTTAAGTTTTACGGCATCTATATCAAGTTTTTTTTCATTTGATGAAGATAAAATTAAAGCTATAAATCTTTCGTAGGGTGGTAAATTATTCCTCTTTCTTAAATTTAATTCATTTTCTAAAAATTTAAAAGGATCTTCATTTGTAATTTGATTTATAACTTCTGGTTTTAAGTTGTATGTTTGGAAATAAATATTAGCTGGTTTGCCGGTTCTTCCTGCTCTTCCTGCTAACTGGTGGTAAAGTTGTAAATTTTTTTCAGTACTCCTAAGATCGTGTCCTTGAGAAGTTAAATCAATATCTAATACAACAATACAATTCAATTTTGGAAAGTGGAATCCTTTTGATATTAATTGAGTGCCAACAAGAATGTCTACTTCACCAGATGTAATTTTATCCAATTTATCCCTACCAGATGCTTTATTCATTGTGTCGCTAGAAAAAATTATTGTTTTATTATTAGGAAAGAGGTTTTTAACTTCCTCTGCAATTTTTTCTACCCCAGGTCCACTAAATACAAACTCACAAACATTTCCTTTTTTACAATCTCTATTTAATTTCGAATTATATCCACAGTAATGACACAAAAGAATTTTTTTATTTTTGTGAAATACTAAATTTATAGAACACCTTGGGCATGTAAAAACATTTAAACATTTTTTACATAAAACATAGGGTGCAAAACCTCTTCTATTTATGAAAAAGAGAACTTGATCTTTCTTATCTAAATGTTCTTTTACTTTTTCAAGAGTTTTGAGAGATATAGAACTTTTGGTCGCTAGTTGATTTTGATAAAGATCGATAACATGGTGTTTAGGTAAATTGGCACCTTTATATCGATTAAGCAATCTTGAGTAATTATATTTTTTAATTTTAATATTTTCATATGTTTCGATTGATGGTACTGCAGTTACTAAATTTATTGGAATATTTTCGTGTTTAGCTCTTGATATTGCCATATCTCTAGCATTATAGATAATTCCTTCATCTTGTTTATAAGATTGATCGTGCTCTTCATCTACAGTTATCAGACCTAATTTTTTGAATGGCAGAAATAAGGATGATCTTGCTCCGAGCACTACTTTAATTTTCCCTGCAGATAACCCATTCCATATAATTTTTCTTTTTTTTGGGCTGACTTTTGAATGCCAAACTGCAGCTTCAAATCCAAAATAAGATTTAAATTTTTTTTCAAACTCATTTGTTAGTCCTATTTCTGGTAATAAAATTAGAGCTTGCAATCCTATATTTATAATTTTTTCAATAGCTTTAAAATAAACTATTGTTTTTCCTGAACCGGTTGTACCTTGAAGTAAATGAACTCTAAAACTGTTATCATTTTCAGATAACTCTTCATAGGCCTTATCTTGCTCTTCAGAAAGTTGATAACTTTCTTTTTCGCTTGATAGAGCATATTTTAATAGGTCGCTGTCATTTTTTATTTTTAAATTTTCGTCATTAATTAAATGTAGTTTTAAACACATTCCTAGGGGTGCAAGATTATAGTTAGAAAACCACTTTAGAAAATTCATTGTGTTTTTACTTAGTGGTTCAATTTCAATTTTTTCAATTATAGATTTTAATTTAAATTCCTTATTATTCTTTTCTTCAAAAAAATCCCAAGTTACACCAATAATATTTTTCTTACCAAATGGAACTTTTACATAATCTCCTGCTTTTAATTTAATATTGCTTTCATATGTAAAAGGATGATCAAATATATTTGGCAACAAAACTGAATATTTCATAATAATTTTATTTTAGTTTTTTTATATCTTAAAAATATATAAATAGATCAAATGAAATATAATTATTACTGGAGAAAATCAGGTTTAAAAAAACCTTATGGGGATAATTTTTTGAGTTTAGTTAAGGAATATAAGCCAAAAAATATATTAGAAATTGGTGTTTTTTGTGGCGTTACATCAAGAAATATATGTGAATTGTTAAAGACAAATTTTGGTAGTGATTTTAGATATTACGGATTAGATTTATTTGGATCTACTAAAACATCAAGTGTAGATGAGATTGAACCTAAATTTCTCGAAAGTCAAAAGTTTTCGAATCCTCTTAAAACTTTCTATTATAATTTCATAAAAAAAGAAAATTTAAATTCAAAAATATCAGTTCAAAATTTTTTAAAGAAATTTTCACAAAATATTGAGCTAATAGAGGGAGATACAAGGGTGACCTTGGAAAAAGTTCCTTTAAGTGAAATTGATTTCGTTTTTTTAGATGGAGGCCATAGTTACGATACTGTTTTAAGTGATTTGCAAAAACTTTATGACAACATGAAAAATAATTCTAAAATTGTTTGCGATGATTTTGCAGGTGTTACAAAAATTGAAAGTGTTGAAAAAGCAATAAAAGAATTTGCAAATAATAATAAAATAAATCTTGAAGAAAAATTTAAAAGATTTGCTTTATTGAATGTAGAAAAATAAATATTACGAATGAATTTGTCTTTTATCTACTGATAATGCTGCTTCTTTTATAGCTTCTGAAAATGTTGGGTGTGCGTGGCATGTTCTTGCAATATCTTCGGAACTAGCTCCAAATTCCATTGCGACAGCCATCTCAGCTATCATTTCTCCTGCATGAGGACCAATAATATGAACACCAAGCACTTTATCAGTTGATTGGTCTGCCAAAATTTTTACAAAACCCTCTGGCTCATCAATTGCTTTAGCTCTTGAATTTGCCATAAAAGGAAATTTTCCAATTTTATAACTTATGTTTTCTTTTTTTAATTGCTCTTCGCTTTTGCCAACATAAGCTACCTCTGGGGATGTGTAAATAACACCAGGAATAATATTATAATTAACATGACCTGATTGGCCTGCTATTAATTCTGCAACTGCAATTCCTTCCTCTTCAGCTTTGTGGGCTAACATTGGGCCATCAATAACATCACCTATTGCATAAATATTTTTAACATTCGTTTCAAAATTTTTATTTACTTTAACTCTTCCTTTTTCATCTAATGTTACACCAACTTTATTTAAACCTAAGTTTTTAGTATAAGGTCTTCTTCCAACAGAAATTAAAACAACATCAACATCATGTTGAACTTTTTGGCCATCATTTTGTGAAGTCTCAACCGTTACACCATTAGAGTTTTTAGTTATTTTATCAACTTTAGTATTAAGATTAAATTTTATACCTTGCTTCTTTAATATTTTCATAAATTCATTTGAAATATCTCGATCCATTCCAGGTGTAATATGATCTAAAAATTCAACTACTGTGACTTCAGTACCAAGTCTTGACCAAACTGATCCCATTTCTAATCCTATATATCCTCCTCCAACAACAATCATTTTATTAGGAAGTTTGGGAATAGATAGGGCTCCAGTGGAAGAAAGAATTCTCTCTTCATCAAAGTCTACTCCAGGCAATGAAACTGGTTCTGATCCTGTGCTGATTATTGTTCTATCAGTTTGAATTATTTTAGTGCCTTCAGAGCCTTCAATTTTTATTGATTTTTCGTTCTCAAATGAACCTTTACCTTTGAAATAAGTGACTTTGTTTTTTTTAAATAAAAACTCAACTCCTTTAGTCAAAACTGTTACGGCTTTGTCTTTATTTTTCATCATTTTATCTAAATTGAGCTTTATTTCTCCAGTCTCGATTCCAATTTTTTCAAAATTTTTAGCACTGTGAAATTTTTCAGATAAATTAAGTAAACTTTTTGATGGGATACATCCAATGTTTAAACATGTTCCCCCCAGAGATCCTCTGGATTCTATGCATGCTGTTTTAAGTCCAAGTTGAGATAATCTAATTGCACAAACATATCCACCAGGTCCACCACCAATTACCGTAACATCAAATTTTTCTGACATATTATAAATTTAAAAATAACTTTCTTGGATCTTCTAAGTTTTCTTTAACAGTTTTTAAAAAACTTACAGACTCTTTTCCATCAATTATTCTATGATCATAAGACAATGCTAAAAACATTACAGGTCTAGCTTTTATCTCACCATCAACAACTACAGGTCTTTCAACAATATTATGCATTCCAAGAACTGCTGATTGTGGAGGGTTTAAAATGGGCGTAGATAACATTGATCCATACACACCTCCGTTGCTAATTGTAAATGTTCCTCCCTGCAAATCCTCTATAGTAAGGCTACCATTTTTTGCTTTGTCTGACAGATCTTTTATGTTTTTTTCAATGTCCGCAAAAGACATTTCATCAGCATTTTTTAATACTGGAACTACTAATCCTTTTTCAGTTCCGACTGCAAAGCTCACATTATAATAATTTTTGTAAACCATCTCATCATTTTCAACTTCAGCATTTATTGTAGGAAATAATTTTAGTCCTACTATACAAGCTTTAACAAAAAAGGACATGAAGCCAAGTTTAATTCCATAACTATTTTGAAAATCTTCCTGGTTATCTTTTCTCATTGAAATTATATTTGACATATCAACTTCATTAAAAGTTGTAAGCATTGCAGCATTATTTTGAGCTTCTTTTAAACGTTTAGCAATTGTTTGTCTTAGTCTTGACATTTTAATTCGTTCTTCTTCACCGTAATGAATTTTTCTTTCGTTAGGCTGAGGATTTGTTCCCATTAAACTTATTAAATCACCTTTTAAAATTCTTCCATCTTTACCTGTCCCTTTTACTTCATCTAAATTTATTTTATTTTCAACAACCATTTTTCTTACAGCAGGAGAAAGTGTGTTATTCTGTTTAATAGGTTTTGTTTCTTCAACTTCATCAGTTAATACCAATGGCTCTTCATCAAGCAATAAAGGCTCTTGAGTTTTTTTTGCATCTTTTTTCTTTTCGATTTTTAAATTTATCACATTATTTTTTTCAACGTTTTCTTCAATCGGTTCAGCTTCCTTTTCTTTTTTAAGAGCACTACCTTCCAAAATCATTCCTAATAAAGTTCCAACCTCAACTGTTTCACCATCTTTTGAATTGATCTCTGATATAACACCACTTACGGGTGCAGGAACTTCTAAGTTTACTTTGTCAGTCTCCAATTCTACTACAGCCTCATCAGCAACTACATTGTCACCCTTTTTCTTTAACCATTTTGTGACTGTAGCCTCTGTAATACTTTCTCCCAAAACTGGAACTAATATTTTTTCGCTCATTTATTCAAATACTTTGTTTATAATTTCTTGTTGTTCAGAATTATGTCTGCTTGCATAACCTGTAGCAGGGGTAGCATCTGGACTTCTTCCAATATAAGAAATTGCTCTGTTTTTAGCCTTAATAGTCTCTAATGTCCATTGTATATAATCTCTAACAGCGAACCAAGCACCCATATTTTTAGGCTCCTCTTGACACCAATAAAACTTTGCATTTTTTGCAAATGGTTTCAGCTCTTTAACCAAACTTCTTGCGGGGAAAGGATATAACTGTTCAATTCTGTAAAGGATCACATCATTGATTTTTAGTTTCTCTCTTGCCGCAAGAAGATCAAAATAAATTTTTCCAGAACATAATATTATTTTTCTAATTTTTTTGTCATCTTTTAACTTAATAAAACCTTTTTGCATAGTATCTCTAGCATGATCCCATAACACCCTATGGAAAGAATTTTGTTTACTAAAATCTTCCAAATTTGATACACAATATTTATTTCTTAAAAGTGACTTGGGCGTCATTATGACTAAAGGTTTTCTAAAATCACGGTGCATCTGTCTTCTCAAAGCATGAAAATAATTTGCTGGTGTAGTGCAATTCATAACTTGTAAATTATCATTTGCACATAATTGTAAAAATCTCTCTAATCTCGCAGAGGAATGTTCAGGACCTTGTCCTTCATAACCATGGGGTAATAACATAACTAGTCCTGATGCTCGTTTCCACTTTCTTTCACCAGATGATATAAATTGATCAATAATTACTTGAGCACCATTTGCAAAATCACCAAATTGAGCTTCCCAAATAGTCAATGTATTTGGTTCTACTAAACTGTATCCATATTCAAATCCTAAAACTGCAAGTTCAGATAAAAAACTATCTACAATTTCAAAATTTTTTTGGTCACTAGATATATTGTTTAAAGGTATGTACCTTGAATTATCAATTTGATTTCTTAAAACTGAGTGTCTTTGACTAAAGGTACCTCTACCAGAGTCCTGACCTACTAACCTTACTGGATAACCTTCAGCTAATAATGATCCAAATGCTAAAGCCTCAGCTGTTGCCCAATCAATACCTGAGCCTTGGTTAATAGTTTTTTTTCTGTTTTCCATAATTTTTGTTATAGTTTTGTGAATATTTTTATCAGATGGAAAAACATGTATTTTGTCAGAAATATTTTTTAAATTTTTCAAATCTGATCCAGTTGTACCTCTTTTATCTTTACCTCTCTCAGGTTTATATCTGGACCATGTTCCTTCAAACCATCTAATTTTAGGTTTATAATCTTTTGCATTCTTAAATTGATCATCTAATAAATTTTTGAAATCAATAATTTGTTGATCTAGATCTTGTTTCGAAAAAAGGCCTTCATTTACAAGCTTTTTACCATAAATATTTATTGTAGATGGATGTGATCTAATCTTTTTATACATAAGTGGTTGGGTAAAAGACGGCTCATCTCCCTCATTATGTCCAAATCTTCTGTAACAAATTAAATCAATTACAACATCGCGATTAAATTTTAATCTAAATTCAGTTGCTATTCTAGTTGCATAAACTACCGCTTCAGGATCATCTCCGTTAACATGGATGATTGGCGCATCAACCATTTTACCTACATCAGAAGGATAAGGAGAAGATCGAGCATATCTTGGGCTTGTTGTAAATCCAATTTGGTTGTTAACAATAATATGGATTGTCCCTCCAGTATTATGACCAGGAAGCCCTGACATTGCAAAACACTCTGCAACTATTCCTTGTCCTGCAAATGCTGCATCACCGTGAATTAATATTGGAATGACTTTATTTCTTTGTAAATCTTTATGAAAAAATTGTTTAGCTCTAGTTTGGCCAAGAACAACAGGATTAACTGCCTCTAAATGTGAAGGATTGTCTGTTAAACTAACGTGCACAGGGTTTCCATCAAATTCTCTGTCAGAGGAAGCACCTAAATGATATTTAACATCACCTGCACCATCCTCTGAACCATCCATTTCGCCTGCAAATTCGTTGAAAATTCTTTTATAAGATTTTTGTAAAACGTTTGCTAAAACATTTAGTCTTCCTCTATGAGACATTCCTATTTTAACTTCTTTTATTTTAGATTGTCCTCCAATTTTTATAATTTGCTCAAGAGCAGGTATTAGACTTTCTCCACCATCTAAACCAAATCTTTTAGTACCAACATATTTTGTATTTAAAAATTTTTCAAATCCCTCTGCTTGTATTAATTTATTTAAAATTGCTTGCTTTCCATTTTTTGTAAACTTGAGTGCATTTTTGTCTTTTTCAACCCTATCTCTAAACCACATTCTCTCAGTTGGATTTGAAATATGCATGTATTCATAACCTATGGGACCACAATAAGTTTTTTTTAAAAAATTAAGTATTTCTCTAATATTTGCACTTTTTTTATTTATTATTCCGTTTAGAAAAATTTCTTTTTCATAATCCTCTTTTTTAAAACCGTAGTACTCTGGATGTAATTCGTCCAAATATTCTGACTTCATCAATTCCAAAGGATCTAATTTTGATAATAGATGTCCCCTTAACCGATAAGCTCTTATCAAGGCTACAGCGCTTATTGAATTTTTATTTGAATTTGCAATTACTTGGAAATTAAACTTGCTAGAGTTATCTTTGATCTTTTCATTTTCTTTGGCTGTTTTCTCGACATCCTCTATATTAATATTTTTTGAGAAAGGTTTCCACGATGGTCCATTTATCTCGTCGACTAATATCTTCATATCCTCATCCACACCTGAGAAATATTCGATCCAACTTTCCGAGAGAGATGGATCTTTATTTATAAATTTTAAATACATTTCCTCAATAAATGCACTATTGGTTTTGTTTAGAAATGATGTTTTTTTATATTCAAGATTTTTTGGAGAACTCATTTTATTTAACTATAATACTAGATTTTGTTTTCAATTGGACAATTTATTTAACAATGTTTTTCCAATTTCCGATGGGGAAGATGCAATTTCTATCCCACAATCTTCCATTTTTTTGATTTTGTCTTTAGCCCCACCTTTGCCACCTGATATTATGGCGCCTGCATGTCCCATTCTTCTACCCGGTGGTGCTGTAACTCCAGCAATAAAACCAACCATAGGTTTTTTAATTTCATGATTTTTTACAAATTCAGCTGCTTCTTCTTCAGCTGATCCACCTATCTCACCAATCATTAAAATTGATTTTGTTTCCTCATCTTTTAAAAATAAATCTAAACAATCAACAAAGTTTGTGCCATTTATTGGATCACCACCTATACCTATACATGTTGATTGCCCCAAATCATTCTCCGTTGTTTGTGCAACAGCCTCGTAAGTCAAAGTTCCAGATCTTGATACAATACCTACAGAACCTTTTTTATGGATATTTCCTGGCATTATTCCAATCTTACATTCATCAGGAGTGATTATCCCGGGGCAATTGGGACCGATTAATCTTGAATTTGAATTAAGTAATTTTTTTTTGACCTTGATCATATCAAGAACTGGTATTCCCTCAGTAATACAAACAATTAATTCTAAATTAGCTTTAATGGCTTCTATAATTGCTGCGGATGCAAATTTTGCAGGAACATAAATCATGGTTGCGTTGGCACCAGTTTTATCGACAGCTTCCTTAACTGTATTAAATACTGGTCTATCTAGATGAGTTTGACCACCTTTTTTTGGTGTAACCCCTCCAACTAAATTTGTTCCATATTTAATTGCTTGCTCCGAGTGAAAAGTTCCATGGCTACCCGTAAAACCTTGACAAATTAACTTTGTGTTTTTATTAACTAAAACTGACATTTACTTAATAGCCTTTACAATTTTTTTCGCTGCATCTGATAAATCAGATGCAGAAATTAACTCAAGACCTGAGTTATCAAGTATTTTTTTTCCCTCTTCGAAATTTGTTCCAGCCAGTCTTACAACTAAAGGAACATTCATTTTTATTTCTTTTGCAGCATCCACAACACCCTGAGCAAGAACATCACATCTCATTATTCCACCAAAAATATTAATCAATATTCCTTTAACATTTTTATCTGATAAAATTATTTTAAAAGCAGCCGCCACTTTTTCTTTAGAAGCCCCTCCACCAACATCTAAAAAATTTGCTGGCTCCTTTCCATATAATTTAATTATGTCCATAGTTGCCATAGCGAGCCCAGCTCCATTAACCATGCATCCAATTGTTCCATCAAGTTTAATATATGCTAAATCATGCTTACTAGCTTCTATCTCTGTTTCCTCTTCTTCATTAAGGTCTCTCAACTCAATTAGCTCTGGATGTCTAAATAAAGCGTTTCCGTCAAAATTCATTTTTGCATCTAAACAAATCAACTCTTTTTCTTTTGTTAAAATTAAAGGGTTAATTTCAATTAAATTAGCGTCGGTTTCTATAAATAATTTGTATATGGACTTGATTAGACTAATTCCTTGCTTTTTTGTTTCCTCATTTAAATTAAAAATACTTATTATTTTATTACAATATTCATCAGATATTTCTTTATCTAAATCTATTTTTGTTGTTAAAATTTTCTCAGGTGACTTGATTGCGACTTCTTCTATATCCATACCCCCTTGATCACTTGAGATAAAAGCTATCTTTGAACTTGCACGATCTACAACGCAAGACAAATAAAATTCTTTATCAATGTTAGATGACACTTCTACATATAATCTTTTAACAATTCTTCCGCTAGGTCCTGTCTGATGAGTAATTAATTTTTTTCCAAGCAAGGATTTTGCTTCTGTTTCAAGACTTTTTAAATCATTTACTATTTTAACTCCACCAGCTTTACCTCTACCTCCGGCATGAATTTGTGCTTTCAACACATATTTATCAGTTTTAAGATTTTTAGCTTTTTCCAATAATTCATTTACATCTAGAGCATAAACTCCATCCGGAACTTTAGCTCCAAATTTTCTAAGTATATTCTTTGCTTGATGTTCGTGAATATTCATTAACTAGTTATTTAAACTAGGATCAATTTTGGATGCTGCTTCCCATAATTTTTTTTACAGCATCTACTGAGTTATTAAACTCAGATTTTTCATTTTTATCTAGCTCAATTTCTTCGATTTTTTCTATACCATTCTTTCCAACAATTACCGGCACTCCAGCGTAAATGTTGCTTATTCCGTATTGTCCATTTAAATGAGCAGCACAAGGGAGGATTTTTTTGTTATCTTTTAAGTATGCTTCTGCCATTTCAACACCTGATGCTGCCGGTGCATAAAATGCAGAACCTTTTTCTAAATATTTAACAATTTCAGCACCTCCATCTCTAGTTCTTTGATTTATACTTTCTAATTTGTCTTTTGAAATTTTTCCTTCTTTAACTAAATCTAATAATGGTTTTCCTGAAACTTTTGTAAATCTGGGTAGAGGAACCATAGTGTCACCATGACCACCCATTACCATTGCCTCAATTTCACTAACAGGCACATTCAACTCTAAAGATAAAAATAGTTTAAATCTTGATGTGTCTAATATTCCGGCCATTCCAACAACTTTATTGGGCGATAGTCCAGAAAATTTTTGAAAAGCCATAACCATTACATCTAATGGATTTGTAATACATATAACAAAGGCATTTGGTGCATGCTGCTTTATACCTTCAGCAACCTGTTTTATAATTTTTAAATTTATTCCTAATAAATCATCTCTACTCATTCCTGGTTTTCTTGGAACACCAGCTGTTATAATAATTACATCTGAATTTTTTATATCCTCATAATTATCAGTACCTGAAAATTTTACATTAAATCCGTCAACTGACGAAGACTGTGCAATATCTAATGCTTTACCCTTAGCAATTCCACTTGCTACATCAAATAATACTACTTCATCAACAAGTTCCTTTAATCCAATTAAATGGGCTAAAGTTCCACCTATTTGTCCAGCTCCTATTAATGATATTTTTGACATTTTACTATTTCATTGTTGGCATTATAAATTCAGGATCTGATCTAACACCTGAAGGCCATCTTGAAGTAATTGTTTTTAATTTGGTATAAAATCTAACTCCTTCTGGACCATGCATATGTTGATCTCCAAATAATGATCTCTTCCATCCACCAAAACTGTGAAAAGCAACTGGCACAGGTATAGGAATATTAATTCCAACCATTCCAACTTTAATTTGATTTGCAAATGTTCTTCCTGCATCTCCATCTCTTGTATAAATACTTGTTCCATTTCCAAACTCGTGGTCATTAATTAAATTTAATGCTTCGTCAAAATCTTTAGCTCTGACAACGGATAATACAGGACCAAATATCTCCTCTTTGTAAATTCTCATATCTTTTTTGACATTATCAAACAAACAGCCACCAATATAATAACCGTCCTCATACCCTTGAAGTCTAATATCTCTTCCATCAACCACAAGGTCTGCTCCTTCTTTAATACCTAAATCAACATAACCTCTTACTCTTTCAAGATGCTCTTTGGTTACTAGAGGACCCATTTCAGAATTCCTATCCATGCCTGGTCCAATTTTTAAAGCTTCCACTTTTCTAGATAATTCATCAACTAGTTTGTCACCTACATTACCAACGGCAACAGCAACAGATTGAGCCATGCATCTTTCTCCTGCAGACCCATACGCTGCACCCATTAGACCGTTTACTGCTTGATCCAAATCACAATCTGGCATGACAACACAATGATTTTTGGCTCCTCCAAGAGCTTGAACACGTTTTTCATTTTTGGCCGCATTTTCATAAATATATTTAGCAATAGGTGTTGATCCAACAAAACTTACTGCAGATATATCTTTATGCTCCAAAATTGCATCTACAACTTCTTTATCTCCATTAACAACATTCAAAACCCCATCTGGTAAACCAGCTTCACTAAATAGCTCTGCAAGTTTTAATGGACAAGATGGATCTTTTTCAGAAGGTTTTAATACAAATGTATTTCCGCAAGCTATTGCCATTGGAAACATCCACATTGGAACCATTGCAGGAAAATTAAATGGTGTAATACCTGCACAAACACCTAATGGCTGTCTCACTGACCAGCTATCAATGTTAGTACCTACATTTTCTGAGAAGTCGCCTTTAAGCATTTGTGGAATTCCACATGCAAATTCAACTACTTCTAATCCTCTTGTAAGAGAACCTTTAGCATCCTCATAAACTTTTCCATGCTCTGATACAATCATCTTAGCTAACAAGTCAGAATTTTTTTCAATTATTTCTTTGTATTTAAATATTATTCTAGCTCTTTGTATTGGAGTTACATTTGACCATTTTTCAAATGCTTTTTTTGCTTTTTGTACCGCTAAATCAAGATCCTGTTTTGTGCCAAGTCTAACCTCAGACTCTTGTTTACCTATAGCAGGATTAAATACTTTTCCTTTTCTATCAGATGTACCTGGAACAATTTTACCATCGATAAAATGCTCAATTAAATTCATGAATGTATTTAAATAAGTAATTATGCGGTTGCAAGCATTTTCTTTATCTCAGCAATAGCTTTTGCTGGATTTAATCCTTTTGGACATGCACTTGTACAATTTAAAATAGTATGACATCTATAAAGCTTAAGTTCATCTGCAACCTTTTGAAGTCTTTCCTTTCTATCTTCGTCTCTGCTATCCATTATCCATCTATAAGCTTGTAATAAAACTGCAGGACCTAAGTACTTATCACCATTCCACCAATAACTAGGACATGAAGTAGAACAACAAGCACACATTATACATTCATAAGCTCCATCAAGTTTAGCTCTATCTTCTTTAGATTGAAAAATTTCTGTAGTTTCGCTTTTTGAATTATTTTTTAACCACGGTTCAATGGATTGATATTGTTTATATAATCCACTTAAGTCTCCTATTAAATCTTTTTTTACTTTTAAATGAGGCAAAGGGTATATATCTATATCTCCCTTAATTTCTGCATGTGGCTTAGTACATGCAAGACCATTTTTTCCGCCCATATTCATTGCACATGAACCACAAACTCCATGCGCACAAGATCTTCTATACGCAAGTGTTGGATCAATTTCGTTTTTAATTTTATTTAGTATGTCTAAAACTTTAGACGGACAACTATCCATATCTACTTCATATGTGTCTATCCTTGGGTTCTCTCCAGTGGTTGGATCCCATCTATAAACATTTATTCTTCTAATATTCTTTGAACCAGTTTTATCTTTAAAATATTTACCTTTATTAACTTTTGAGTTTTGTGGTAAATTTAATTGAACCATTAATACACTCTTTCTTGAGGAGGAAAATATTGGACTTCATTAGTTAATGTTGAAGTATGTACATCTCTATATTCAATTTTAGTATTTTTTCCATCACACCAAGATAATGTATGTTTCATAAATTTTTCATCATTTCTTTTAGGATAATCTTCACGAGCATGAGCTCCTCTACTTTCTTTTCTGTGATATGCAGAATCTACCGTTGTTATCGCTTGTCTAATTAAATTATCAAATTCTAAAGTCTCAACTAAATCAGTATTGAATACCAATGATTTATCTTTAACAGAAATCGAATCCATCCCGTCATAAGTTTTTCTGATCTCATCTACACCTTCCTTAAGATTCTTTTCAGTTCTAAATACAGCACATTTAGACTGCATTGTTTTTTGCATCGCCAGTCTAAGTTCAGCGGTTCCATTATCTCCCTCTGCATACCTTAGCTTATCAAATCTATTCAGACATTTTTCAGTTTCGCTTTCACTAACTTCTTCGTGAGGCTTACCAGGTTTCACTAATTCCGCTGCTCTCTTAGCTGCAGCTCTTCCAAAAACAACCAAATCAATAAGTGAATTTGAACCTAATCTATTTGCTCCGTGCACAGATACACACGCAGCCTCACCAATCGCCATCAAACCTGGGACTGTTTTTTGAGATCCATTTACTGTTAAAACTTCAGCTTTATAATTTGTTGGTATACCACCCATATTATAATGAACTGTTGGAACAACTGGTATTGGTTCTTTAGTTACATCTACATTTGCAAATAATCTTGCTGCTTCTGTAATGCCTGGCAATCTATCTTCAATAACTTTTTTATCTAAATGACTTAAATATAAATGAACATGATCTTGATCTTTACCAACACCTCTTCCCTCATTGATTTCAATTGACATTGATCTGCTAACTACATCTCTTGATGCAAGATCTTTAGCGTTAGGAGCATATCTCTCCATAAATCTCTCGCCTTTAGAGTTTACCAAATATCCACCTTCACCCCTTACACCTTCAGAAATAAGTGTTCCATGTCCATATATTCCTGTTGGGTGAAATTGTACAAACTCCATATCTTGAAGAGGTAATCCAGCTCTTAATACCATTGCATTTCCATCACCAGTGCAAGTATGTGCAGATGTAGCTGAGTAATAAACCTTTCCATAACCACCAGTAGCAATGATAGTTATGTGTGACCTAAATCGATGAATCGTTCCGTCATTTAGATTCCAAGCAATTAAACCTTTGCATTGCCCATCTTTCATAATTAAATCCAAAGCAAAATATTCTATAAAAAATTCTGTGTTACTTTTTAATGCCTGTCCGTATAAAGTATGTAAAATTGCATGACCTGTTCTGTCTGCTGCTGCACAAGTTCTTTGTACTATTCCATTTCCATAATTTTTAGTCATACCTCCAAATGGTCTTTGATAAATTTTACCATCTTCAGTTCTACTAAAAGGGACACCATATTTTTCTAGTTCTAATACTGCCTTTGGAGCTTCTTTACATAGATATTCGATACTATCTTGGTCGCCTAACCAATCTGCTCCTTTAACTGTGTCATACATATGCCAACGCCAATCGTCTTCACCCATATTTCCTAATGCTGCTGAAATCCCTCCTTGAGCAGCAGATGTATGGCTCCTTGTTGGATATACTTTTGATATACATGCAGTTTTCAAACCAGCTTCACTTAAACCCACAGCAGCTCTTAAGCCAGATCCACCAGCTCCTAAAACTACAACATCGTATTCATGATCTATTATTTTATAAGAGTGCATATTTATAACTTAAACAGTATAATTATTGTTAAAATTGGGCATGTTGTAGCAAATAAAAACAACACTTTGTTTGCGGCATTTTTGATTTTTTCATCTTTAATATAGTCCTCAAATACCTCACTTATACTTAAAGACGAAAATAAATAAGCAAAAATAACAAATAAAATAAACAATATTTTTACAGGTTGTGATCTAAAAAAGCTTAATACCTCAAAATATGATTTGTCATAAATTCCAGCTAAATTTATTGCAAACCAAATCATAAGAGGTGTCAGCAAAAGTGAGCTAAATTTTAACACTATCCATTTTTTTGTAACTAATCGCATTATAATATATACCTACCAAACATATAAAAAATTATTGTTAATGGAAATGATCCAATAATTACTATTAATCCAGTAATCTTTGTAGTCTTTATCTCGAATCCATAACCAAGATCTAAAAAAAAGTGTCTTATCTCACTTAAAATTTGAAAACTAAATGACCATATAATGCCTATTAATATAAATTTTCCAAATAAGCTATTTAAAAAAAATTTTATAATTTCATAATTTGTCTCTCCAAGTAATAACAAACCAACCCATATACATATAAAAGTAATAGTCATAACATTAATAATTCCAGTAATCCGATGCGATATAGAAACTAACGACGAAATATGCCAGTTATAGATTTGAATATGAGGTGATAGAGGATTATTTTCCATTTTGATTTGCTTTCATTATTGCTTCTGCAATTTCAACAGAATTTAAAGCAGCTCCTCTTAATAAGTTATCTGAAACTATCCACAAATTAATTGAATTCTTTTTTGTTTTATCATCTCTAATTCTTGAGATAAACGTTTCATCGTTGCCAGTAGCTTCTATTGGTGTGCTATATCCTCCATTTTCTCTTTTATCTATAACTCTACACCCATCAGCTTTATTTAATGCTTCTCTAATTTGATCGAGAGAATAAGGGTTTTCAAACTCTATATTTACTGACTCCGAATGTGATACTAAAACAGGGATTCTGACACAAGTAGCAGTTAACTTTATTTTATTATCTAGTATTTTTTTTGTTTCATAAGTCATTTTCAATTCTTCTTTTGTATATCCATCATCCGAAAAAACATCAATATGAGGAATTATATTGAATGCTATTTGTTTAGTAAAATTTTTAGATTGAACAGAATTTCCATCAAGATAGGATTTAGTTTGTTCAATCAACTCGTCCATAGGTGCTTTTCCACCTCCAGAAACAGATTGATAGGTAGAAACCACCACTCTTTTTATTTTATACAGATCATGTAATGGTTTAAGAACTAATACTAACTGTGCTGTTGAACAATTAGGATTTGCTACTATATTTTTTTTCATTTCACTAATTTTTTCTGCATTCACTTGGGGTACAATAAGTGGAACCTCAGGATCCATTCTAAAAAAACTGGAATTATCAATTACGGTTGTTAATTTTGCTGCACTTTCTGCATATAGTTCTGCAATTTTACCACCAGCTGCAAAAAAAGTTATGTTAGCTTTTGAAAAATCATATTTTTCCAGATCATGAACTATATGATCTTTCCCTTTAAAACTTATTTTTTTCCCAGCACTATTAGACGAAGCTACTAAAAAAATATTATCGAATTCAATATCTTTCTTTTCAAGTACTTCTAAAGTTTTTCTTCCAACATTACCGGTTGCACCGATGATAGCTATATTAGTCATTTTAAAGATTTATACTAAATGAAAGGTAAATCGCAAACTGTTCCATCAAAACTGTTGCCATTAATATCAATTTTGAATGATTGCGAAGCTTCAAAATACGGTTTTTTGACCATTGCTATGCCAATAACTTGTTTAAACATTGGATTATAACTACCCGATCTTAAGTCTCCAATAATGTTATTATTTTCATCAATTAAATTCATTGATCCTGTTACACTTATTTTATTAGCATTTATTTTAACACCCATTAATTTCTTTGTAATTCCTTCAGCTTTAATTTTTTTTAATGCTTCTTTTCCAATAAAATCTATTTCTGTATCTAGATTTACATACTTATCAAATCCACACTCATATGGATTGTCATGAATATCAATGTCATTACCCCATGACAGTAAAGAACTTTCTATTCTCTCTACTAAATTTGGACATCCAGGTTTAACATTAAATTCTCCTCCAACTTCAAATAATTTATCGTATAAAGCTAATCCTGCTTTTGTATGTTCCATGTAAACTTCAAATCCACCTTGTTTTGACCAACCAGACCTTGCAATTAAATGTTCTGCGCCACCAAATTCAAAATACCCAAAACCGAAAAACTTTAGTTCATTTATTTTTGGACCTAAAACTTTTTCCATTAATTTAAATGATTTTGGCCCTTGGACTGAAAAAATATCCACATCTGGCTCTGAAATCTCAACTTCAAAATTATGGCCAATTGCTAAACCTTTTGCATAAAGTCCAACATCTGAATCTGATAACGATATCCACCATTTTTCATCAGATAATTTTAAAATGACAGGATCATTTATTATTCCTCCTTTATTATCAATTATTGGACAATAATAACATCTTCCTTCTTTTGCATTTGATAGATCTCTACAGGTCATCAACTGTACCAATTTTGAAGAATCTTTTCCTGAAATTTCAAGTTGTCTTTGCACGGCTGCGTCCCAAACTTGAACATGTTCTTTTAAATGAAAATAAAGATCTTCTATACTTCCAAATGATGCTGGTAATAACATGTGGTTGTAAACAGTATAAGAGGTTACACCTTGATTCTCTACTCTTGATGTATATTTCGTGCCTCGAAGTCTTCTTGATTTTGCAATATAAAAATTTTTCATTTTTTTTAGCTTACTGTCATCTTTTTATGAATTTGTAAAGAAAGTAAGTTGTTATATCTTAAAAATTTTAGCTGAGTTCTTTTGCTCTTTTCCTTAACTCAAATTTTTGGATTTTGCCTGTCGATGTCTTTGGGAGATCACAGAAGTCTATTTTCTTTGGAATTTTAAAACCAGCTAAGGTTTCTCTACAGAAATCTATTAGTTCTTTTTCATTAATCTCTTTA
>CABZJA010000005.1 GCA_902525935.1 uncultured Pelagibacteraceae bacterium | reverse complement strand
ACATCCCAATAATCAAAGGATGACAGGTCCCTTAGATAGATTTAAAAGAATGTTAAAGGGGGATTCATACTCAATGTTGATTGATCACAAGCAAAATACAGTAACTGAAATTTACAAATCAAGTAAAATGGCAACTTATGAAGTTGTTGTCTTGGATAAGGATAAACAATATTTTAAATTCAAATGGAAAGTTGAAAAGAATAATAAAGAAGGCAATCTTTTAGATTGCTGGCTAACAACAGCAGTTTCACAACCAATACCTATGGGATCATCAATATAATGAAAAAGCCTCCAATGTATATTAGGTACGCAATTCTAATGTTTATTTTATGCTTCCCAACAATTTCATCCACTCAACTTGGATGGTATTTTTGGGGAAGTGAAGTTGGGATTAATATTGGCATGGTTGTAGGTACAATTTCCGTTATAGTTGCTGCTTATTTAATGTTCAGAATGGGCTGGCGTGACGCAGACGATGAATAATAGAATTTTGTTTCGCTAGTAATTAAAATTTAGTAGGAGTCTTATAATGAAATCCAAAGCAAAAGTAGTTGTAGTTGGTGGTGGAGTAGTAGGGGTAAGTGCTCTTTATCATTTAGCAAAAAAAGGTTGGTCAGATGTTGTTTTAATTGAAAGAAAAGAACTAACATCAGGCTCAACTTGGCATGCAGCTGGCTTATTACCACTATTTAATATGAGTTATTCTGTAGGACAACTTCATAAGTATGCTGTCAATTTGTATAAAACTTTAGAAGAAGAGACAGGCAAGAACGTAGGTTTTAGCGTTGTATCTAATATTAGATTAGCAAGCACTAAAGATAGAATGGATGAATACTTTCAATACGCTGGTGTTGCTCAAACAATAGGTGTTGATGTAAAATTTTTAACTCCAGATCAAGTTAAGGAAATGTGGCCATTATGTAATACATCAGATTTAGTTGGTGCAATACAACACCCTGAGGATGGATATATTCAACCAGCTGATTTAACTCAAGCACTTGCAACAGGTGCAAGAAATAGAGGTGCAGAAATTTATAGAAATACAAATGTTGTTGGAATGAAACAAACTAAAGATGGATGGGTTGTTGAAACAGATAAAGGATCCATAGAATGTGAACATATTATTTCTTGTTCAGGAAATTTTGCAAGACAAACTGGAAAGATGGTTGGTTTAGATATTCCAGTAATTCCAGTAGAACATCAATACATTGTTACTGAACCTCATCCAGAAATTCAAAAAAGAAAAAAAGATGGATTACCAGAGATGGGAGTTCTAAGAGATAGTGATAGCAGATGGTACATGAGAGAAGAAGCAGGTGGATTAATTTTAGGACCATATGAAGATGGAGCACCAGCTTGTTATGTAGATGGACCATCAAAAGATTCTGAATATGAATTATTTCAGGAAGATTTAGATAGATTGGCACCTCATATTGAAGGTGCAATACATAGAGTTCCTGCTTTTGGAGAAGTGGGAGTTAAGAAAGTTTATAATGGCGCAATTTGTTACACACCTGATGGTAACCCAATTGTTGGTCCAGCTTGGGGGTTGAAAAATTTTTGGATAAATGAAGGTCATAGTTTTGGTATCACTGCAGCAGGTGGAGCTGGATGGCAACTTGCTGAATGGATCGTTGATGGTGAACCAACAATTGATATGCTTGGTGTTGAACCAAGAAGATATGGAGATTATTGCTCCAAATCATATTTAAAAGCTAAAAATGAAGAAGCCTATAGTCACGTTTTCATAACTCACTTTCCTGATGAAGAAAGACCAGCAGCAAGACCATTAAGAACAGCGCCATGTTATGACAGAATGAAAAATTTAGGGGCAGTATTTGGTCAAAAATTTGGATGGGAACGACCTAATTTTTTTGCAACTGATGGAATGGAGCAAAAAGACGATTGGTCATTTAGAAGATCTAAATGGTTCAATGCAATGGAAAAAGAATGCAAAAACGTAAAAGAAAACGTTGGTCTTTTAGATATGTCTGCATTTGCAAAATGTAGAATTAAAGGACCTGGTGCGGAGGAATTTTTAGATAATTTAGTTGCAAACAAATTACCAAAAAAAGTTGGAAGAATAAATTTATGCCACGCTTTAAATACTAAAGGCGGAGTTCATTCTGAATTTACTATAATGCGTGAGGCTCATGATAGCTTTTATTTAGTATCTGCAGGTGCCTTCCAAAGATTAGATCATGACTGGATTTTAAAATGGATGCCATCAGATGGTTCAGTGCAGTTTGAAAATTTAACTAATAGTAATGGGGTCTTGGTTGTTTCAGGTCCAAAAGCAAGAGAATTAATGCAAAGAGTTTCTAAAGATGATTTTTCAAATGAGAATTTTAAATGGCTAAGTGCAAAAATGGTTGATATAGGCTATGCCCCAGTTAATGCGATGAGAGTTAACTTTGTTGGTGAATTAGGTTGGGAACTTCATCACCCGATTGAATATCAAAATCACATTTTTGATAAACTTATGGAGGCAGGACAAGATCTTGGACTAAAGCCTTATGGTATTAGAGCAATGAATAGTTTGAGACTAGAAAAATCCTATAAATTGGTTGGAACAGAACTATCAATAGAATACTCACCTTATGAAAGTGGTCTTGATAGATTTATACACCCTAATAAAGGAAGTTTTATTGGACTTGATGCATTAAATAAATGGAGAGAAAAAGGTTTTGATAACAAGCTTGTTACTTTAGAGGTTCATAATCCAAAAGATGCAGATGTTTTGGGAAACAATCCAATTTATGAAAATGGAAGTGTTATAGGAAGAGCAACAGGAGGAGATTTTGGTTTTAGAATTAGAAAATCTTTAGCTTTAGGAATGGTTAAACCAGAATTAGCGAATGTTGGACAAAAACTTAAAATTGAAATATTAGGTGAGAAATACGATGCAACAATTTTAGATGAAAGTCCTTACGATCCAGAAAATAATTTATTAAGAGCTTAATGAAAATATTAGTCGCAGTTAAAAGAGTTATTGATTACAACGTTCAAATAAGAGTTAAAGAAGATGGTTCAGGTGTTGTTACTGACAACGTTAAAATGTCAACAAATCCACCAGATGATAACGCGATAGAGGAAGCAGTAAAAATTAAAGAAGCTGGCAAAGCTAAAGAAATAGTTGCAATTACAATTGGTGAGGAAAAAGCACAAGAAACTGTTAGAAAAGCATTAGCAGTTGGAGCGGATAGAGGAATACATGTCAAAGTTGATAATGTGATTGAACCATTAGCAGTTTCAAAAATTTTAAAAAAAATTGTAGAAAAAGAAAATCCTGATTTAGTATTTATGGGAAAACAAGCGATTGATGATGACTGTAATCAAACTGGTCAGATGCTTGCAGCTTTACTTAATTGGCCACAAGCAACTTTTGCATCTAAAATTGAAGTAAAGGATAATGTATTAGAAGTAACTCGTGAAATTGACGAAGGTCTAGAAACTATTGAAGTAAATGTTCCAGCAATTGTTACATGTGATTTAAGATTAAATGAACCAAGATATGCTTCGCTTCCAAATATTATGAAAGCTAAGAAAAAACCAATAGAACAGATAAATGCTTCAGATTTAGGAGTTGATATTAATCCTAGAATCGAACAAATTAAAGTTGAAGAACCACCAAAAAGAAAAGCAGGAATAAAAGTCGCTAGTGTTGAAGAATTGGTGCAAAAATTAAAAAATGAGGCTAAAGTAATATAAATGTCAGTATTATTAATTGCAGAACATAACAATAAAGAAGTAAGACCATTTACATATAATGCTATTACAGCAGCTTCTAAAATAAATGAGGATCTTCATATTTTGGTTTTAGGTCATCAAGCTGATGATGTTGCTAAATCTTTATCTGAAGTTCCAAATGTGAAAAAAGTTATTCATGTTGATAATGAGATTTATGAAAATTACACTGCTGAAAATTATACATCAGCAATAGTTAAGCATGCAGAAAATTATTCACATATTGTAAGCTCAGCAAATACATTTGGCAAAAATTTAATGCCTAGAATTGCAGCATTACTAGATACTTCTCAAGTAAGCGATATAATTAAAGTTATTTCTGAAGATACTTTTTTAAGACCAATTTATGCAGGAAATGCTTTTGCCACGGTTAAAAGCAATGATAAAAAAAAATGTGTTACTATAAGACCAACATCATTTGATGCTGCAGATAAGAGTGGTGGATCAGCTGAAATTACAAAATCTGATCCAGCAGAAGCTAGTTTATCTACTAAATTTCTAAAGAAAGAAGAGGTTAAGTCAGACAGACCAGAACTTGGAACAGCCAGAATAGTTATTTCTGGTGGTAGAGGAATGCAAAATGGTGAAAATTTTAAATTAATCAGCGATATTGCAGATAAACTCAATGCAGCAATAGGTGCATCAAGAGCAGCAGTTGATGCCGGTTATATTACAAATGATCATCAAGTAGGACAAACAGGTAAAGTTGTGGTTCCAGATTTATATATCGCAGTTGGAATTTCAGGTGCAATACAGCACTTAGCAGGAATGAAAGAAAGTAAAGTTATTGTAGCTATAAATAAAGACGGCGAAGCTCCAATTTTTAGTGTCGCAGATTATGGATTAGAAGCAGATCTTTTTGAGGCGCTTCCCCAGTTTTTGTCAGAATTGAACAAATTAAACACTATACAAAAATAGCAAATACTGTAAGAAATTATCATTATGTCCAGAGAAGTGATGGAATACGATGTTGTCATCGTAGGTGGCGGACCATCAGGACTTTCAACTGCAATTAAATTAAAGCAGTTAAATCCAGATATTAATGTCTGCCTTTTAGAAAAAGCATCTGAAATAGGTGCACATATTTTGTCAGGGAACGTGTTTGAAACACGAGCTTTAGACGAATTAATACCTAATTGGAAGGAATTAAATTCTCCAATTAAAACAAAAGTTACAAAAGAAAAATTTTTATTTTTAGGTAAACAAAAATCATTAAGTTGGCCAACTTGGTTACTTCCTAAAGTTCAACAAAATCATAATAATTATATTATAAGTCTTGCAAATCTTTGTAGATGGTTAGCAGAACAGGCTGAAGGATTAGGAGTTGAGATATTTCCAGGTTTTGCAGCAAGTGAAGTTTTGTATAATGATGATGGATCAGTTAAAGGTATTGCAACCCAGGATATGGGTATCGATAAAGAGGGAAATAAAAAAGATACTTATGAACCAGGAATGGAATTGCATGCAAAAGTTACAGTGTTTGCAGAAGGATGCAGAGGTCACCTAGGAAAAGAATTAATAAAAAAGTTTAAATTAGATAAAGGTAAAAACCCTCAACAATATGGAATTGGTTTTAAAGAAATTTGGGAAATAGACGAAAAAAATCATTCAGAAGGTTTAGTAATGCATACCGCTGGATGGCCTTTAGATAATAATACTTACGGTGGGAGTTTTATTTATCATGCGGAAAATAAACAAGTTTTTCTTGGATATGTAATTGGATTAGATTATCAAAATCCTCATCTCTCACCTTTCGATGAATTCCAAAGATTTAAAACCCACCCAGATATAAAAAAAATAATTGTAGGTGGTAAAAGAATTTCTTATGGTGCCAGAGCTTTAATTGAGGGAGGTATACAGAGTTTACCTCAGATGTTTATGCCAGGTGCTTTGTTAGTTGGATGTGATGCGGGAACATTAAATATGCCTAAGATTAAAGGGTCTCATACTGCAATGAAGAGTGGAATGATTGCTGCAGATACAATTTATGAGCATCTTACAAAAAATATAAATTTATCTACATATGAACAAAAATTTAAAGAAAGTTGGGTTTACAAAGAGTTACATGAGGCAAGAAATGTCAAACCAAGTTTTTCTTGGGGTTTAATTCTAGGTATATTATTTACTGGAATTGACCAGATTTTATTTAGAGGAAAGCTACCTTTCACATTAAAGCATAAACATGCTGATCATGAAGCTTTAAAACCAGCAGATAAAATGCCAAAAATTGATTATCCTAAGCCTGATAATGTTATTACTTTTGATAAAACAAGTTCAGTTTATTTAACTGGTACAATTCATGATGATAATCAACCAGTCCACTTAAAACTTAAAGATCCAGATTTGCCTATAAAATATACTTTAGAAAAATTTGATGAGCCTGCACAAAGATATTGTCCAGCAGGAGTTTATGAAGTTCAAGAAGTAAATTCTGTTCAAAAATTTATAATAAATGCACAAAATTGCATACATTGTAAAACTTGTGATATTAAAGAGCCATCTCAAAATATTAATTGGGTCACTCCAGAAGGTGGGGGTGGACCTAAATACGGAAATATGTAGTTAGGATAAATCGATTGCAAACTTTTTTAAAGTTTCAATTGGAATAAGTTTCAAAGTGTTTTTATGAGTTTTTTTTAAATAAATTGGACATCCTTTTCCAGCTTCTAAAGCTCTAGCATACCAACCCGCACATACACACCAACTATCACCATCTTTCAAACCCTGAAAACCAAACTCAGGGTGAGGTGTAATTAAATCATTCCCTGCTTCCTTGCACCATTCTAAAAATTCAGTATTTACTTTTGCACAAACAGTGTGCACACCATGATCATTTTCATCTGTATTACAACATCCGTCTCTATACCATCCTGTTAAAGGATCATTAGAACATAACTCCAAGTCCTCGTCTAAAACATTTTTTTGTTTATCAGCCATGAAACAATCTTGTTAATTTTTTATCAATATCTATGTTAAAAGAAAATGATCTTCTTTCACCATCAGATTTAAATGGATATGCAGTATGCATTAAATTATTTGGGAATAAGATAAGATTACCAACTTTTGGTTTATGATTAAATATAGAATTGTTTAAAAAAGATTTAGAACCATAAATAAAGTCAATAGTTCCGTTAGTTTTAATTTTTTTATGTCCCTTTGTTAAATTGTTTGGAATTTTTAAATAACCAACTCCAGAAACATTACCATCATGAAAATGTACAGGGTTATAATCATTTTTAAATTGTCTTACGACCCATAAATTCTTAATTTTAATATTTTTTGACTTCTTATTAAGATTTTTTTTTAAATATTGATTTACACTTTTTGAAATAAAACTTTTTAAATTATTTTTTATAAATTTATTTTTTAATTCAATTTCTTGCTCAACTTGACCCACTAACTTTTTTGAGTAGTCATTTGATTTCGATTTTTTTTTATCTTTAATAATACTTTCAACTTCATCATTAATTTTTTTTACCAAGTTTAAAGGAATTTTAACAACAGCAATTTTTGGTCCAAACGGACTTAAAACTTTCATTAATTTTCTATATTTTTGTTGGATTAGGTTGTCCTTTATAAATAACTTCAGGATCAAATTTTTTTTCTTCTTCTTCAAATTTCATTTCGATTTGTCTTGCATTATCAATTTTACCCAAAGGAACAGATCTATAAAAACAGGATCTGTATCCAACGTGGCAACTAAAGCCTTCGCCAATATCTACAGTCATCCAAACTGCATCTTGATCATCATCAATTCGAATCTCTTTTACTTTTTGAACAAACCCACTTGTTTTTCCTTTATGCCAAATTGATTGTCTTGATCTGCTCCAGTAATGAGCTTCTTTAGTTTCAATAGTTAACTTGAAGGCTTCGACATTCATATACCCATGCATTAATATTTCTTTTGTTTTTGAGCATGTTGTAATGACTGGTATCAATCCATCATTGTCGAATTTAGGAGATAAAAGCTTACCTTCTTCAATTTCTGCTACATTTTCTCTTTTTTTAAACATATATGTGGAATTTTCTAACATAATATTAAATATAATAAATATTTTAAAATTAAGGATTTATATATATAAAAACACGTCATGAAATTAGTAAAAAATGAAAACGAAAAAAAAGCTGATCAAGTAACTGATAAAGAGGCTGAAGAAGCTTTTGTTAAAATTTTGAAATGGATGGGAGAGGATCCAACTAGAGAAGGTTTACTGGAAACACCCAAAAGAGTTACCAAAGCATTTAAAGAATATTTTAAAGGATACCATGAAGATCCAAAAGCAATTCTAGATAAAACGTTTGGAGATGTTGAGGGTTACAGCGATATGGTTGTCCAAAAAAATATTTCTGTTCAAAGTCACTGCGAACACCACATGGCACCAATTATTGGTATTGCTCACGTTGCATATATTCCAAATGAGAGAGTTGTAGGATTAAGCAAGATTGCAAGAGTTGTAGAAGTTTTTTCAAAAAGATTACAAACACAGGAAAGATTAACTGTTCAAATAGCAAACACATTAATGGAAGCTTTAGATGCAAAAGGTGTAGCTGTCACTATTGATTCAACTCATCAGTGTATGACTATGAGAGGTATAAAAAAAGAACAAGCAACTACAGTTACTAATTTTTATCTTGGACAATTTAAACACGACTTAAGTTATCAAAATAGATATTTGCGATTTATTGCGAAATAATATTTACTCATAGTCATGTCAGACTCATTTAAAGCAGTTGTAATAAACAACGAAAGAGAAAATTTTACTAGAGAAGTTAAAGAGTTAAATTTAGATCATTTTAAAGATGGAGAGGTCTTAGTTAAAATTGATTATTCTGATCTTAATTGGAAAGATGCAATGATACTTAAAGATGGAGGAAAATTAGTTAAAGAATATCCGAGAATCCCAGGAATTGATTTTTCAGGTACGGTTGTACAAGGTTATGGTGTAGAATTTAAAGAAGGAGATAGAGTTATATTAACAGGTTGTAGAGCAGGTGAACTATTTGATGGTGGGTATGCACAATATACAAAGGTAAAAAGTGAACATATTACAAAGACACCTGAAAGGATTAATAATAGACAAGCTATGATTTTGGGAACTGCTGGACTAACAGCATTGTTATGTGCTTTTGCAGTTAAAGCTAAAGAGGAATTGTTAATGCAAAGTAAAGTTAATGATGTTCTTGTTACAGGTTCAACGGGTGGTGTTGGAATGGTAGCTGTAATGGTTTTAGCAAAAATGGGAATGGATGTAACCGCAATAACTGGTAAGCCAGATAAAGCTGATTACCTAAAGGAACTTGGTGCAAAAAACGTTGTAGATCGTAAAGAATTTGAGGGTGATGCAAGGCTAATTGATAAAGGTACATGGGATGGTGTTGTTGATACAGTTGGTGGAAATATTTTAGCAAACGCAATAGCTCAAACAAAACCAAAAGGTATTGTTGCCATATGTGGCAATGCAAGTGGAAATAAATTAAATACTTCTGTAATCCCATTCATTTTAAGAGCTGTAAAATTGTGGGGAGTAGACTCAGTAAATATTAGCAAAAAAAGAAAAGAATTTATATGGAATGAGTTTCCAGGATTACTTGATTTTGATATTTTAGAAAAATCTGTAAATACAGTTGGTCTTGATGATTTACTTAATATATTTCCTGATATGCTCCATGGAAAGCTAAAAAATAAAATAGTAGTAGATGTTAATAAATAATGGATTGGGATAAACTAAAAATATTTCATGCAGTTGCTGAAGCGGGTAGTTTTACCAGCGCAACAGTAATACTAAATCTTAGTCAATCAGCTATAAGTAGACAAATTCAGTCCTTAGAAGAGGATTTAAAAGTTAAATTGTTTGAAAGACATGCAAGAGGATTAACACTCACTGAAAATGGGGAATATGTATTTAAAACAGCACATGAAGTAATCTCCAAACTAAAAGAAGTTGAAACTACACTAGGAGACAAGAAAAATAAGCCATCAGGAAAACTAACTGTTACCACAGTTGTGAGTTTCGGAACCACTTGGTTAACTCCAAGAATTCAAGAATTTATGCAGCTTAACCCAGAAATAGAGGTTGAGTTGATATTTGACGATAAGGAGTTAGATTTAAGCACACGACAAGCTGATATTGGTCTATTTATGAGAAGGCCAAAACAATTAAATTATATTCAAAAAAAACTGATCGATATTAATTACCACATATACGGGTCGCCTAAATATTTAGAAAAACATGGATATCCCAAAACAATTAATGATTTAAATAAGCATCATTTTATATCTTTTGGTAGAGGAGCTCCTTCGCCAGTTTATAATCCTGATTGGGCATTAAAACTTGGTATGAAAGACAACAAAAAAAGAAAGGCAGCTATGAGAGTAAATAGTGTTTATGGTTTACTTTTAGCAGTTCAAAGTGGTGTAGGATTAGCTGCAATTCCAGATTACTTGACTGTAAAACAACCAAATATAGTAAAAGTACTACCTAACGTTCAAGGCCCAACCACGGAGGCACATTTTGTTTATCCCCAATCTTTAAAAAACGTTGCCCGAGTTCAGGCATTTAGAAATTTTCTGTATAGTAAAATTTCTGAGTGGGAATTTTAAATAAATCTCAAAAAATCATTATTATTGCAAATGATTATCAATTGCGACAATATTGCAATTGATTATCAATATCATTGAGAATAGTTACTATCCGCATATAAGTAATAATTAAACGATTAACATAAACTTAAGGAGAAGTATGAGAAAACTCACAATAATCTCGCTATTTTTTGCTTTAATTTCAAGTTTTACGATTGCTGCTGAAGTCAATATTTTTAGTGCGAGGCACTATGATTCTGACATTCAATTATATGAAAAATTCACTGCAGCAACTGGAATAAAAGTAAATGTAGTTTCGGGAAAAGATAAAGCTCTTCAAAAAAGAATCACAGAAGAGGGAGCGGACTGTGTTGGTGATTTATACATCACGGCAGATGCTGGAAGACTAGGTGCATTTGCAGCTAAAGGAATGATGCAAAATGCTGGTTGGTCTAAGGCAATCAAAGATGCAGTACCAGCTCAATTCAGATCTGCAAAATGGACAGGTATAGCAAAAAGAGCTAGAATTATTTACTATTCACCTGAACGTGTAAATGCAAATGAATTAAATGGAATGACTTATGAAGGTCTAGCTGATCCAAAATGGAAAGGTAGATTAGTAATAAGAAAATCTAACAACATTTATAACCAATCTTTAGTTGCTTCACTAGTTAAGAATCTTGGTAAAGCAAAAACTGCAGATTGGTCAAAAGCTGTTGTAGCAAATATGGCAAGAACTCCAAAAGGTAATGACCGTGCTCAAATCATGGCTGTAGCCGCTGGGGAAGCTGATATTGCTGTTGCAAACACATACTATCATGCATTGATGTTATCTGGAAAAAAAGGTGCTGAACAACAAGAAGCAGCAAAAAAAGTGATGCCTTTTTTTCCTAATCAACAAGATAGAGGAACGCACATTAATATTAGTGGAGCTGGAATGCTTAAACATGCACCAAATAAAGACAACGCTGTAAAATTAGTTGAGTTTTTATTATCAACTGAGGCTCAAAATCATATTGTTAATAATACTTTTGAGTATCCAATGATTGGTGGTGTAACACCTAATGATTTAGTTCCAGGCAAAGAAATGAACTTTGTAATGGATACTAAAACAAGTGTTAAGTCATATGGTGCAAAACAAGCAGATGCATTAGAAGTAATGTTAGCTGCTGGTTGGAAATAAATGACAGCTGTTAAAAAAAAATTTACTACGGAAATTGATTATAATAAATCTACCAAAGCCTGTCCTGCATGTGCTTCGGAGTGTGAAAAAATCAGTAAACGTGTAAATAATAGAAAATTGTCCGAAATTAAAACTAAGGAGGTTCCGCATATCCTAAAAGTATTTAATTTTTGATTTTCTAAAGTTTGTGCCTATGGTTTGGTCTCCTAAACCATGGGCACTTTTGATTTTCATGATTATAAGGCGGATTATAATATATGAAATTTAATTCCTGGTACTTATCATCTTTTATAGTTTCATTTATTGTTGCAATTCCAATTTTAACTGTGTTCGCAAGTTTCTTCCAAGAAACAACAAATTACTACGATATTTTAAAAAATACTTTTCTAATTGAATACATCTATAACTCTTTAACTTTACTTATTGGAGTATTAATACTTACCTTAATTTTAGGTGTTGGATGTGCTTATGTAGTATCATTTTATGATTTTCCTGGAGTTAAATTTTTTAAATGGGCCTTAATATTATCTTTTGCAGTGCCTGCTTATATTTATGCTTATTCACTAACAGCTTTTTTTGAAAACTTTGGAACATTATATTCAATATTAAAATCTTTACTTGGACCTGGTGAATACAATAGATCAATCCCAAAATTTGATGGTATGCTAGGGGCCATATTATCAGTATCTTTTTCATTATTTGGATATGTTTACGTTCTAACTAGAGCATCATTTCATTATCAATCTCAAAATTTAATCGAGCTTGGTCAAAATCTTGGTTTTTCTAAATATAAATCTTTTTTCAAGATCATTTTACCATCAGCTAGACCAGCAATAGTTGCTGGATTAGCCTTAGTTGCAATGGAAACTCTATCTGATTTTGGCGCAGTATCGTTTTTTGGAATAGCAACTCTTACTACAGGAATATATGATTCATGGATTTCTTTTGATGATTTAGCTTTTGCAAATCAGCTCTCATTTTTTTTACTATTATTTATTTTAGGTCTTTTTTTTATTGAAAATATCTCAAGAAAACGCGCCCAATATCACTCTCCAATTAAAGGTGGCATCAAAGAAAAGAAGAAAATTAAACTAAATATTTCTAAAGGGACTTTAGCTTTTGGGTTTTGTTTTTTAGTATTTTTTATAAGTTTTCTATTTCCTGTTTTACAAATGTTATATTGGACAATAATTTTTCCAAAAAATTTATTTGATTTAAATACCTTTCAATTACTTTCAAACACAATATATTTAGTTTTTTTATCTAGTATAGTATTAGTAGTTTTTTCATTTATTTCAAATTATGGAAATAGAGTTACTAAAAGTAAATTTTTAAACTTTCTTACAACATTTTCTATTACAGGATATGCAATTCCTGGAGTAATTTTAGCTGTTGCATTCATCACTTTTATTGCATGGTTCGATAATACTTTTGTAAAAGCCTTTGAATTTAATTCTATAAAGAAAATATTTATAGGATCTATTTTTGGTTTAGTGATAGTATATTTTATCAGATTTTATTCTCTAGCTTATAACGGATTGAAAACAGGTTACGAAAGAATAAATAGGTCAATTGATGAAAGTTCATATCTGCTTGGTTACTCTAAAATAAAAACTTTTTTAGGAATTCATGTTCCTTATTTAAAAAATTCTGTATTTCTAATAGGAATATTAATTACAATAGAAGTAATAAAAGAATTACCTATCACATTAATATTGAGACCATTTAACTTTGAAACTTTTGCTACAACAGCTTATATATTTGCATCTCAAGATCTTTTAGAAGCGGCAGCAGTTCCATCATTATTCTTGATATTAATTGCGAGTACATTTATTTTGGTCACATCTAAATTTATTTTGAAAGACTGATGGCTAATAATTTTTTTGAAATCGATAATGTATCTTTTGTTGCTGGTGGGAAAAATAAAGTAAATAACGTTTCTTTAAAAATTGAAAATGAGGGAGATATTGTTTGTTTACTTGGTCCCTCTGGAATAGGAAAGACTACGATTTTAAGAACTATTGCAGGTTTGGAGAAAATCAAACAAGGTACAATAAAACTAAAAGGAAAAACAATATCTTCAAGCAATACACATGTGGAACCAGAAAATCGTAACGTTGCTCTTTCATTTCAAGAAAATAGTCTATTTCCTCATTACAATATTGAGAAAAATATAAATCTTGGTTCAGAAAGAGTAAAAGATGATAAAAAAATACTTTCTAAAGACATAATTAATTTTTTGAATTTAAATAAAATTTTAAATAAGTTTCCTCACGAAATAAGCGCTGGTGAAGCACAAAGAGCATCATTGGCTAGATCGTTAGTTTCTCAACCAGATTTATTAATGCTTGATGAACCTTTGTCTAATGTTGATCAAAGTTTTAAGGAAGAAATTCAAGTTGAATTAAAGCAAATATTAACCAATTCAAAAATAACAACAATAATTGTTACACATGATTCATATGAGGCATTTTACTTAGGAACTAAGTGTGGAATTATTTTAGATGGTCAATTAAAGCAATATGATGATCCATATAATGTTTATCATTTACCAAATTCTGAAGAAGTAGTTAATTTTCTGAATAGAGGTATATTGATACCAGCAGAAGTCACTAGCCCTAAAAGTCTTGAAAATGAAGATTTAGGGACAATAACAGGTAATTTTGCAAGACCATTTCCAATTGGATCAAAAGTAAAACTACTCATACAACCCGAAGACTTAGAGCATGATGACTCAAGCAATCTTAAACTTGAAGTAGTCGATAGAAAGTTCAGAGGATCAAATTTTATTTATACATTAAAGACAATAAGTAATAATTTAATTCCAGTCTTTGTTCATTCACATCACATTCACCAACATGAAGTTGATGAGAAATTTGGTATAAAAAGACCTATCCATATTGACCATATTGTTTGCTTTTAAAATTAATTATATAAATTTGTATATATATGAAAGAGTTACCTAAAAGTACTAAAGTAGTTGTTATAGGAGGAGGTGTTGCTGGAACTTCATGTGCTTATCATTTAACTAAATTCGGATGGAAAGATGTAGTTTTACTTGAAAGAGATCAACTTACATCTGGAACAACATGGCATGCCGCGGGTTTAATGGGTCAGTTAGGTGCATCATCAACAATTACTAAAATTAGAAAGTACACTTTAGATCTTTACAAAGAATTAGAAAAAACTACTGGTTTATCAACTGGTCTAAAACAAAATGGAGCAATAACTGTTGCATCAACAAATGAAAGAATGCAGGAATTATTAAGACAAGCAACAGCAGCACAATTATCTAATGTTGAAGTTGAAGTTTTAAATCAAAAAAGAATAAAAGAGTTATATCCAGTATTACATAATAAAGATCTGGTAGGAGGAGTTTACATGCCTAAAGATGGACAGGCAGATCCTGTGGGGGTTACAAATGTACTAGCTAAAGCTGCTAGAATGCATGGTGCATCGATATTTGAACAAACTCCTGTAAAAAAAATTCTTATTAAAAACTCAAGAATAAGTGGAGTAGAGACTGATAAAGGAATTATAGACTGCGAATATGTTGTTATGGCGACAGGTATGTGGTCAAGACAACTGGGTGAAGATATTAATGTTAGCGTACCATTATATCCAAATGAACACTTTTATGTAATCACAGAGCCTATTAAAGATTTACCCCAAAATCTTCCTGTATTGAGAGATTATAATGCTTGTCTATATTTAAAAGAAGATGCTGGAAAAATTCTGGTTGGTATTTTTGAACCAAATGCAAAACCTGCTTTTAAAAAAACTGGAAGAGTTCCAGATGACTTTTCTTTTGGTGAATTTCCAGATGACTTTGATCATTTCGAACCATTCCTAGAGAAATCATTTCATAGATTACCAATGTTACAAAATGCAGGTATTAGAAAATTTTTTTCAGGACCAGAGTCTTTTACACCTGATACACAGTATTTATTAGGTGAAACTCCAGAAGTTAAAAATTTGTATACATGTTGTGGTTTTAATAGCATTGGAATTGCAAGCTCAGGAGGAGCGGGTAGAGTTACTGCTGAATGGATGATGAATGGACATGTTAACGAAGATCTATTTTCGGTAGACATTAAAAGGTTTCAAAGATTTCATTCTTCAAAAAACTTTATTATGGAAAGGGTTACAGAAACATTAGGTGATCTATATGGAATGCATTGGCCTTATAAACAACATAATACATCAAGAAACCAAAAACTTTTGCCTTATCATCAAAAATTAAAAAAAGCAGGAGCTTGTTTCGGAGTTGCTGGAGGATTTGAAAGACCAATGTGGTATTCACTAAATGGTAATGAGCCTAAATATGAATATAGTTTTAATTATCAAAATTGGTATCCGTCAGCAAAACATGAGACCTTAAATGCTAGGAAAAATGTCGGTTTATTCGATTTCTCAACATTTTCAAAATTTGACCTGAAAGGTGAAAAAACTCATCAAGAATTACAAAAGTTATGTACTGCAAATATTAAAAATGAAATTGGAAAAACAACTTACACTCACATGCTTAATGAAGATGGTGGAATAGAAACAGATTTAACTGTTGTATGCATGGATAAAAATTACTTTAGAATTATGAGTTCAGCAGCAACAAGAGAATACGATAAATATCACATATTAAAATATTTAGATAAAGATGTAGAGTTTTCTGATGTTACTGAGGAATTTTGCTGCTTAGGTTTATTTGGTCCAAAGAGCAGAGAAATGATTTCAAAAATTTGCAAAGATGATTTTAGTAATGAAAAATTTAAATTTGGAACAGGAAAATTCATAAACATATTTGATGCAAATACTCCTTGGGGAAAACCAAAAGAAATTAAGATATGGGCTCAACGATTATCTTATGTGGGTGAAGTAGGTTTTGAACTTTATGTTGATAGTAGCTCCGCTAAGGATTTATATGAAATTCTAATTGAAGAGGGGAAAAACTTTGAACTATCTCATTGTGGAATGCATGCCATGGATATTATGAGAATGGAAAGTGGATTTGTTCACTGGGGACATGACATTTCACCAGAGGAAAATCAATACCAAGCAGGTTTAAAATTTGCAATTAGTTATAAGAAAAATGTAAACTTTATTGGAAAAGATGCTCTATTAAAAATTAAAGACCAAAAATTAGATAAGAGAATGATGATGTTCACTCTTAAAGATAGCAAACCTGGTAAGCCCCTTTTATTACATGAAGAGCCAATTTATAAGGATGATAAAATAATTGGTAGAACAACTTCGGGAAATTATTCCTTTTGTTATGATAAAAATCTTTCTTTTGGATATGTCAATTCAGGGAATACAGTTGAAACATTAAAAGGCAAAAATATATTTATTGAAATTGAAAAACAAAAATATCCAGTTGAGGTATTAGAAAAACCTTTAAATCAAAAAAATTTTAAGAATTAATTTTTTTTTTTCGACTTTCAGCCTGAACAAATAAAACCCCAAAAACAATTATACCAATAACTCCAAAGGTTTTATTAAAATCAAAAGGTACTCCAAAAATATAAAAATTTATAATTGTGGACCAAATTAATTGAGAATACTGAAAATTAGTTACAAATGATAAATTAGATAATTGAATAGCATATATTATTAAAAGATGACTAACAAAACCCAACACACCAAGACAAATTAAACCAATCCACAAGTTTTTATTTTCAATAGGGGTCCAATCTATAAAAACATAAACAGAAAAAACAACTGCACCAACAACAGCTGCATAAAATAATGCTACTAATGGGTCATTATCTCCAGATATAAATTTTGTAAAAAATTGATACAAAGCCCAGCACAGAGGAGGAACCAGTGGAAAAACTAAATCTAAACTTAAAATTTTCATACTCGGACTCATAGAATAAATTATGCAACCAAAACTTAATAACATTAAAATTATACCTTTCGGTGTTAGTATATCTTTCAAAAATATTGCAGTTAAAATAGAAACTATTAACGGAGCTGAAAAAAAAACAACATAAATATCTACAAGATCAAATTTTTGAAGAGAATGCACAAAAAAAAATGTAGCAAACACCATCAGTATAGATCTTATAATATTAATACTAAAATTTTTTTTAAGACTTACTTTAGGTTTTAAGATTGCAAATAATACTAAAATAATTACAAAGTGAAAAAAAAATCTTCCCCATACAACTTGATTTAATGGCATTAAAGCTCCAAGATATTTTGCAGTAGAGTCTTGGCAAACAAAAATAAAAAAACCTACAATGCATAAAGTTATAACTTTACTTATTGATTTATTTTTAACTAATCTCATAATTTAAATAAATTTTAAACTGTGCTAAGATTATCTAATATCTTTTTTGAACACTGGGTAGTATTACTAGATCCTTGAAGATCTTTTGTTCTACTGTCTTTGTCTTTAAGAGTTAACTCAATTGATTTAACAATTCTCTTAGAAGCCTCTTTCTCACCTAAATAATCTAGCATCATTGCAGCAGACCAGATCTGACCGATTGGATTTGCAATACCTTGACCAGCTATATCTGGAGCAGACCCATGAACTGGTTCAAATAAAGATGGATACTTATTAGATGGATTTATGTTGCCAGATGGAGCAATCCCAATAGTGCCAGTACAAGCAGGACCTAAATCAGATAAAATATCACCAAATAAATTAGATGCTACAATCACATCAAATCTTTCAGGACTAAGTACAAATCTCGCAGCTAAAATATCAATATGATACTGATCCGTTTCAACATTGGAATAATTTTTTTTATTTTCATTAAATCTTTCATCCCAGTAAGGCATCGTTATTGATATTCCATTTGATTTAGTGGCACTGGTTAATTTTTTCCTTTTTCTCTTTGAAGCAAGTTCAAATGCAAATTTTTGAACTCTATCTATTCCATATTTTGACATAACCGTTTCTTGAATTACTACTTCTCTGTCAGTACCTTGATACATTCTTCCTCCAACAGACGAATATTCACCTTCCGTATTCTCTCTGACAATTATCATATCAATATCACCTGGTTGCTTATTTGCTAATGGTGCACTCACACCCTCAAATAGCTTTACCGGCCTTAAGTTAATATACTGATCAAATTCTCTTCTAAATTTTAATAATGATCCCCAAAGAGTAATGTGATCTGGGTATTTATCAGGCATACCAACTGCACCAAAAAAAATTGCATCATGCTTTGTGAGTTTATCTTTCCAATCATCTGGCATCATTTTTCCATGCTTTTCATAATAATCACATGAAGCAAAGTCATAATCTTCGATTTTCAATTTAAATTGATGTTGTTGTGAAATCTCTGTTAAAATTTTTTGAGCTTCTGGCACAACTTCTTTACCAATTCCATCTCCAGCAATTGAAGCTATAGAATATTCTTTCATTATTTTAAAAATGTATCGTTAAATTGTTTAGTTACTCTTACAAATGTGGTGCATTTGCTAAGTTGTTTTAATGAAGGGGCTCCTACGTATGTACAGCTACTTCTGACACCTCCAAGTATATTTAAAATCGTGTCATTTATTTTGCCACGATACTTAACTCTAACTGTTCTACCTTCACTACTTCTATAATCTGATAATCCACCATAATGTTTATTATTTGCAGTTTCAGAACTTGATCCATAAAATTCAATATATTTTGACCCGTTAGTTTTTACTAGTTTACCTTTTCCTTCATCATGACCGGCGAGCATTCCACCAAGCATAACAAAATCTGCTCCTCCACCAAATGCTTTAGCTACGTCGCCAGGACAAGTACAACCACCATCAGCAATGATATGAGCTCCTAAACCATGTGCAGCATCAGCACACTCAATTACTGCACTTAATTGTGGATACCCAACTCCAGTTTGTATTCTTGTTGTACAAACACTCCCAGGTCCTATACCAACCTTAACTATATCTGCACCCGATAGAATAAGTTCTTGTGTCATGTCAGCAGTTACAACATTACCAGCAATTATAGTTTTCGTAGGATATTTATCTCTGACAGATTTTAGAAATTTACTAAAATGTTCTGAGTAACCATTTGCAACATCAATACAAATAAATTTTATGAAGCTGAATTCTTTTAGAACTTTATTTAAGTTTTCAAAATCTTCCTTTTTTGTTCCAATACTTAATGCAATATTTTGATAAATAGATTTAATTTTTTTGAATTGCTTAATTTTTTTTATATCATGCTGTTTTGTTAAGCATGTAATCATTTCATATTCTGATAATTTTTGAGCAATACCTAGTTCACCAACTCCATCCATATTTGCGGCCATAATAGGGATGCCAGACCACTCATTATTGCTATATTTAAAACGATAAGTTCGTTTCAAATTAACGTCTTTTCTACTTTTAAGAGTGCTTCTTTTGGGTCTGAAAAGTACGTCGGAATAATCTAGTTTTAGTTCTTCTTCAATTCTCACAAAAATGAAGATATACATTCAATGAGTCATAATTCAATTCAATAATTTACTTTATTAAGCTTTTAAATGAACATTTTTGAAAATTACTGATTGAATTATAAAAATATGAGATAAAATAATAAAATGTTTGAGGGTTTTAAAAGTAGATATATCAAAGTAAAAAAAGGGAGGGTCTTTTGTAAAATTAAAGGAGAAGGTCCGCCTTTATTATTACTTCATGGATATCCACAAACACATTTGATGTGGCATAAAACAGCTCCTGAATTATCTAAAAGTTTTACAGTTGTTGCTGCTGATCTTAGGGGTTACGGAGATAGTTTAGTTCCAAGTTCAGATTCTAAACATTTTAATTATTCAAAAAGAGAAATGGCAAATGACATGAAACAGTTAATGATTGGTTTGGGATTTTCTAAATTTTTTGTTGCTGGTCATGATAGAGGAGGCAGAGTTGCTCATAGACTAGCAAGAGATCACAAAAAAAATGTAATTGCTTTAAGTGTACTAGATATTTGTCCAACATTGGATATGTATGAATTGACAACTAGACATTTTGCAAAATCTTATTTTCATTGGTTTTTTCTTATTCAACCAAAATGGCTACCTGAAAAAATGATAATGAGTGATCCTAGAAAGTGGATGAAAAATTGCTTAGACAAATGGTCAGGCAATCACAAATTTGGAAAAGTAGAGGAGAGTTATTTAAAATGCTTTAAGCAACCAAAGAGAATCCATGCTTCTTGTGAAGATTACAGAGCATCAGCAACTATTGATTTGGAACATGATAGACATGATCGAAAGAAAAAACTTAATATTCCAATCCAAGTTCTATGGGGAAAAAACGGGGTCGTAGGCAAACAATTTCAACCAGTAAAGATCTGGCAAAAATATTCATATAAAAAAATTATGGGAACAGCTGTTAAATCTGGACATTTTATACCAGAGCAAAATCCCAAAGAAACAATTAAACAATTAAAAAATTTTTTTTTAAAATATGTTTAAAATTATCCCTAATAAAAAAAATATTGGCGCAGAATTAATTTGTGATTTAAATAAAATTAACAATTCAAAATTAAAGAAAATTAAATCTGCTTTATCAAAATATGGAATGATTTATTTTAGAAATCAGAACTTGAATTCTGATCATTATATAAAATTTGCAAGAAAATTTGGTACACTTGCTAATTACCCTCGATTAAAAGGTTTAAATAAAAAATATCCACAAATCACAGTTGTTCAGAGAAAATCTACAGATAAGGGCCCAAGTTTTGGAGAACAATTTCACACCGACTCAATTTACACAAAAAAACCGCCAAGATTTACGATGTTATTATCTAAACTTGTTCCAAAAAGAGGCCAGGCGAATACAGACTTTTGTTCCCAGTATCTAGCATATGAAAATTTACCAAATAAATTCAAGAAAAAATTTAAATATGAAAAATGTATTTTTTCATCTGAGGGACCTATATCTGTTACAAGAATAGAGAGAGAAAAAGAGAAAGGCAAAAAGGCAAAAGAACTTATTTCAAAACATAACTTAATAAGAAAAATTAACAATAAGTACACTTTATATTGTAGCCCTGGTCATTTTATCCGTTTTAACAATGATAAAATTGAGAAAAAGTTCAAGAATTATCTATTTAAACATCAAGTAAAGAAAAAATTTCAATATTCTTTAGAGTGGGAAAAAAATCAATTAGCGATTTGGGACAACAGATCTATGCTTCACCAAGCAACTGCTTATAAAGGTGATAGAATTATGCATAGAATTACAGTCCAATAATGTTTCAAGTATTTTTAGGATTAACACCTTTTATAGGTATAACTTTAATTGGTTTTTTTTTAGGTAAAATTAAAATTTTTGACTTACAAAAAGCAAAAATATTTAATTTATTTTCATTTTATATTGCTGTTCCAGCATTAATAGTAAAACTAGTAGCTTTAAGTGATATAGGAGAAATTGATTTAACACAAATTTCTTCATACTTTTTAATGCAACTTACAAGTGGAATTATAGCTTTTTTACTAACAAAAAATATTTTTAGAAGATCAACACCAGAGTCTATAATTTGGTCTTTAACAGTAGCTTTATCTAATCACGTAATATTAGTTTTACCTATTGCTGAAATATTTTTTGGCGGAAGTACAGTTACTCAAATCTCAAGTATTATTTTAATGGATAGTGTTATTTTATTATCAGTAATAAGTTTCTTTTTGGAACTTACTGTAAAAAAAAAAATTAAATTAATTCAATTCTTAAAAAACTTAATCCTTAACCCGATGATATTAGCTATTTTAATTGGATTATTCATTAGAATTTCAAGTATTAACATTGATGAAACTCCATTTGAATATATTTTATCAAGATTAGCTGCATGTGTAATGCCAGTTGGTTTGTTTGCTATTGGTATAATTCTGTCTTTTTACACAAGAGAACTTTTCAATAAATTAACAATTTCAATATCAATTTTGAAGTTAATAATATCACCAATAATTTTATTAGTCTTTGGATATACATTTTTTAATTTGTCTAACCCAATTGAAATAGCGGGTGCTCTATTGGTAAGCATTGGCCCGTGTGGTGCAACAGCAATTGTTATGTGTTCTGCTTATAATGTAAGTCCGCAAAATATTATTAAAGCTATATTTATATCTACATTTGCTTCAATATTTACTTTTCTATTTACAATTAATTTACTAAACTAAACATATATGATTAGAAAATTATTTAATGCTGTATTTGTTTTGCTAATTTTAACTTCTTTTTCAGTGGCTAATGAAAAAATAGATGAAACTATAGATAAAACAACAGACTTTTTAAAATCAATTTCAAAAAGAAGTCTAAACAAATCAGAAACTGCAGAATTTTTAAATAATTATGCAATAACATTAGTCGATGAAAGAAACCAAGGTGAAGTTACCTACATATTTGATGAGAATAATTACAAGAGATATCAAGCTGGAAAAGTTATCTCAGAAGATGGTTGGCGCTTTACAAATTTGGGAAAATTGAGAGTTTTTTCTGGTGATATTAAATTAACTTGGAAATTTAAATTAGATAAAGAAAATAAAATAGTAATTAAGACTAAATTTCAACCAATTGGAAAAGAATATCCATTTACTTACCAACTAAAAGATAAATTTTTTGAACAAATAAATTAGATGTCTAAAAGATATAGTGGTAAATCATTTAAAGATGCAAGTGTAATGAAAAAAGCTAAGTTGTCTTTAAAAGAAAAAAGAAAACTTAAAAAAGATAAGAAAAACAATAAGTGAAATCTTGTTTGCATCAAAAAATAAAAGTAGTATACAACAACAATTCTTTAAGGCGGGGTAGCTCAGTTGGTTAGAGCGCGGGACTCATAAGCCCGAGGTCAGTGGTTCGATCCCACTTCCCGCTACCATCAATGACCAGGAAAATCTAAAAGATTTTCAACTTTATATCCTTTTTTTAAAAGACTATCATTACCACCAAGATCAAATAGATTAATTACAAATATAAATCCTGCAACTTTGCTTTTTGATATTTCAATTAATTTAGCAGCTGCTTCCGCGGTACCTCCTGTAGCAATTAAATCATCAATAATTAATACATTATCGTTTTCATTGAATGAATCTTTGTGAACTTCAATGGTTGCAGTTCCATACTCTAGCTCAAAATCGACAGAGTGTACTTCTGCAGGTAATTTATTTTTTTTTCTTAACATTATAAATGGCTTATCTAAGATATATGAAATAGCAGAAGCAAATACAAAACCTCTAGACTCTACAGCAGCTATTTTATCAAAATTAAATTTTTTAGATCTCTCTACAATTTGATTTATACATTCCTTGAAAGCCTTTTCATTTTTAATAAGAGTCGTGATGTCTCTAAATAGAATTCCCTTTTTAGGATAGTCTTGAATTGACCTAATATGTTCTTTTAAATCCATAAAACTTAATTATAATCTAAAATGTATTATGGCAAATAATAAATTGGCAATTATTGGTGGAAGCGGTTTATATGATGTTGAGGAATTTAAAGATAGAGAAACTTTAGATTTAAATACTCCATGGGGAAAACCCTCAGATTTAATACTAAAGGCAAAATATAATAATAAAGAAATATATTTTCTACCAAGACATGGAAAAGGCCATTTTATTTCTCCATCAAAAATAAATTTTAGAGCAAATATTGATGGTCTCAAGCAAATTGGTATTACTGACATAGTTTCTGTTTCAGCCGTTGGATCTTTAAAAGAAGATTTACCCCCAGGTAAATTTGTTATCGTTGATCAATTCATTGACAGAACTTTTGCAAGAAACAAAACTTTTTTTGATGATGAGATTGTAGCACATGTATCAATGGCACATCCAACTTCAAGTGGGCTAATGAATGCGTGTGAGGAAGCAATAAAAAAGGAAAATATAGATTTTCAAAGAGGAGGTACATATGTTGTTATGGAGGGCCCACAATTTTCAACTTTAGCAGAATCTAATTTGTACAGATCATGGAAAGCAGATGTTATTGGAATGACAAATATGCCAGAGGCTAAACTAGCAAGAGAAGCTGAAATTAGATATGCTTCTGTGTCAATGGTGACGGATTATGATTGTTGGCATCCAGATCATGAAAATGTTGATGTTCAAAAAGTTATAAAAGTACTCTTAGATAATGCCGCAAAAGCTAAAAATATGATTAAAAACTTGATAGAGAACTTTGAAAATCATATAGATCCTAATGACCCAACTAATAATTGCTTAGATGTAGCAATAATTACTGCTCCAGAAAAAAGAACACAAAAAACTAAAGATAAATTAAAAACAATTGCAGGAAGGGTACTTAATAAATGAAAAAAATTATAATTCTAATTATTTTATCATTACTTTGGAATAATAATCTTATGGCTGAGCAATATCCTAATTCATGGAAAATAGATCTTCTTTGCAAACAAGGTAAATCTGAATGGGCTGAGGCTGCTTATGTTGTTAATGTTGAAAATAATAAATTTCAATTAGGACCTTTTGATATAAAGCACTGGGGTAAAGAAAATATAAAATTTGAGGGTACAATTAAAGATAATAAGGTTTCTATTACTGAAAGTTGGAAATGGAAGTGGGGTTCAGAAAGATTAAAAATTAAAGGTGAATTTATTAATGGAAATGAAGCTACCTTAAAAGCTAGAATGCCTTATGATAAACCATGGAGATGCAAAGGTAGGTTTTTTAAAGTTGATCGTCCACAACATTTCACTCCTTTAAAGTATTTAAGTGAAGCAACAGAGGAAATAATAAAATTTACTAGCTACAATCCTGGTATTCCCTTACCAATAATCAATGGATCTTATGTAAATTCACCTGTTGAAGTGTCTGGAAAATTAATTTTACCAAAGGAAGGTAAAAATTTACCGGTTGTTGTAACTGTCCATAGTAGCGGAGGGCCTAGTGAGTTTACATCTCCAACTCAGTCTTGGCGTAAAGATTTTAAAAATCAACTTTTAAAAAATAATATTGGTATTTTTGAAATAGATAATTTTACAAGTAGAGGAGCAAAAAGTACAGGTTCTAATCAAGGTAAAGTTTCTGTAAATGCTGGAGAGCTAGATGCTTTAGTAGCTTATAAAATACTGGATCAACACCCAAGAGTTAATGCAAAAAAATTAGGTATCACAGGTTTATCAAGAGGTGGAAGTGCTTCAAATATGGCAGTAGAGAAAAAATTCTCAGATGTAATTCTTGGAGAAGAAAATTATTACAAAGCTTCACTTCCAATGGCTTCAGATTGTTTTAACGTAGCATTTGATAAACCAACCCCAACTCCTGCAAAAATATTATTTTTACTTGGAGGTGCTGATGATTATACACTTGCAAAGTTTTGTGTTGCTTATGCGGAAAAAATGAAAAAAGCTGGAGGCGATGTTGAGGTAATTGTAAAAGAAGGTTGGCACCATGACTTTTATACTGATGCACCTGCTAACAACTGCTCTGATTGTGTACATTTTAATAAATGTGAAATTTATGCTCCTGAAGGGTGGGTAATGAATGATGATGGGTTTATTCATGAAAAACAAACCGATATTTTTAAAGAAGCCTTTAATATGGATTTAAAAAAATGGAGGGAAAAATTTGAGAAGACATCTACAAAACCAGGGGCTGCGAATAAATTATATAGACAGCTGTATGTTAAAATGTACAAAAAATGTGGAGAAAGAGGAACTACAATTGGCGGAGATCATGGAAAGGAAACTGTTGAAATAGCAGTCCCATTTTTTGTTAACGCTTTAAAATAATTAAAATGAGAAGATTAATAAATTTTTTAATTGCCGTATCAATTTTATCTACGTTTGCTTTGGCTGATGGCCATAAAGATCCAAGGAGCAGAGATTTATCAATAAGAGATACTGATAAAAAATCAGGTAGATATTTTGAAGATCAGCCAGACGTTACCGATGATTATCAAATTCATTTGATCTATTTTTTAGGACCAGATGAAAAAGATAGAGAATATGACATTAATGGTAAAGCAGAAGAAATTATCATGAAAGCCAATGAGAAATTTTTTAAAGCAACAAAAAATAAACAAAAATTAAAACTTGATTACAGAAAAGATGGAAAATTAGATATTTCATTTGTAAGAACAAATTATATGCATAAAAAATTTTATACTGGTGGATGGAATATGAACTTTCCAGATTATTACTTGAATTTAAAAGGATTTAATAATTCAAAAAAAATATATTTATCATTAGCCGATATAAAGCATAAAGATGATACCGGCCAAGGAGGATTTCATCACGCTTATGTATTTTTAAAAGGTGACTTTGGAACCAGTATTTATAGAACTATAAATCATGAAATTCTTCACGCTTTAGGTTTTGCTTATCCTTGTCAAAAAGGACAAGAAAGAGGTGGACATATGAAATCTGGAATTTTAAGTAATGATGGATCACATAAATTTCCTAGAGCACTATATAATCATAAAAAAGATTATGGATGTCCAGATTTAAAAGACTCTGTATATCTTACGCCTACATCAAATACTGCTTTTGATCCGTTTCAAATACAGTGTTCTTTAGCTCAAACCGCTAGAGGAATTTTGCCAGATATGAAATTTGAAATTCCTAAAAGATACAATCATAAAAAATTATTAAATTTGAAATGTAATCAATTTTGTACTTATGGAGTTGGTACTTATAAATCTGATTTAAAAGGAAGAAAAAGTTTAAGAAAAAAGAAAAAGTGCTAACTATTTAAATTAGTTGCTAGAAAGTATTTTATTGATAATTTAAAATAATGAAAATTAACGGTGTTGAATATAAAACAATTTGGTTTGATGAAGAAAAACAAGTTGTAAAAATTATAGATCAAACAAAGCTGCCACATAAATTTTTAATAAAAGAGTTAAGTTCAGTTGAAGATGCAATAAATGCTATCAAAACAATGGAAGTCCGAGGTGCTCCATTAATTGGAGGTACTGCTGCATTTGGACTAGTTCTAGCTATAAAAGAAAATAATAGTTTAGATTTTATAAAAAAAAGTTCAGAAGAATTAGTTGCATCTAGACCAACAGCGATAAATCTTCAATGGGCAGTTCATAGAATGAATAACAAATTGTCATTTGTTGAACCTGAAAATTTATTTAAAGTCGCTCTTAATGAAGCTAAAGAAATTTGTAAAGAAGATGAGGGCTTTTGTGAAAGTATTGGTAAAAATGGATTAAATATTATTGAAGAAATATATAATAAAAAGAAAGATACAGTAAATATTCTAACACATTGCAATGCAGGTTGGTTAGCTACTATAGATTGGGGAACAGCAACTTCTCCTATTTATCATGCACATAAAAAAGGAATACCAATACATGTTTGGGTAGATGAAACTAGACCAAGAAACCAAGGTGCAAACCTTACATCATATGAACTTAATGAAGAAGAAATTCCAAATACAATTATTGCAGATAATACTGGTGGAATATTAATGCAGAGAGGACAAGTTGATATGTGTATTGTTGGAACAGATAGGACATTATCTAACGGAGATGTGTGCAATAAAATTGGCACATATTTAAAAGCTCTCGCAGCTCACGATAATAAGGTTCCTTTTTATGTTGCTTTACCAAGTTCAACGATAGATTGGAATTTAAAAAACGCCAAAGATATTCCGATAGAAGAAAGAGATCCAAAAGAACTTTCTCATGTAGATGGAATTAACAAAGATAATAAAGTTGATAAAGTTTTAATATATCCTGAAAAAAGCAAATCATTAAATTTAGCCTTTGATGTAACACCTGCTAAATATGTTACTGCATTAATAACAGAAAAAGGAGTTTGTGATGCATCTTCTGAGGGTTTAAAAAAGTTATTTAATTAATTATCTTAAAGAAGCTGCAATATTTCCACCGTCTACAGTTAATACTGCTCCAGTTGATTTTTTTGATATTGCAAGATGATAAAAAGCTTTGGCCACATCATCTGCTTTGACCTCACTTAGCAGTAGGTTGCCACTCATATATTGATCCGTTGTTACTTCTCTTGCTTTTGCTCTTTGCTTAATCATTTTATCATTTAACAAACCACTTCTAATTCTATCAGCGTTTACACCGTTTGATCTAATACCAAGATGTCCATAATCAACTGCATATTGTTTACACAAATTTAAAAGCGCAGACTTAGGCAGTCCATATGGTCCAAAATTTTTACCAGGATTAACTGATTGCTTAGATATATTAAATAACAAACATCCATTTATATTTTGTTTTTTCATAATTTTTACAGCCTCAGAAGCACAATTTTGGTGTGAGAAAAAATTATCTTCAAAACTTTTTCTAAGTATTTGATCATTAACTTCTGCAATTGATCCACCCATAGCAGTACCAGCATTTGATATTAAAATGTCTACACCTCCATATATTTCCAAAATTTTACTAAATGCTTTTTTTACACTTTGTTTGTTGGTTACATCACAGTGAATACAAAGATCGCTTATTTTAGTCTGTAAATCATTTATCTTACTTTTATTAATATCAAGCAAAACAACTTCAGCTCCATATTTTTTAAATAATTTATAAGTTGCTTTACCAATTTCACCAGTGCTTCCAGTGATAACAACAACGTTGCCTCGCAATTCTTTTTTTGCTTTGTTTAATTTTGCTTGTTCTAAGGACCAATACTCGACATCAAACAGGTCTTTTTTTGATAAGAACTTATATCTGGACGACTCTTCAACACTTGAAATTACATTGGCATTAGTTTGTGTTAAATCTCCAGCAATTTTTGCAGCTTTTAAGGTATCTCCTACTGTAAATAAACCAAAATTCTGAACAAGAATTACTCTAGGAGATGTATCAAGCATTACTTTTTTTTCTTTAGTTTTTTTCTTATTGGCTTCAAAATATTTTTTATATTTTTTCCGATATTCTTTGAATTTTTTTTCAGCTAAATTTTTAAATTCATCTAAAGCACAGTTTGCTTTTGGTGATATTACTAAAGGAAATGGTTTAACTCTTATAACATGATCAGGTGTAGCTGTCCCTTCATTTGAATACCTTTTTATATCTTTACCATTAATAAAATAATCTAACTTACTATTTTTTTTAAAATTTAAGATAAATTTGTTATCATTTTTTTCAGATAAAAGACCTCTCAATATAGGAGCTATATCTGCAGTTGAGAAATTAAATTTAGTTTTCTTTATCTGTTTTATTTTTTTCTTTTTAAGTTTTGATAAAGTTTTTTCAGCATCAGATATATATTTAATCATTAAACTGTAAGCATCTTTTGCATTATCAGCAAATGTAAAAATACCGTGGTTTAATAAAATTAAACAATTTATATTCGAGTTTTTTTTATAAACTTCATTTATTTTTTGTGCTAATTTAAATCCCGGCATCACATAAGGAACTATTGCAGTTTTTTTACCAAATATTTTTTTTGATAGTATTTCTCCATTTGGTCTATTAGTAATTTTCATTATTGCATCTGAATGAGTGTGATCGACAAATTTAAATGGTAAAAATGCATGTAAAAAAGTTTCAACTGATGGATTGGGTGATTTTGTATCTATCAAATTTTTTTTTTGAAAAGCAACCATGTCATCATCAGAGAGCGTTTTCTTTTTTTTCATAGTAAGCAATGGATTTAATTTAACCGCTGGTAAACCCGCTGGTTCGATTTCAGCCATATCCCATCCGCTGCCTTTTACACAAAGAACATCATAATATTTACCATCTATATCTTTGATTTTTGTCTTAACTGATGTATTGCCACCACCATGCAACACCAATTCTGGATTTCTTCCTAGAAGCCTGGTTGTATAAACTCTTAAAGCCATATCTTCAGAATGACCTAATTTCTTATACTTTTTAATATATTTTTTAGCTTCGTTTTCTGACCAATTGTTTTTCAATGTTTATCCTCGATAAATTATTATAATAGTTTTTTGTTTGAAAGAAGTAAAAAATTTCGTTAGTTAAAAAAGATATATATTAGATTCTTATGGAAAAAGTTGGGGAACATATAGCACTGGATATAGTCGGAACTAAAAAGGAATATACTCCTGAATTTTATGAAAAGTTAGTTTACAAAATTGCTAAAGCAGCAAAAGTAACAGTTTTAAAAATTTCTAAATATAAATTCGAGCCCCAAGGATTTACATTGGTTGCTTTACTCGCTGAAAGTCACATCAGTTTTCATACTTTTCCAGAAAAAGAAATTGTAAGCTTTGATTTTTTTACGTGTGGAAAGGTATCTCCAAAAGTTTCTCTAGATATAATAAAAGATGAGATGGAACATACAAATATCATTATTAAAGAATTTAATAGGGATACAATTGATCTTTATCACGACAATTATAGTTCTCCAGGTTTAAAAAAATCATATGTTGTTAATAGAGTTTTAGAAAATTTTAAATCTAAAGTAGGTCAATATATTGAAATACTAGATTTAAAACAATTTGGAAAAGCTTTATTTATTGATAATGAAATACAAGTAGCTGAAAGTGATGAACATTTATATAGCTCAACCTTTGTAAATTCAGGTCTTAATTTAAATTCAAACAAAGAAAAAGCTGCAATTATTGGTGGGGGTGATGGAGGAGTAGCGAGAGAGTGTATTTCGCAAAACTTTGGATTTATAGATTGGTATGAATTAGATCCTGAAGTTGTTGAAGTATGTGATAAACATCTTAGTAAAATTGGTGAGAAAGCTACTGAAAAAAATTCAGTTAAATGTGTTTGGGGTGATGCTTTCGAAAGTATTAAATCTGTCAAAGACAATACTTATGATCAAATTTTTCTAGATCTTAATGATGACCAATTTTGTATTGATTTAGCAGCTAAAAATATGTCATCGCTTGAAAGAATTTTAAAACCCAAAGGTGTAATTACTGCTCAAGTTGGAAGTCAGGATAAAAAACCTAAGCAAGTTGATAATTGGTTGAACGTCTTTAACCAAACTTTTGGAAATACAAAACTTTCCAGAGTTTACATACCAAGTTTCGATTGTTCTTGGAATTTTTCATCATCAATAAATCATTAATTTTTCTTTTTAAAACAATAATTTTATGAAATAATCATAAAAATTTTGGAGGAAAAATGAAAATATTTAAAACTTTAGGACTTGGTATCTTAATATCATCGTTTTTAACAATTTCTTCTACTGCAGATCAAATTAAAATTGGAACTGAGGGAGCTTACCCACCTTGGAATTCAAAAGACGCAGCAGGAAATTTGATTGGCTTTGAAGTCGAATTAGCAAATGAATTATGTAAAATCATGAAACATGATTGCACTATAGTAGAACAAGATTGGGATGGAATGATTCCAGCTTTAGTATCTAGAAAATTTGATGCTATTATGGCTGGCATGTCTATCACTAGTGAAAGAATGAAAACAATTAACTTTTCTCAAGGTTATGCAGATGAAGTTGCATCTTTGGCTGTTATGAAAGGTTCAAAAAATGAAGGTTTAAAAACTATGTCAGCTATTAACTTATCAGACGTAAGTGCTGATGAACAAGCAACACTAGATGTTTTGACTAAAGCATTTAAAGGTAAAACAATCGGTGTTCAAACTGCAACCATTCATCAAAACTTTTTAGAGTCTGGATTGATGGGTAGTGTAAAAGTTAGAACTTACAAAACTCAGGATGAAGTAAACTTAGATTTATCTGCAGGAAGAATTGATGCTGCATTAGCAGCTGCAGTTGCTTTTACAGACTACGCGGAAAAATCTGGTAAAGAAGTTGTGTTAACCGGACCAACATTTGCAGGCGGAGACTTTGGAAATGGTGTTGGAGTTGGTATCAGAAAAGGTGACTCAAAACTCATAAATGATTTTAATGCAGCAATTGATAAAGCTAGAGATGATGGCATTATTAGTAAACTTGCGATTAAACACTTTGGTTTTGACGCTTCTATGTAATAAAAAATTTATAGGTGGCTATAATTAGCCACCTGTATTATGGAACTTCTTTATTTTGGTGATAAAGGTTGGGGAGATGAGTTATTCTTCGCAACATTAATGACAATTGCTGTTTCAATAACCGCAATGATAATAGGCTTTTTATTTGCTGCTTTATTCACTCCATTAAAATTATCTAGTAACAAATTTTTAAATACCATAGGAAATGCTTATACAACTGTCATAAGGGGAGTTCCTGAACTTCTTGTAATTTATTTATTTTTCTTTGGTGGAAGTGGAGCAATTATGTTTGTTGCTTCAATATTTGGTTATAATGATTACATCGAAATTAATGCATTTTTAACTGGTTCATTTTCAATAGGGATAATATCGGGAGCGTACTCGACCGAAGTATTTAGAGGAGCCCTACAGTCAATTGATAAGGGTCAGTTCGAAGCCGCAAAAGTTTTAGGTTTTAATAAATATATTTACTTCTTTAAAATTATTTTGCCTCAAATGCTAAGACTAGCAATACCAAACTTAAGCAATGTTTGGCAAATTACATTAAAAGATACTTCTCTTATATCCGTAACTGGTTTAGTTGAAATAATGAGACAATCCTATATTGCAGCTGGTTCAACTAGAGATCCATTATTTTTTTACTCATTTGCAGCAGTTTTATACTTAATGCTTACATTTTTAAGTATGCAATTATTAAATAGATTAGAAACAAAATTTAGCAAAGGTTATTAATGGATATTGAATTAATGATTAATAGTTTTCCAAAGTTACTAAACGCAACTTTGATTACTCTTAAACTATTGTCTGTATCTCTTATTGTCGGTCTTTTTATTGGATTAGGTTTTGCGATCTTAAGAATGAATAACAATAAATTAATTAATAAATTTGCTTATGGATATTCTTATATATTTAGAGGAACACCTCTTTTGGTTCAGATCTTCATAATATATTTTGGGTTAGGTCAAATTGAATATTTAAGAACAACCTTTTTGTGGGTAGTTTTAAAAGAACCATACTGGTGCGCAATAATAGCATTTTCATTAAATACTGGTGCTTATACATCAGAAATATTGAGATCAGCTTTTCAAACAATAAAACCAGGATATTTAGAAGCTGGAAGAAGTCTAGGTATACCTTCTAAAATAATTTTTACAAAGATACAAATTCCTATTGCGATTAAACAATCTTTGCCAGCTTATGGTAATGAAATTATTTTAATGCTTAAAGGAACATCTCTAGCAAGCACAGTCACACTTATGGACTTAACTGGAGTTGCTAAATATATAATTTCAACAACATTTAAGCCAGTTGAGGTATTTATTGTAGCAGGAGGTATTTACTTGTTTATGACTTTTATAATTCATAATGTAATTAAATATTTAGAAAAAAAATATGGATTCCAAACATGAAAATAGCATGTATACAATTATCTAGTAGTGAAAATTATGAAAATAATTTTAAAGATATTATAAAATATGTAAATCAAGCTATAAAAAATAAATCCGATTTAATAATTACACCTGAAACTTCATCATTAATGTCCAGTAGTAGAGAAACACTATTTAAATATTCATTTGAAATGAATAAAGACCCAATTTTGAGGAAAATTAAACAAGTTTCAAAAAAATATAAGAAATGGATTTTACTTGGATCAATTTGCGTTAAGGTTAAAAATAAACTCAGAAATAGATCCATATTAGTTGGGCCAAATGGAAAAATTGTAAAATATTATGATAAAATTAATATGTTTGATGTTAAAATTCCAAATAAAGAGCAACATAAAGAAAGTAAAACTTTTAAACCTGGAAATAAACTAGTCACAGCTAATTTACCCTGGGGCAAAATAGGTTTTACAATTTGTTATGATCTCAGATTCCCAGAACTTTACAGAAAATTATCAAAAAAAAATTTGAGTTTTATTGCAGTACCATCAGCTTTTACAAAGTTTACTGGGCAAAAACATTGGCTAACATTATTAAAAGCAAGAGCAATTGAAAATTTTTGTTATATTTTTGCACCTGCCCAAACAGGTAAAAACACTCCTATGAGAGAGACATTTGGTCATTCAGCAATTATTTCGCCAGATGGAAAAATATTGGCGTTAAAAAAGTTTGAGAAGGGAGTGATTTATTCAAAAATTAAACCTAGGCTTTCCATGGATTTAAGAGAAATAATTCCAAGTTTAAATTAATTTCTACTGTCTACAATCAAAGTATCTTTAGATCCACCACCTTGTGAACTGTTTACTATCGTACTACCTTTTTTGAGAGCAACTCTAGTTAGTCCTCCAGTTGTTACATAAGTTGACTTACCGGTTAAAATAAAAGGTCTTAAATCTAAATGTCTTGGCTCAATGTTATCAGGTGTGATTGTAGGAACAGTAGAAAGAATTTCTAATGGTTGTGCAATATAATTTCTTGGATCTCTCTTAATTTTTTTTATCATTTCGTCTTTTTCTTTTTTAGATGCCTTAGGGCCAATCATGATACCATATCCTCCAGATGCATTAGCGGGTTTCACAACTAATTTAGATATATTTGAAATAACATGATTTCTATGTGTTTTTATATTACATAAAAAAGTTTCAACCTGATCAATTTTTGGTTGTTCTCCTAAATAATATACAATCATCTTTTCTACATACGAATAGACTGCTTTATCATCTGCGACTCCAGTCCCTAACGCATTTATGATACCCACATTACCTTTTCTCCAGCATTTAAATAGACCAGGAACTCCTAAAAGAGATCCTTTAAAGAATACTTTTGGATCAATAAAATTATCATCTAATCTTCTATATATACAATCTACCTTTAGAGGCCCTTTGACAGTTTTCATATAGACATTGTCATTTTCAACAAATAGGTCTTTGCCTTCAACTAAAGCTATACCCATTTGTTCTGCTAAAAATTCGTGCTCAAAATAAGCTGAATTATAAACTCCTGGAGTTAATAAAACCATATGTGGATTATTAGTTTTTTTAGGAATGCATTCAGTCATACAATTATATAATTTATTTGCATACTGATGAACTGAAGATACTTTATATCTTGTAAATAATTCAGGGAAAATATCTCTCATTACCATTCGATTTTCCAACATATATGAAACACCAGATGGAACCCTAAGATTATCCTCAAGCACTAAAAAATTTCCATTTATGTTTTTAATTAAATCTGTTCCAGAAATATTAGCCCAAGCCTTATGTTTTGGTGAAAAACCATCGCATTCTTTCAAATATTGTGGAGAATTAAAAACTAATTCTTTTGGAATTATTTTGTCCTTAAATATTTTTTTTTGATTATAGACATCATCTATAAATAAATTTAACGCCTTAATTCTTTGGGATAATCCTATAGATACCGTTTTCCATTGCGATTTCGTTATAATTCTTGGTATAATATCTAAAGGCCATTTTTTTTCTTCCGCTCTATTACTTGCAGAGTAAACTCTAAAATTTATTCCTCTAGCATTTATTGTACTTTGGCAGTTTAACTCAATCTCTTGAAGTCTCTTTTTTCCATATTTTTCGAGAATACTTGAAATAATTTTAGCATGACTTCTTAACTTTTTATCTTTGTTAATGTATCCGTCAAAAGTTGATCTTGAATCATAATTTTTCCAAAAATCCGACATAATTACTTAATTTTTTTACATAAGAGTTAAATAAGCAAATGATTAAATTAGATACCTGATATGAAATAAATGGGTTTTATTGTGATAACATATAATTTAAACAGTTAATTGATCATGACTTATTGTATTGGTATTATAACAGAGACTGGATTAGTATTTGCATCTGACTCTAGAACAAACGCTGGACTTGATAATGTAAATATATATTCCAAAATGCTAACACACGATGTTGGAGATAGATCAATTGTAATTGTTACTTCAGGAAATCTTGGAACTTCTCAAGCTGTTTATAATTCAATTAAAAAGGATTTAAAAAGTGAAACAGGTATTATGAATTTAAATACATGCAGTGATTTTGAACAAATTGCTTCGTATATAGGCTCCTTAAATATTGAGCATTCTTCTCCACAAGGAATTAACACTGATAGTGTTTTACTAGGATCCACCTTTATTGTTGGTGGTCAAATAAAAAATCAAACACCTCAACTATATTTAGTTTACCCTCAAGGTAATTATATTCGTCCAGCAGACAGCAAACCATATTTAGTTATAGGTGAAGTAAAATATGGAAAACCTATTTTAGATAGAGTAATCACACCAAAGGTCTCAATTGGAGATGCATCGAGATGTGCACTGATATCAATGGACTCTACATTAAAAAGCGATTTAACTGTTGGTCCACCAATAGACTTTGCTGTGATAAAAAAAGATGAAATCAAAATAGCATCGCTTAAATGTTTAAATATGAATGACCCTGAATTTTCTAAAGTTTGTAATCAATGGTCACAAGGTATTTTCAAGATATTTGACTCTTTTCAAAGGTTTGATTGGGAATGAAACTAATATTTGGTGTATTCTTTAATTTCTCTAATTTTAGAACCAGTTTTATTATTTATTTCTAATTTTAATTTTGCCCTTTCATCATTTAGGAAGTGAACATCTCTCGATAATTTAATAAATTTTTCACCAAAATCAGAATTTTTTTCACATAATCTTTTATCATCTTCTATTACCCAAAGCTTTGAATTAATTTCTTTTAGTGAGTTATATAAACTTTCGATTTCACCGTAATTTTTAATATTTGTATTTAATTGATTTTTTAAAATTTTATATTCATCATTTATAAAGTTTAGTTTCTCAGGATCTTTAATTTTTTCTGATTTAATTTCTAAAATTGAAATTTTATCCAGCAATTCTCCAACTGATATTTCTATTAAAATTTTATTCATATAAATTGATATTATGTTAAGTTGTTAAAAATATGTCTAATATACTTATTATTAAACATGGATCTTTAGGTGATATAGCCCAGGCAAGTGGTGCAATTCAAGATATATCCGATAACCATCCAAATGATGATCTTTATATGCTAACGACTAAACCATATTTTGATTTATTAAAAAAAAACCCAAATATAATAGATGTTATTTTAGACAAACGCCTTTCTAAATTTAACTTAATTTATTTATATTTATTAATGAGAAAAATAAAAAAATATAAATTTGTTAAAGTTTATGACCTTCAAAATTCTAAAAGAACTAGTTTTTATAAAAAAGTTCTCTTCCCAAAAGTTACCTCAGACGTCTGGTCTTCGACAGAAACAACACTACCTGAAGGAACTAATAAGATTGATTTTGATAAAGACTCTGTTCTAAATCGCTTTGCACATCAACTGAATTTTTCTGGAATTAAAACTGATAAAGTAACAAAACCAGACTTTTCTTGGAGCTGTGAAGATATTTCAGAAATCAAAAAAAAATATAATTTAAACAAGTATATAATTCTATTTCCTTTTTCATCATCTCATTTAACTATAAAAAGATGGCCATATTACAATGAATTGATAAAAAAAATTAAATCTTCATTTAGAGATGAAATCCAAATTTTAATTGCCCCAGGTCCAAATGAAATCAAATTAGCTAACGATATTGATGCTAATATTATTTTAGATAATGACAAAGCACTCAATATTTCTCAACTTTCATCATTAATAAAAGATAGTTATTTTGTTATATCTAATGATACAGGTCCAGCACATATGGCAGCGCATTTGAATGTAAAAGGATTAGTTTTATTTGGATCGCATACTACCGCTAAAAAAGTTAGTATTGAGCGAGAACATTTTAAAGCAATTCAAGTTACAGATTTGACCAAACTTTCAGTAGATAAAGTATTTCAAAGAATGCAGGAAGCCATTAATTAGTTTTTCTAAATTTTGATAATAAAAAAGGTAAAAATAAAACTATTAAAAAAATTCTTAAAAAATGATGGTAGCTCACAAATATTGGATCAATGTTATAAGCGACACTAATAACAACCATTTCATGAATTCCTCCAGGAGCAAAACTTAAAAAAGTTGGGATAAATTCAAACCCTATATAAGAGAGCAAATAAGCAGTTATCATTGCAACAATAACTAAAATTGAACTTACAATTATTCCATGAAATATATAAAAAAATAATTCTTTAATTTTTAATCCATTTAATCTTGTGCCTAAAGCTGTTCCAAGAAATATAAATGCAATATTTATAAATGCATCTGGAAATCTGGCATTAATTATTTCAAAGGTATAAAAAGCACCAGATAAAGCCATCGCACCAACTAGAGAAGGTGATGGAATTTTATAATTTTTTAAGATGTTTGCAAAAATAAAACAAATTATTAACAAAAATAATATTTCTAAAAAATATCTTTCGTTATAGATATTTTCATAATTGTAACCTGTCATTTCTGAAAAGCCTAAATTGTTAATAAAAAAAATAGGAACAAAACTTACAATAAATATCACTCTAGTAGCCTGAGGGATTAATACACCTTTATCATTTTTGCTTTTACCAAATTCTAATAATGCTGCAGATATTGGAACAAATGCACCTGGAAGCGCTGCTAAAACTGAAATGAATTTACTAAATTTACAAACTTTAAAAAAATAATAACCAGCAAGAATAGTACTGACTATTGTACAGATTAACATCGCTAATGATGAAAAAAACCATAAATGAATTTTATACAAAAGTGTTACGTTTAAAGTTCCACCAAGAATTATACCAACTATTAAAAATATAGGATTTAATAATTTAGTTGGAAAAACTATTTTAAAATTTGTAAATGCGAAACATAAATTTAAACCAAGAGATCCTAATAACCAGGGCAAAGGTAAATTAATTAAAGTACCTAAGTATCCACCAACAAGTCCTATAAATAGAGCTTTATAACTACCTACTAACGCTAAAAAATATTCCTTTATGTTTTTGGAAAAATTATATTTGAGCATTGACTAAAATTTATAACTTATGTTTAATGATAGTTTCATAAATATAATAAGAGGAGAAATAATGAAACTAATTAAAACTTTTATTTCAGTTTTATTCTCTGCTTTCCTTCTATTTTCATCAACAAGTTCATTTGCAGTTGAAAAATTACATTTTTTAATTGGCGGTGGTGCTGGTGGTGGTTGGGATGGAACTGCTAGAGGTACTGGAGAAGCATTAACAAAAGCTGGTTTTTTGAAAAGTGCATCATTTGAAAATATGTCAGGTGGTGGAGGTGGTAAAGCTTTAGCTTACCTAATCAATAACGCTCCAAAAGATACAGTTTTAGTTCAGTCAACACCATTGGTTTTAAGATCTATTACAAGACACAAAGGTTATGTAAAAGGTACTGGTACATTATCTTATAAAGATGTTAAACCAATTGCAGGTGTAATTGGTGATTATGGTGCAATAGTTGTTGCAAAAAATTCACCTATCAAAAATTTCAAAGATGCAGTTGATCAATATCAAAAAGATCCAAAATCAATAAAAATGGCTGGTGGATCTGTAAGAGGAAGCATGGACCATTTAATTGGTGCGTTAGCTTTCCAAGCAGCTGGAGCAAATCCTAACGATGTGATTTATGTTCCATATGATGCTGGTGGAAAGGCACTTGCTGGACTTTTATCTGGAGAAACTCAAATACTTTCAACGGGTTTAGGTGAAGTAATGGGTGCTAGAGATCAAGTAAGAATAATTGGTATCACTGCTCCTGAAAGAGTAGGTGATGCACCAGAAGCTCCAACATTAAAAGAGCAAGGATATGATGTTCAGTTTGTTAACTGGAGAGGTTTTTTTGCACCAAAAAGCATGAGCATGAGCGACTATAACAAAATCTCTAAAATGCTTGGTGATGTTCAAAAAACATCAGAGTGGGAAGCTGTTAGAAAAAGAAATGCTTGGGTAAATATTTATAACCCAGGTTCTAAATTTGATGCGTTCTTAGAAAAACAAACTGTTGAAATGACAGCTTTGATGAAAAAACTTGGTGTAATATAATCTTTATAGATTATTAAAGAATGTAAAGCAGTGAGAATAAGTCCTACAAAATTTATCTCACTGCTTTTTTTAGTTTTATCAGTCTTTTATTTATATACAGCTTACAACATTCAAGTATTTGCATTCGATGAGAATGCACCATTCAATGCTAGGACTTTTCCAATATATTTAGGTTGGGCAGGAATAGTTTTATCAAGTTTAAAAATAATTTTACCTGAGAAAATTACTAAAGAGGTAAATCATAAACACTTAGATTATAAAAGTATAATCTATTTAATAATTATCTCTCTAATATATGCAGCTGTAATTTTAAAAATTGGATATTTTATATCAACTTCTTTATTTCTTTTTGCATCTTACTATTTCCTAGGTGAAAGAAGATGGGGATTGATGTTTATTTTATCTTTTCCATTTGTTGCTGCTTTTATGTATTTATTACACGGTTTATTGAACATTTATCTTCGTGATCCTTTTTTAAAATACATTGGAGTTATGGGATGATCGAAGGAATATTAATTGGATTATCAACTGCACTATCGTTAACGAATATTTTAATGGTGATGGTTGGTTGTTTTGCTGGAACAATAATTGGAATGTTACCTGGACTTGGACCAATGACTGCAATAGCATTAATGATACCAATTACTTACGGCTTTGATCCATCAACGGGTTTGATTTTGATGGCTGGTGTTTACTACGGTGCAGTATTTGGAGGATCTACATCATCAATCTTGTTAAATGCACCTGGAATACCAGGAACTGTTGCTACTGCGTTTGATGGCTATCCAATGGCGCAACAAGGTAAAGCTGGAAAGGCTTTAGCAATCGCTGCTTATAGCTCATTTGCAGGAGGAACAATTTCTGCAATATTTTTATTAGTTGCAGCGCCTAGTTTGTCAAAAGTAAGTTTAGCTTTTAGATCACCTGACTATTTTGCACTAATGATTTTGGGTTTAACGGCAATTTCTGCATTTTCATCTAAAGGACAGTTTTTAAAAGCAATGATGATGGTAGTTTTAGGATTAATGTTAGCAACAGTTGGTCAAGATTCATTGTCAGATATAACAAGATTTACTTTTAACAATATGAATTTAACTGATGGAATAAGCTTTGTCTTAATTGTCATGGCTACATTTGCAATGAGTGAAGCTCTGACGATTGTTTTTAGAGGGAAAGATCCAAATAGAGCCGCAAAACAAATCTCATTAACAGAACTAGGTTCAATTAAAGTAAATAAAGAAGAAACCATCAAAATGGCCAAAACAATACCTAGATCCTCAATACTTGGTTTCTTAATTGGTGTTTTACCTGGTGCAGGTGCAACAATTGCATCTTTCTTAGCATATGGAATGGAAAGAAATTATGTAAATGAAGAGGAGAAACAAAAATTTGGAAAAGGAAGCGTTCATGGTTTATCAGCACCAGAGACAGCAAATAATGCTGCTTGCTCTGGTTCTTTTGTACCATTGCTAACATTAGGAATTCCTGGAAGTGGTACAACTGCTGTAATGCTCGGAGCTCTTTTAGGATTTGGTATTCAGCCGGGTCCAAGACTTTATCAAACCAACCCAGAAATTTTCTGGTCAGTTATTATGTCAATGTACATCGGTATGGTAGTGCTTTTGATTTTAAATTTACCTTTAATCCCTTATATCGCAAGAATTTTAGCTGTACCTAGAAATTACTTAATTCCTTTAATTTTATTTTTTTCAGTAACAGGAATATATCTAATGTCATTTAACAATTTTGATATTTTTTTAATGATAATTATTGCTGTAGTTGCAACTTTTTTAAGGCTCTATGATTTCCCCATGCCACCTTTAATATTGGCTTTCGTACTCGGGGGTCTAATGGAGGAAACATTGAGAAGATCACTATTAATAAGTGATGGATCACCTAATTTTTTATGGGATAGACCAATAACTCTAATAATATTATTGATCACAATAACAATTGTTGGTTGGCAAATTTTTTCAACTTTTAGAAAAAAAAATTAAATATAAATTTTATCAGCTAAACCGTAGCAAAGAATTCCACTTAGCACTGTTAAAATTCCTGATGCAATAACACCTTCACTATTTGTTTTTTCGTTATGTCCAAGCTTATTGACATAAATTGTATATATTCCAATAAGGAAATATAAAACGTTTTGTGCAAAAATTAGTGTAAAGAAACCCCATGTACCTGCTAAACCATCCACTTTGATTAACATTATGTAAAGTGCCACTAAAATTGATGCAATAAAAGGCGCCCCAAAAAATCTAACCATCACTGCTGCAGAATGATCTATATTATATTGATCTAAAAATGATTTTGTAGCAACCACTGTTCTGAAAGCGTAAACGGCATAAATGATAAAATGAATGATAAAAATACTTAAATAAATTGTTCCATTAAATTTATCTAGCATTAGTAAATTTTATAGGATTCTTTTGTAGTTTTCAATTATCTTATCCCAAAGAAAATTTTCAGAGTGTTTTTTGCACTCTTTTCCAAATTCAACATATTTATTTCCCTCAAATAAATTATCTATACTTGAATAAATTTCATCTAGACTGTTGCCATCACAAAGTAAACCCGTTTTATTATGAACAATTGCATCAGAAGCACCACCATCTTTGCCACCAATAGACGGTACCCCATATTGTGCAGCCTCAATGAAAGAAATACCAAAGCCCTCAATTGAAGTTTTGTGAATTACAGATGGCATAATAAAAATATTGGACTTTGCTATTAGTGCATTTTTTAATTCATTAGAGATATCACTTAAAAAAACTACATATTTATCAAGTTTTAGTTCTATAACTAATTTTTTCAAATTTTCTTCTTCATCTCCGTATCCTATACAAGTGTAAGTAATATCAGGATATTTCTCTTTTAAATTCCGAATAGCCATTATAACTTTTTCATGATTTTTTCTTTTATCAAATCTAGAAACAGTAATTAGCCTTTGTTTTTTTCCTTTTAGCATTTCTTCTGCTTGTTTAAGGTCGTCTTTTGGAATTTCTTCAACGGGATCTACACCTGGATTTATGACTATTAATCTTTTTTCTTCAACCCCAAGACTAACTGCTAAATTTTTTGTGAAATTTGAGTTTGCTACAACATGATCAACATTATTTAAAACCTCCAGAACTTTTTTGTTCAGTCTAGATCCTTTAGGATGATTAATTTCTTTAGAATGAATTAAGCATATTTTCTTTTTTTTTGATTTTATAAGTTCTAAACTTTTCCAGTGATCTGCAATGATACAATTTACATTTTTATTTTCATTTAAATATTCATTTATTAGTAGAGATTTTCTATATTTTCTTAATAATTTAACTCCACTAACTCTTTCAATTGTAAATGAAACTTTATCATCAAACTTTTTATGATCTTCGTGATAATCGGCAAAAACTTTAACCATATCAATTTTTGATAAAGATCTTGCCAATCCCCACATTAGATTTTGCATACCACCAACTTCAGGAGGGAAAGTTCTAGTTATTATTAAATGCATTAATTAGATGACCATTTTATACCACAACCCATACTTGGGAATTGTTCTTCAGGACCTTTACCTGTCTCTGAAACTTGTTTCATAGCAATAAATAAATCACTATCTCCAGATCTCACAGCCTTTAGTTCTCTTAATTCTCTTATTCTTCCTCTATATTGAAGACCAAAATCTTTATCATATCCGAAAAAATCTGGAGTACATACAGCATCATATTTTCTTGCAATATCTTGTGTTTCATCAATTAGGTAAGGAAAATTAAACTTATGTTTAATTGCAAACTCTATCATTTTTTCAAAGGAATCTTCTGGATAATTAACTGGATCATTAGAGCATATTGCAACTGAATTTATTCCTAAATCATTTAATTTATTACAATCCTCCACTAGATCTTTTATAATTGCTTTTACATAAGGACAATGATTACAAATAAACATTATTAATGTTCCATTTTCACCTTTGATATCATTTAATGATATTAATTTGTTCTCTGTAGATTTTAATTCAAAGTTTTCAGCTTTTTTTTCAAAATCACATACTGGTGTTTTAATAGGCATAATGTAATAATATATAAATAATGTTTTACGATTTGAAAGATAAAAAACCAAAAAACACTGGCGAAAATTGGGTAGCACCAAATGCAACTATAATTGGAGATGTAACTTTAGAAAAAAACTCTAGTGTTTGGTTTAATGCTGTAATTAGAGGGGATAATGAAAACATTCATGTTGGAGAAGGCTCAAATGTTCAAGACGGAAGTGTTTTACATACTGACCCAGGATGTCCATTAAAAATTGGCAAAGATGTAACCATAGGCCATCTAGTCATGCTTCATGGATGTACCATAGGTGACAATAGTTTAATCGGAATTGGAGCTGTCATCTTAAACAATGCTAAAATTGGTAAAAATTGTATTATTGGTGCTAAAGCATTAATTACTGAAAATAAACAAATCCCAGACAATTCATTGGTGGTTGGTGCTCCAGGAAGAGTAATTAAAAAACTTACAGATGAACAAATTAGCCAAATAACTGAAAATGCAAAACATTACCAAGATAATTGGAAAAGGTATTCTAAATCAGTAATTTAAATTTTATGAAAAAAACTATTTTGTTATCAATCATTTTTTTTCTTAACTTAATTTCAAATGTTTATGCTGACAAATGTTATGATAGCGATACAACACATGTTATTTTAGATAGTGACAAAAAACCAGGAAGGTATTTTGAGGATCAGCCTGATGTTAACGATGATTTCCAAGTGCACATTGTTTACACTTTATTAAAAGATTCCAAAGATAAAGAGGGAGATATAAATGGAGAGTTGGAAAAATGGGTTGATACCGCCGATAAATGGATTTTAAAAACAACTGCTAAAGCAAATAAGAAATCAAATTTTAATAATGGAGAAGGTCAGAAATTAAAATGGGATAGACGTAAAGACGGAAAGCTAGATATTACTTTTCTTAGAATAAACAGAACCAAGAAAGATATGAAAAAGTCTAAGTGGGGTAGTTGTGGAAATGTATTTGGAAGATCCATTATTAATAACGGAATGAACAACCCTAAAAAAATATATTTTAACTTCGGAGATTTTACACATAAAGATTGGCCATTTTCTGGCGGATTTCCAATTTTTAGTGTATTTTCTAAACATCAAAAAAAATGGCCACTTAATAATAAAGAGGTTGGATATTTTATCTTACACGAGATTTTACATGCTATGGGTGGAATTTATAAATGTTCACCAAATTTTACCGAAGGACACAATACTAAAAAAACAAAAGACATGATGAGTAGGTCGGGTGATGGCACAAATCATACTTTAGACCCAAAGAATGATGACTATTGGGGTCATAGTAATAAAACTTGTCCAAACATGCAGGACAGTGTTTATTTTACACCTACATCAGATACGCCTTTTGATCCTTTTGAAGTTACTTGTATGCCAAAGGAAAAATGGAAATTTACGAAAAATAATTATGAAAATATTTATGATAGAGGTGAAGGTGGAGATTGTTTTTATGCACGAGACGACGTAGAAGCTCCATGGGAAGAAGAATTTGGTATATTTCAAAGGAATTAAGTGAAATAATTATTCTAATATGTCAGCAGGGTATGTAATTGCACAATTAAAAGTAACCAATACAGAAAATTATAAAGAGTATATTGAAAAAGTTAATCCAATTGTAAAAAAATTTGATGGAGAGTTTTTAGTAAGAAATGGTGAATATCAAATATTTGATGGTGAAACTAAATTTCCAAGAATAATAGTTCTAAAATTTCCAAGTTATGAGAGGGCGCTAGAGTGGTATAATTCGGAAGAATATAAACCTATCAAACAAATTAGACTCGATAATTCTGAAGGGACTAATATAATAATTAGAGGATTATGAAAAAAATATTATTAGCATTATTAATCACACTATTTAGTTCATCATTATTCGCATCAGATGAAAAACCAGGTAGATTTTTTGAAGATCAGCCAGATGTAACTGATGATTATCAAATTCATTTTATTTATTTTCTTGCAAAAAAAACAAAAGATAATGAAAGAGATATTAATGGTTGGATCGAAAATGAAGTCAAAAAAATAGATGATTTATTTTTTAAAATGACTGGTAATAAGCAAAGATTAAAATTTGATTATCGACAAGATGGCAAATTAGATATCTCATTTGCAAGAATGGATCGTAAAGCTAGAAAAGGTGGATGGAATGTTAATTATCCAGATTATTACTTGCAAAAACAGGGGTTTAATAATCCAAAAAAATTATATTTTTCATTCACAGATGCGTCAAGTGGAGATGGAGGTCAAATGGGACCTCATCATGGATACTTGTTTATAAAAAGAGCATCAGGTCAAATTACTAAAATTTCAATTCATGAATTACTTCATGGCAATGGTTTTGCTATGCCTTGTACTAAAGGAGTTAAAAATGGAGCACATTTAAGTTCTGGTATTCTTAGTCAAAATCTTTCAAAAAAATTTGGAAAAGGAGTTTACGATCACAATGATCCAACTTGTCCAGATTTAAAAGACTCTGTTTATTTAACTCCAACCTCAGATAATCCATTTGATCCACTTCAAATTGCTTGTGCTTTAGGTCAAAAGAAAAGAGGTAATCCTCCTGGAAATTATCAAATTCCAGCAAGATATACTCATAAAAAATTACATAAAGGACGAAAAAATGAATGGTGTACTTATAAGTTAACTGAGTATGCCAAAGAAGATTGGTTTAAAAAATGGAAAGACTAATAAGACATATTAAAAAAATATTTTTAGTTTTAATCGCTTTAGTTTTTTATTCTACTTCAGTAGTTGCTGTAGAAAAATTTAAGTTCAAATATAACTTGCATGAAAATTTACCAAAGAAATGGGTTACTGAATTCAAAAACATAATGAATATTGTGCAAGAAGTTATGCCTATAAATGAGAACACTAACGATTGGGTTAAGAATAATATGAAATTAACTAATACGAAACAGGGCTATAATATGGATATCTATGCATGGAAAAGCACAAAAAATCCTTTTCCGGAAAAGAGTATTTCTATGAAATACTCAGGTATTGAAGGATGTAATTCACCTGAACCATGGATGCAACTAGATATATTTCCACAAGATTGGACAAGTTCAATTAATAAAATTCGTACTTACACTGTTATTGTTCATGAGTATTTTCATGTTTATCAAAGAGCACTTTCTCACAGAGTTGGGTGTCTGTCTAACAACAGTGCAAAATGGTTGGTCGAGGGAGGTGCTAAAGTTTTAGAAGAGATCTATTCAAGGCAATATTACAAAAAAGACCTTTTAAAGAGCGACATTCAAGAGAGAAAAAGATGGAGTATTAAAAAGGTTACCAAAGAACCTAATTTATACGAACAACATAAGACATCACCACAAAAAAATGGATTTGATAGTAATTATGCTGGCTCTGCATTCATGTTGCTGGCTTTAGTTAACGAATTAAAAAAAAATAATCTTTCTGAAGAAGAAGCATTTGAGTTAGTTTTTAGAGAATTCTGGATACAAAGGGCTAAACAACCCTCAGGCTGGAATTGGCAAACTACTTTTAAAAATACTTTTGGTATGACTTTGGATGAATTTTATGAAAGGTTAAGTAAATACAAAAGAAAAGATCTTAAAAAAATACTTCCAAGCAAGAAATTGAAGATACAGGATATCTTTGGTTAAGGAACTAGCCAAGTATCTTTATTATTATCAACATCAAATCTAGCTCTACGATGACCTTTTGCAGCTAAATACAGCCATTCCATAGATTTTATTTTACATTGTATAACAGTAAAGTTTTTATATCCTTCTTCACTTTGTTCTTTTGTATAATCAAAATTATCTAATTCAGGTTTTAAACCAGATGTTGGAATATCAGACTCTGTACCTGGTCCATTATCTACTAAGTAACATTTACGACTTATATGTTGAGTTTTTTCCCAAGATTGTTTTGTTATATCATTTTTGTGATTGATAATTGCTTCAACTTTTAATCTAACCTGAATTTTTTCATCTTTATCATAAAATAACATCGATGAATTAGGATTTTTTTCTAATATTTTAATTTTATCAGATCTAATATCACTGTGAAATTGAACTAAATTATTTTGTTCGTCTGATTTTCTAAGAACAACAATTCTACTTTCTATATCGTTCTCACTTCCACATGAAAAAACAGGTATTCTAAAAGGAGATAATCTGTTAGTAACTGCATCAGTTAGCATTAACCAAATTTTCTTTTTAATTTCGGAAAAATCTTCGTAGTAGAGAACAGTGGTAGACATAATTATTTTTTCTTTTTTAATCTAGCTATTAAACTTGAGCTATCCCAACGGTTTCCACCCATTTTCTGAACTTCAGCATAATAACTATCAACAATTTCAGTTACTGGTACAGGTGAACCATTTCTTTTTGCTTCTTCAATACAAATTTTTAAATCTTTTCTCATCCAATCTACAGCAAATCCGTAATCAAATTTATCAGCTACCATGGTTTTATATCTATTTTCCATTTGCCAAGATTGAGCTGCACCTTTAGAAATAGTTTCCATAACTTTATCCATATCTAAACCAGCATTAATTCCAAAATTTACTGCTTCAGATAAGCCTTGAACTAAACCTCCTATACACATTTGATTAACCATCTTAGTTAATTGTCCACTACCTGATGGTCCAATCAAAGTTACTTTTTTACTATAACAATCAATTACTGGCTCTGCTTTTTTAAAATCACCGTCATCTCCACCAACCATTACAGTTAAAATTCCACCTTCAGCACCTGATTGTCCTCCAGATATAGGAGCATCTAAAAAACCAAATCTTTTATCTTTTGCAGCTTTATAAAGTTCTCTAGAAATTTCAGCAGAAACTGTTGAATTATCTATATATACACATCCTTCTTTAGCATTATGAAATAACCCATTATCACCTAAAGAGACTTGTTTTAAGTCATCATCATTTCCAACACACGTAAAAATAAAATCAGCATCTTTAGCAGCTTCAGATGGTGTATCAGCCATATTACCTTTGTATTCACCAATCCACTTTTCTGCTTTAGATTTTGTTCTGTTAAAAACAGTTACATTATGTCCTGCTTTTGATATATATCCTGCCATTGGATAACCCATTACACCAAGACCTATGAAAGCAACTTTAGAAGTCATATTTTTTTATGTTTAAAAATTTAAGTTTAAAAGTAATTGTATTTGGATTTATATTTACATTTTTTTCAAGCTTTGGACAGAGTTTTTTTCTTGGAATATTCAATACAAGTATAAGAGATACACTCTCGATAACTCATGGACAATTTGGCTCAATATATGCATCAGCAACATTGTGCAGTAGTTTATTACTCATTTGGGTTGGAAAGAAAATTGATGATATAAATATTTTCCGATTTGCAATCTATGTAACATTACTTTTATCATTTTCTTGTTTTTTCTTTTCAAAAATTTCATCAATAGTTTTTTTATTCATTGCAATTTTCTTAATGAGGTTTTCAGGACAAGGAATGATGTCTCATACTGCAACAACAACTGTTTCAAGATATTTTACAAAATCTAGGGGTAGGGCATTAAGTATTTGCTGGTTTGGTTTATCTAGTGCTGAATTTATTTTACCTGTTTTAATGGTATTTTTGTTGTCATTAACAACTTGGCAAAATATTTGGACAGTAATCGCTGTATTAATTTTAATATTTCTACCAATTGCCTCATTCTTTTTAGTGCGAACTGTTAAACTTGATACTAGAGAAAGCACTGAAGGTGAAGAATTTAAAGAGGAAAATATTAAGCAATGGAAAAGAATTGAAGTAATAAAAGATTATAAATTTTATATAGTAAGCATAAATATGCTGGCCATGCCTTGGATTGCAACTGGTGTATTCGTTTATCAGTCATTTATTACTGAATCAAAAAACTGGGGACCATTTGTAATTGCTCAGTCTTTTATGTCTTATTCAGTATTTTCAGTAATTACACTTTTAATATCTGGTTTTTTAATTGATAAATTCACAAGTCGAAAACTTTTAATTTTTATGAATATTCCTCTATTTCTATCGACTTTTGTAATTATTTATTTTGATGCACAATTTACTGCATTTGTATTTTTAGGTTTAATTGGAATATCAAATGGCTTGGCAAACGTTTTGGGATCTTCTACTTGGGCTGAAGTTTATGGTGTGAAGCATATTGGATCTATTAAAGCTTTGACCACTGCACTTATGGTTTTTTCAACAGCTTTTGGAACTGCTCTTTTTGGAATTTTAATTGATATTGGATTTTCAATTGAGAAAATTGCTATAATATCTGCGCTTTATATACTTATTTCTTTTATCCTACTTTGTTTAGTTAGAAAAAAATTAAATCCAATTTTAGTGTAAAAATACTTGATTTTGTTGATCATGGAGTATATTTAATCGCCCATGGCAAGAGTTACCGTTGAAGACTGTATAGATAAAGTAGATAGTCCTTATGAATTAGTTTTGGTTGCAAAAGAAAGAGCTACTCAACTTAATTCAGGTATAGAACCTACATTAGATAGAGATAACGATAAGCACACAGTTATTGCTTTAAGAGAAATAGCTGAAGAAACAATTAAAGTTCCAGATTTAACAGAAGCGGCAGTTTACAAACTAAGAAAACATGTAGAACAAATCGATGATACTGCTGAAGAGGACGAAGATATTGGTGATGATTTCGAGAATCAATATAAAGGTGAAATCTCAAAAAGTGGTGTACCAATTCTTCCTTCTAAAAGAGCTAGGAAAATTCCTGAAAAAATTCAAGTTTCAAAAGAAGATCTTGCTGAATTATCACCATTAGCTCAACCAGATGTTAATATAGAAGCTCCAAGTGAAGCTGAAGAGGGTGATGACGTTTCTCTAGATCAAGTTTCTGAAGCAGAAGAACAAGTTTCAGATAATGTAAGCGACGAAGAAAACAATTCCTAATTAAGAAAACTCTTTTAATATTTTTTCCCTGTGTTCATCTAAATCAGGTATATCTCCTCTAGTAATTTTATCTTCGTATGAAGACATTTTTATAGGATTGCCTGCTAATCTAAAATCACCAACTACTTTATGATAAGCTTTAACAATCATGTTTCTTGCTTCGACTTGAGGATTTTCTACCGCTTCTTTAATATTAAATATCGGTCCACAAGGTATCTTTAATTTTTCCATTTCATTTACCCATTCAGAAGTATTTTTTGAAGAAAGTTTATCTTCAAAAATTGATTTTAGTTCATTCATATTTTCACATCTCAGTGAATTGGTATTAAATCTTTTATCACTGACCATTTCAGGTATTTCTAATACTTCACAAAGTTTTTCATATAATTTATCGTTACCTGCAGCAATGATTATATAACTATCTTTTGTTTTAAATGCCTCAAATGGAGCTATTGAAGGATGTCTAGATCCCATAGGTTTAGGAATTTCATTTTTAGATAAATATCTTGCAATCGCATTTTCTAAAATTGCAATTTGGCAGTCTAACATTGAAACATCTATAAACATTCCCTTACCTGTTTTTTGTCTATCATACAAAGCTGCATTTATTCCAATTGTAGTAAAAAGACCTGCTGTAATATCACCAATTGAGGTTCCAACTCTTGTTGGTTCACTATTTGGATGACCTGTAACGCTCATCAGCCCACCCATTCCTTGAACGACCATGTCATAAGCAGGTAATTCTTTTAAAGGTCCGGTTTGACCGAAACCAGATGCAGAAGCGTATATTAATTTTGGATATTTTTTGCTTACTTCTTTCCAACCATATCCCCATTTTTCCAAAGTACCTGGTTTAAAATTTTCTACTAAAATATCTGCTTTTGCTAAAATTTTATCAAAGATTTTTTTGTCATCTTCATTTTTTAAATTAAGCGCAATACTTTCTTTTCCTCTATTGAGTGACATAAAATATGCTGAATAATCTTTAACAAAGGGTCCAAACTTTCTTGAATCGTCACCAATTTCTGGCGCTTCTACTTTAATTACACGTGCACCGAGATCAGATAAAATCATTGTGCAATACGGACCTACTAAAACCCTAGTAAGATCAACAACTAATAAATTTTTTAAAGGACCATCCATAATAAGTACGTCATTTCCTTATATTGACTCTTCTGCTCAAGTTCAATTTAATATCATCATTATAAATAAAAAGGGGAAAACTATGTTAAGAAAAATAACATTATATTTGTCTTCAATAATTATAGCTTTTTCAATAGTAGGGTCTGCATATGCAGTTACATTAAAAGCAAGTCACCAATGGCCAGGAACACCAAGAGCTGATGGCTCTTTTGATCCACGTCATGAAATGGTACAAATTATTGCTGATGAAGTAAAAAAAGCAAATGTTGATTTAGAAATAAGAATTTATCCAGCTAAGTCACTATATAAGCCAAAAGAACAGTGGAAGCCTATGACTACAGGTCAATTAGATATTTCTGCTTTCCCATTAGCTTATGCATCAAAATTCCATCCAGAGTTTGATGCTACATTAATGCCAGGAACTGTAAAAAATCATGAGCATGCATTGAGATTTAATAAAGGTCCAATGATGACTGAGATTAAAAAAATAATCAGTGATGCTGGTGTTGTAGTACTATCTGATGCATGGTTAGGTGGTGGTTTCGCATCAAAAACTAAATGTATAAAGAATCCAAGTGATGCTAAAGGACAAGTAATGAGAGCTGCTGGAAAAGCTTTCAACCAAATGTTAGAGGCTGCTGGTGCAGGTATTCAATCTATGCCATCATCTGAAATTTATACTGGATTACAAACCGGTGTACTAACAGGTGCAAACACTAGTTCAGGAAGTTTTGTAAGTTACAAAATTTACGAACAAGTAAAATGTGCAACTCCTCCAGGAAAATTTGGTTTATGGTTTATGTATGAGCCAATTTTAATGTCTAAGAAAAGCTACAATGCATTAAATTCAAGCCAGCAAGTGGCTTTGATGAAAGCAGGAAAAGTCGCTGAGAAATATATGACAGCTCAAGTAGAAAACTTAGATAAAAAGTTTGAGGAAGCATACAAAGCTGCAGGTGTTAAATTAGTGTATATGGATGCTAATGATCACGCTGCATGGGTTGATATTGCAATAAAATCATCCCACAAAGCTTTTGCTGAAAAAGTTCCAGGTGGCGATAAGCTAATGGAAATGGCTTTAGCAGTTAAATAAAATAATATATAAAGAACCCCTATTTATTTGATGTAAGTAGGGGTTTTTTTTATGAAAAATACATACTTAAAATTTTGTGATCTAGTAGCAAGAGCTTGCGGTGCTTTTGCTGTTGCAGCTTTACTTTTATCAATTTTAGTAATCGTTGAGTTGGTATTTGAAAGATACTTTTTTCAAAGAGCAATAACCTGGCAAACCGAGCTTGTAACAATGCTTTTAGTTGCCTCCACTTTCATTGGAAGTGCATATGTTTTAAGTGAAAAAGCACATGTAAGTATGGAGTGGATCTACGATTTTTTATCACAAAAAAATATTTTAAGACTAAAAATTTTTACTTCATTACTAAGTTTACTGTTCTTTCTTATTCTTTTCTATTTTGGTTTTTTAATGGTTGAAGAAGCTTTTACAAAAAACTATTCCACAGGAACAGTTTGGGATCCACCTTTATGGATACCTTACTCATCCATGATGATAGGTGCTGGATTAATGATACTTCAATACATTGCTGAAATAATCAAACTTTATGATGAAAAGGATAAGAATTAATGGATCCTTTATTTATAGCCATAATAGTTGCTGTTTTTACTTTAATAGTTTTATTTTCAGGAATACCAATAGCATTTGGTTTAAGCTTTGTATCAATTGCACTTTTGGTTGCGTTTGAAGGTTTTCAAATGCTGGATGTTTTTGCAGAAACGTTTTACGCTGGATTAAATTCTTTTGTTTTACTTTCAATTCCAATGTTCATTTTAATGGGGATGGCAGTTGCCAATTCTCCTGCAGGAAAAGATTTGTACACAGGATTAGATAGATGGCTTTGGAGACTTCCGGGTGGCCTAGTAATCTCTAATATTGGCGCTTGTTCAATTTTTGCTGCTCTAAGTGGATCAAGTCCTGCAACATGTGCTGCAATTGGAACAATGGGAATACCAGAAATGAGAAAAAGAGGTTACTCAGATCAAATTGCTACAGGAACAATAGCAGCTGGAGGAACTTTAGGAGTATTAATTCCACCAAGCATCGTTTTGATAGTTTATGGAATTGCAACCGGAACTTCTATTGGAAGATTATTTTTATGTGGGTTGGTACCTGGTTTTATGTTGGCAGGTATGTTTGCAATTTGGGCTTTAATTCACAGTTATTTTATTGATAAAGACTCTGCAAAAGCTTTAAAGAATAGAACACCGCCAACTTTGAAAGAAAAAATAGAAGTACTACCAAGAATTTTACCTTTTTTGGCAATCATAGCTGGCGTTTTATATGTTTTGTATGGTGGCGTTGCAACACCATCAGAAGCTTCAGGTGTAGGAGCATTTTTAGTTTTTGTACTAATCGCAGTAGTTTACAAAATTTATCAACCCAAAAAAATATGGAATATTGTTAAAGTTTCAATGAAAGAAAGTGTAATGATAATGTTTATCATTGCAGCCTCCTATCTATTTGCATTTACTTTATCACAACTTTACGTAACACAGTCTTTAGCACAGAGCATGGTGGAGTTAAGTTCAAACAAATGGGTAGTATTTATTTTAATAAATATTTTCCTCTTAATTGCAGGTTTCTTTTTACCACCGGTTGCAGTTATTGTTATGACTTCTGCTATATTGCTTCCAGTGATTACACAACTAGGTTTTGATCCATATTGGTTTGCAATTGTATTTACTATAAATATGGAAATTGGTCTTATCACTCCACCGGTTGGATTAAATCTTTATATTATAAAAGGAATTACACCTGATGTTAGTTTGTCTGAAATTTTAAAAGGATCAATACCCTTTATGATTATCATGGCGCTAGCAATACTAATTTTATGTATTTTTCCTGACATTGTTACTTGGTTACCTGATAAAATAATGGGTAAAAGTTTAGGTTTTTAATATATAAAAAGCACCATGTTAAATATAAAAAGAATTTTTGAGACTATTGCAGATGCAGGCCAAAGAATATTAGAAAAGAAGTCTATCACTAAGTTCACCAAAAAAAGTGAATTAATAGAACTTTGCGAAGATTTACTTTCGTCTAAAGGTGCTGCTTTTGGAATTACTTTAGCTAGAGACGTATTGTTCAGATATCATAACTTATCTGAAGAAGAAAAATTAAAATTTCTTTTGAAGGTTAACGAAAAATATAAGCCTAATCCTGAAAATGTAGATGAGGCAATTAAGGATTACAGTCAGAATAAAAGCAGTAGATCAATTTTAAATTTATCAAGAGTATCGTCAGGTAAACGTAAAGAACTCTTTAAAAGATTAAATATGGCTCCAAACGGAACACCTGAAATAGTCTCTTTGAGAGAGGATTTACAAAGCTTTTTAATAAAAAATCCTGAATTAAAAGATTTAGATTACGATCTGATAGATATCTTTAAAAATTGGTTTAATCCAGGATTTTTGAAATTAAGAAAAATAACTTGGGACACCAAAGCTGCTATATTAGAAAAGTTATTAAAATATGAAAAAGTTCATTCAATGAAAGATATGAATGAATTAAAAATTAGACTCGGGGAAAATAGAAGATTTTTTGCTTATTTTCATCCTGCCTTAGATGAGGAACCAATTATATTTGTTGAAATAGCTTTAACAAAAGGTTTGGCAAAATCTATCCAAGAACTAACACGACCAAATAACGAAAAAAAAGAAAATTACGATACTGCAACATTTTACTCTATTAGCAACTGTCAAGAAGGTTTATCCCGGGTCACATTAGGAAATTTTTTGATAAAAAGGGTAGTGTACGAGCTACAAGAAGAATTACCTGATGTTAAAAATTTTGGAACACTTTCCCCAATGATAGGTTTTGCTGATTGGGTCAAGTCTTTAGATAATGAAACATTAGGCGAAATTGTGAAAAAAGAAAATTTTCCTAAAGTTGAGTTTTTGAAATCGTTAGGACTAAAAATAGGTGATAGAAAATTTATTGATAATAAAGATTTAATTGTAAAAGTAGCACTGAATTATTTAGCAATACAAAAAAATAAATTAGGCTTTCCAGTAAATGATGTATGCAGGTTTCATTTAAACAATGGGGCAGAAATCGATGATGTGGTAATAAATGCTAATGTATCTGATGTAGGTTTTAAAAGATCATTTGGAGTGATGGTTAATTATAAATACGAGTTATCAAAAATTGAGCAAAATCATCAAGAATATGTAAACGATAAAAAAATAAATTTATCGAGCAAATTAAAAAAATATGTGTAAATTAAATAGAACTGTTTCTGTTGCACCAATGATGGATTGCACAGATAAGCACGAGAGATTTTTTTTAAGATTAATCAGTAAGAACGTCCTTTTATATACTGAAATGATTGTATCAGAAGCTATTGATAGAGGGGATAAGAAGAAACTACTAGATTTTGATATGAGAGAAAAACCTGTGGCCTTGCAGTTGGGGGGATCATCTCCAAAATTGTTAGCAAATGCAGCTTATTTGGGTGAGGAATTTGGTTATGATGAAATAAACTTAAACCTAGGATGTCCAAGTAAAAAAGTTCAAAAAAATAGATTTGGAGCATGCTTAATACAAGAGCCCAATCTAGTAGCTGATTGTTTAAGTCACATGATATCAAAAACATCATTACCAGTAACTGTTAAGACAAGGATTGGTTACGACAACGTTGATCAATATGAAAATTTATATAATTTCATTAATACTCTAAAAGATACAGGTGTTAAAACATTCATAATACATGCAAGAAAAGCAATGTTAGGAAAATTTACTCCAAAACAAAATTTAAATATACCTCCACTAAAATATGAATATGTAAATAAATTAAAAAAAGATTTCAAAAATTTGGAAATAATAATTAATGGAGGAATAACTTCAACAGATCAAATTAACGATCATTTAAAGAATGTTGATGGAGTTATGATAGGTAGATCAATATATCAATCGCCATATATGTTAGCTGATATTGAAAAACAAATTTTTAATAATGAGGATATTTTAACAAGGCAAGAAGTTGTTAAACAATTAATTGAATATGTAAGAGAACAAATAAAAAAAGGAACAAGATTAAATCAAATTATGAGACACACACTTGGATTATTTCATGGACAAACAGGTTCAAGTTTTTGGAAAAGATATTTGAGTGAAAATATGTGTGTGAGAGATGCCGATATAAAAAAAATTGATCACTTTATGGATAAAGTAAAACTATATCCACAGACCTTATCGGCAGGTCAAATTGAATAACACTCTTTTAGAGATTAATAATATTTATTTTATTTTCTTGATGATGGCTGCAGCAGTTCCGGTTGGTTTTTTTGCAGGGTTTTTTGGAATAGGTGGTGGCCTTATATCTGTTCCATTTTTATTTTTTGTATTTGAAACATTTAATGTTGATAAAGATTATTTAATGCATTTATCTGTAGGAACTGCATTCTCTATTACAATTTTAACATCAACAGTATCTGTATTAACGCACAGAAAATATAAAGCTGTAGATTTTAATATAATTAAAAATTATGGAACGTTTGTCATTATAGGAGTTTTTACAGGAACCTTGATGGCAGCATTAATGAATACAAAAACATTGTTATTTTTTTTTTCAGCTGTCGTGTTCTTTTTCGGTGCATACCTGTTATTACAAAGTGAAAAATCAAAAAAAATAAAAAAAAAATTTAATATTTTTCCTAGAATAATATTTGGTTTTCTATCAGGATTAATTTCAGCTCCAATGGGTATAACTGGTGCTATGATGAATGTGCCAATATTAAGATACTTTGGTTATCCTATAAATTTAGCAATAGGAAGTTCGGCTGCTATTGGTTTTGTAATAGCTTTATTTGGTTCAATTGGTTTTTTTATGTCTGGGATGATGTTAAAAGCAGACATACCTTTAAGTATTGGTTTTATAAATATACCTGCATTCCTAATATTTGTGCCAGTGACAACTGTTATGGCTAGAATAGGAGCTAAAACAGTTCAAAACCTTGATAGAATGAAAACCCAAAGACTTTTTGGTATATTTTTATATGTAATTGGGACCTTATTTTTGTATAGATTTTTGGTTACTTAGGAGACGAGGTGGTTTCAGTCTCCCTCCGCCACCTCAATTATTATTATAATCGATTCTCTCAAATCTTTTTAACTCTTTTTAGTTGAAACTTAAATTTTTTGATCGTAATCCCCAACCTTGCCGGTTTGCTGGAGAAGCCCATCAATAAAGTCAAATATTTTCTTTTTTCTCAAATCCGAAGTTGGACTTTCTGTAACAATTACTAATGAAGGCTTATTTGAAGATGCTCGTATTAAGCCCCAAGATCCATCTTCAAAAGAGAATCTTACACCATTAACTGTAAGCACATCATTTATTACTTGATCATCTATTTTAAATTTTTGTTCTTTTAATTCTTTTATTCTTTTAATCATATCATCAACAACACCATATTTTTCGCTATCTTTACAAAAAGGACCCATTGTTGGACTTTGGAAAGTTATTGGTAAATCTTTAAGAATATTACTAATTTGTTTATCATTTCTCTCTAATAATTTGCACACTTGTATTGCTGAGTTAATTCCATCATCATATCCATATCCAAGAGGTTCATTAAAAAAGAAATGACCGCTTTTTTCAAATCCAGCTAATGCTTTATCTAAATTCACTTTTCTTTTGATGTGAGAATGTCCTGTCTTCCAATAAATAGTTTTACAATTATTTTCCTTTAAAACCTCATCCTTTGAATAAAGCCCGGTAGATTTAACATCGACAACAAATTTACTATTTTTATGATCTTTAGATAAGTTTCTTGCAATCAAAAGCCCAATTTTATCCGAGAAAATTTCGTTACCATTATTGTCTATTACTCCCACTCTATCCCCATCACCATCAAAGCCAAAACCAATGTCAGCATTATTTTCTATAACTGATTTTGATATAGCATGTAGCATCTCTAAATCCTCAGGATTTGGGTTGTATTTTGGAAATGTCCAATCTAATTCACAATCCATCTCAATCACCTCACAACCTATTCCTCTTAATATATCTGGAGCAAAAATGCCTGCAGTTCCATTTCCACATGCAACCACTGCTTTAATTTTTTTCTTTATTCGATTTTTATTAATCAAATCATTTTTATAAATATTTTTAAAACCATCTATTATTTTCAAATTTCCTTCACCTTTCACAAAACTCTGATTTAAAGTGATTTCTTTTAACTCTTTCATTTCTTCTGGTGCATGAGTTAGGCCTTTTTTGATACCCATTTTTACACCTGTCCAACCATTTTCATTATGACTGGCTGTTACCATTGCTATTGCATCAGACTCTAAATTAAATTGGGCAAAATAAACCATCGGAGATAATGACAAACCTATGTCTTCAACATTACACCCTGTTGAAATCAGACCTTTAATCAAATATTTTTTGATATGCTCGCTATAAGATCTGTAATCATGTCCTACTACAACTCTTGGGTTATTTTTTTGTGTGTGTTTTATTATTTGCGAGCCAAGACCTTTTCCTAATGAATCGAGTCCTCCATCATCAATGTCTTTTTCGTATATCCATCTTGCGTCATATTCACGAAAGCCATAAGGATCAATTTTTACTGAATTATTCATGTGGATATATGTACATTTTTTTAAAATTTTTATTGATAAATTTTCCTAAAGTTCTATAAATGTTCTATTGATTTACATTTTATATAGTATATTAGGTAAATCTACACACTACATCTAGTTATTTACTAGATTTTTTAGTATAAAGAAAAAAAGGGAGTTTAATGAACAAAATATTGTCTCAGGCAATCAGGAAAGCTGTCTCTGATTTTAAACCAGCGGAAAACATCAGCAATAAAGACAAAAGACCAGATTTATTTTCTTTAAATAATAACACAGAATTATTTCAAAATTCAAAAGGTATCACTATCAAAATTGATAGATCAAAAGATGACAAACTAACTGATTTTGGTAGAGCAACATTAAGTGATAGATATCTTGGTGAAAACGAGTCATTCCAGGACTTATTTGCTAGAGTAGCAAGTCATTATGCAGACGACAACTTACATGCACAAAGACTTTATAATTATATAAGTAACCTTTGGTTTATGCCAGCAACTCCCGTTTTATCAAACGGTGGAACAAAAAGAGGATTACCGATTTCATGTTTTTTAAACGAAGCAGGTGATAGTTTAAATGGAATATTAGATCTTTGGAGTGAAAACGTCTGGCTTGCTGCAAAAGGTGGAGGTATTGGAAGTTATTGGGGAAATTTAAGATCTATTGGTGAGAAAATTGGTAGAGTTGGTAAAACTTCAGGAATAATTCCTTTCATTAAAGTTATGGACTCATTAACTATGGCAATCAGCCAAGGTTCTTTGAGAAGAGGATCGGCAGCATGTTATCTTCCAATTGATCATCCTGAAATTGAGGAATTCATTGAAATGAGAAGACCAACAGGTGGTGATCCGAATAGAAGATCTTTAAACCTTCATCACGGAGTATTAGTATCAGATGCATTTATGCGTGCAGTAGAATTAGATGAACAATGGGCACTAAAAAGTCCAAAAGATCAATCTGTTCAATCAACAGTTTCAGCAAGAAACTTATGGATTAGATTATTAACTGCAAGAATTGAAACTGGAGAGCCATATATTGTTTTTATTGATACGGTTAATAGAATGATACCACAACACCATAAACTTGCAGGCTTAACCGTAAAAACCTCAAATCTGTGTAGCGAAATTACTTTACCAACAGGTATTGATAAAGATGGCAGAGATCGAACAGCAGTTTGTTGTTTATCATCTTTAAATCTTGAAACATATGATGAGTGGAAAGATGACGAAAGTTTTATACCAGATGTAATGAGATTTCTTGACAATGTATTAACTGATTTTATTGAAAAAGCACCAGAGTCTTTTAGTGATGCAACTTATGCAGCTTTAAAAGAAAGAAGTGTGGGTTTAGGTGTAATGGGTCTGCATTCATTTTTCCAACAAAAAATGATCCCATTCGAGTCTGTAATGAGCAAAGTTTGGAATAAAAAAATATTTGAAAATATTCAAAAACAAGTTGATCAGTCATCAAAAGATTTAGCTGATGAAAGAGGTGCATGCCCAGATGCTGCAGACTATGGAATTAATGAAAGATTTTCAAATAAAACTGCTATAGCTCCTACCGCTTCAATTTCAATCATTTGTGGAGGAACATCTCCAGGAATTGAACCAATAGCTGCAAACAGTTATACACACAAAACATTATCTGGATCATTTAATGTAAGAAATAAGTATTTAAGTAAACTGTTAGAGACTCATGGTAAAAATGACGATGAAACTTGGTCTTCTATTACTACTAACCAAGGCTCCGTTTCGCATCTTGATTTCTTAACACAACAGGAAAAAGACGTATTTAAAACAGCTTTTGAGCTAGATCAGAAATGGATTGTAGAATTGGGTGCTGATAGAACACCTCATATTTCACAAGCACAATCAATAAATATATTTATACCTGCAGACATTCACAAAAGAGACTTGCACCAAATTCATTTCCAAGCATGGAAAAAAGGTTTGAAGAGTCTTTATTACTGCAGATCTAAATCAATACAAAGAGCGGAAAATGTAAACGATGCAAGTTCAACAGATGTAACTACAAATGTTTACAAATCAAAAAAACAAGAAAATCAACAACCAGAATACGAGGAGTGTTTATCATGTCAGTAGAAAATCTAAAAGAAGCAAAACAAAAAATTATCGAACCAAAAAAAATGGGATTACTAGTAGAGAACCCTGTTTACAAACCATTTAGGTATCCGTGGTGTTACGATGCTTGGTTAACTCAACAAAGAATTCACTGGTTACCAGAAGAAGTTCCACTAGGTGACGATGTCAGAGATTGGCAAAAAAATTTATCACAATCTGAAAAAAATTTACTAACTCAAATTTTCAGATTTTTTACTCAAGCTGATGTAGAAGTTAACAACTGTTATTTAAGACATTACACTTCTGTTTTTAAACCAACTGAAGTTTTGATGATGATGACAGCATTTGCATCTATGGAGACAGTTCATGTGGCTGCTTATTCGCATCTATTAGATACTATTGGTATGCCAGAGTCTGAATACTCCGCATTCATGAAGTATAAAGAGATGAAGGATAAATATGATTACATGCAAAACTTTAATGTAAACTCAAAAGAAGATATTGCAAAAACTGTAGCTGTATTTAGTGCTTTTACTGAAGGCCTTCAATTGTTTGCAAGTTTTGCAATTTTATTAAACTTTCCAAGACATAATAAACTTAAAGGAATGGGTCAGATAGTAACTTGGTCCGTAAGAGATGAAACTCTTCATTGTAATTCTATGATAAGAATTTTTAAAGAGTTCATTAAAGAAAATCCTGAAATATGGACTCCACAACTTAAAAAAGAACTTTATGAAGCTTGCAGAACAATAATTGAGCATGAAGATGCATTTATTGATTTAGCTTTTGAAATGGGTCCAATGCAAGGTTTAACTGCACAAGAAGTTAAAGACTACATAAGATTTATAGGAAACAGAAGATTGTCTCAATTAGGTTTAGAGCCAATTTATGATATTAAGAAAAATCCACTAACTTGGTTAGACACAATGTTAAATGCAGTAGAGCATATGAACTTCTTTGAAGGAAGAGCTACTGAATATTCAAAAGCTTCTACCCAAGGTAGTTGGATAGACGCTTTTAGTTGATAAAATACATGTGCGGAAGAAAGATAGTTGAATGGGCACAAGTGATAATTTTTATCTAAAAAGAAGATCTGTATTAGCTAGAATGATGTCTAACGAAAACATCCCAAAAAAAGATTTAGAAACAATTTTAGCAGCTGGAATAAGAGTGCCAGATCATGGTGCTCTTAACCCTTGGAAAATAAAAGTTATAGTTGGCGAAAAATTAAAAATGGTTGATGAAGAAATTATTCTTCGTGAATTTGAAAGACTAAATCCTAAAGCTGAACAATTACAATTAGAGACTGAATCTAAAAGGCTTCAAAGAGCTGGGGCGGTATTAGCTGTAATATCCTCACCTGCAGAACACCCAAAAATACCAGAGTGGGAAATGAGATTATCATCAGGAGCAGTTTGTATGAACTTATTATCTTGTGCACAATCAATGGGGTATGCAGCTCAATGGCTAACAGAATGGTATGCCTATAACGAGAAAATGCTTGAATATTTAGGTGGAGATTTAAAAAAAGACCGCATTGCTGGATTTATTTACTTAGGCCATAAAAAAGATGAACCAAACGAAAGAAGAAGACCTGATCCTCAGAAAGTTATATCGTATTTATAATTATGTTTATTGCAATGAACAGATTTAAAATTGTTCCTGGTAAGGAACATGAATTTGAGAAAGTTTGGAGAGAAAGGGATACTCATTTAAGTGAAGTTCCTGGTTTTAAAGATTTTCATTTAGTTAAAGGAGAAAAAAACGATGAATTTTCGTTGTATGCTTCACATAGTATTTGGAATTCAAAAGCTGATTTTATTAACTGGACTAAATCAGAAGCTTTTAAGCTAGCTCATAAAAATGCAGGTCAACACAAAGACTTATATTTAGGAGCTCCAAATTTCGAGGGTTTTGAGGTAATTTTATAAACTTTTTGCTAACTTTCTAACTTTTTGCATATGTTTATCAAATACTTTTTTTTCCATATTTGGCAACACTGAATAAAATCTAATATATTTTGTTCTTAATCCACCCAATTTGAAAACAACTTTCTTTATTCTTCTAAAGGGAATATTGTCAAATATAGAGAAACTTTGGTAACTTATCATAGGCCCCCCATATGTAATAGATACAATTCCAAGCTTACCTTTCATCGCGCCTGGCACAGGATAACCATAATTTTTAAAATACTTATTTCCTGGAATTAAAGATTTATAAGAAAAGAACCACTTTGGATGCAATACCCAATCAACCCAATTTTCTAAAATTGCATTTAACCTTAAATTATGACAACTACTAATTAACATCATTACATCACATTCCTCTAATCTTTTTCTATAATCTAAAACAAGTTTTGGTGGTGGGTTTACATCTTGATTATAAAACGGAAGTTGTTCTTTTTCCTCGAAAAGGTTGAGTAAATCAATTGTATGGCCTAGTTTTTGTGCTTCTTCTATAAATGTATCTCTAATTGCAGCATTAAAAGAATTATTAGTGTTATGATGGCCATAAGCAATAAATATTTTTTTCATAAAAAAATATATGTCTTAAATTTTTTCTTTTTCTTTTTCATCCTCCTCTTCAAAAGCTTTATTTTTTTTGGCATTCAAAATATCTGCAAAACTGTGGTTAACATCTCTATGTCCAGCCTCGTCGTCTCTAATCACTTTTACAACATCTTTTAATCTAGAATTTAGCGGGAGGTTCCAATAATTTATTGCTATTTCGGGAGCCTTAATATTTTCTATCTTGCCTTCTTCTATTTCATTTAAATACTCAGTGTAGCTTATAACTGCTTCCTCCTCAAAATACCCAACAATTCTATGAGCAGTCTTTTGTGAAATTAAATATATAAATAGATACATCAAAATAAATATAAATTGTGCAAGCATTATAATTAATCTTTCTATAAACGTTGGCTTTGCAATTTTAATAAAAGTCATTAAATGCATTCTTTCGTTAGCAGCTTCATCAAGAAGAATTTTAATCCAACCTTTGTCATCTTGCATTTTTCTTAAAGATTTTAAATGTAACAACATTCCAGCCACCATTCCTGGAACAGCAGCAACTGTTTCTAAAACAACTGCTCTATGTCCATATTTTTTTTTAAAAAAAGTATCAGCTAAAAACCTTAAAAATTTAGTAAATGCGAAAGCAATCTTATCACTTAAATCTTGGGGTTTATGATGCCTATTCAAATTTTCCATAACTTATATATGGCGATTATTTCATATTTTTAAATAGGTAAGTTGGACCTATCTTCTTAAACTCCAATAGGTGTGGTTAATTGGACCTTGTATAAAGAAGTTCTCTTTGATTTAATTATTTATTAACTTAAGAGAGGAAATAATGAAAAAAACGTTAAATTTGCTTCTAAGTGCAATATTAGTAGTAACTTCATTTATTGGATTAGGAAATATAGCTGTTGCTGATGGGCATGGTTTTCCATCAAAACCAATTGAAGTTGTAACACATGCTGGATTAGGCGGTGGTACAGATACAACAGCGAGAATGTTGCTTATTAGAACAAGAAAAAATTTAAAAAATAATGCTTACATCACTCCAAAAAAAGGGGACAGTGGAAATAAAGCTATGGCTTATGTTAAATCAAAGCCAAGAGATGGTCATACTGTCTTAGCAATTACTCCAACTCACTTATTTAGAATGGCTAGAGGAAACGCTGAATTAAAAATTGATGACTTTGTGGGAGTTGCAAGAACAACAGTTGATCCAATAGTGATATTTGTTAATGCAAAAAGCCCTTACAAAACAATTGAGGATTTAATTAAAGCAGGAAACAAAAAGCCAATTAAGTATGGTGGAACAAACGTTGGAAGTGTTGACCATATTTCAGGTTTGATTTTTGCAAGAGAAGCAAAAACAAAAATTGCTTTTGTACCTTTTGAAGGTGGTGGAGCTATAATGACTAGCTTGGTTGGAAATCAAATTGAGGCTGCTGGATTAAACTTAGACGAAGGTAAAGATCAATTAGATGCAGGTGAATTAAGAGTATTAGCTGTAATGTCTGATCAAAGAATGTCAGCTTTACCAGATACTCCTACTTTAAAAGAAAAAGGGATAAACGCATCATTTGCGACTGTTAGAGGTGTAGTTGTTCTTAAAGGAACACCTCAAGAAACTATCAATACTCTTGAAAAAGGTTTCTTAAAAGCTATGAAGCATCCAGTTTATCAAAACTACCTACAAGGTGCTGGATTAGATTCGTCTAGTGTTGCAGGAGCAGCAGCATGGGATGCAGAAATTAAATCTATTTACAAAGAAGCGCGTGCAGCTTTAGTAAGTTTAGGTTTAGCTAAATAATATCAAAAATAATAGCGGGGGAGCAGATCCCCCGTTAGTCATCACAATGATAAAAGATATAAAAGTTCTTAGTGTAATAATTATTATTTCTGTTGCATTATTTGGATATACTTTCACATTTGATGAAGTACCGGAAATATTGGCACAAGGTATGCAACCTACAATGATGCCTAGATTAATTTTTTCATTAATAATTTTTCTTTGTGTATTTCAATTAGTCCAAAATAAGAAGTTAAAGTCTGAATCAAAAGAACTAATAAGAAGAAACGCCTTCATTACATTTGGTTATACTCTTTTTATAGTTTTGATAGCAGATAAATTAGGTTTTTTTATCTCTATACTTTTATACACACTTGTAATGCCAATCTTGTGGCAAAGGAAAGATTATATAAAAATATTTTTTTATTCTCTTGTAATATCAATATTTGTATTTGTTTTTTTTACATTAGTTCTACAACTAAAATTTCCACAAGGAATTCTTGAGGAATTCATAATAAGGAATTTCTACTAATGGATTTTTTGTCTAATATTTCTTTAATTTTAAATTATACAACATTTGGTCTAATTTTAGGTTCCACAATTGTTGGAGTTTTAATAGGTGCGCTACCAGGATTAAGTTCAGGTATGGCAATTGCATTATTATTACCTTTTACAATTTACTTGGAACCAAGCCAAGCAATAGCTGCAATGGCTGCTTTATATTGTGGAGGCACTTTTGGTGGTTCAATAACTGCAATATTAATCAATGCTCCAGGAGCACCACCAGCTGCTGCTACTGCATTTGATGGTTTTCCAATGGCACAAAAAGGTGAAGCAGGAAGAGCTTTAGGAATGGCAGCTGTATCAAGTGTAGTTGGAGGAATACTATCTCTTATTGTATTAATTATTTTCGCTCCAACGTTGGCTAGAATTGCATATAAGTTTGGTCCGCCAGAGTATTTTGCACTAGCAATATTTGGATTATCCATGCTTGCATCAATTAGTTCAAAATCCCCTGTAAAAAATTTAATTGGTGGTTTAATTGGTTTGTTTGTTGCAACAATAGGAGTTCATTTAACAACTGGTGTATCAAGGTTTACATTTGGAGTAGCAGAATTATTTGAAGGAATAAGCTTTGTTCCAGTCTTAATAGGTTTATTTGCAATGTCTGAGATTTTAGTTCAAGCATCTAAAAGTGAATTACTATTAGAGAGGATTAAATTTTCAGCAATTAAGCTTCCCTCAATTTCAGAATTTAAAAATTGCGCAAAGACAATTCTAAGATCTTCAGGTATTGGAACATTTATTGGTATTCTTCCTGCTGAAGGGGGAACGGTTAGTGCAATGATTGGATACAATGAAGCTAGAAGATGGTCTAAAAATAAGGATAATTTTGGCAAAGGTGAAATAGAAGGTGTTGCTGCGCCCGAGTCCGCAAATAATGCTGCAACTGGTGGAGCAATGATACCTACTCTTGCTTTAGGTATTCCAGGTTCAGCAACAACTGCGGTGATTTTAGGTGGTTTTCAAATTCATGGTTTAAGAGCTGGCCCTTATCTTTTTGAACAGCAACCTGATCTTTTGTACACAATTTTTTATGGAATGTTATTGGCTAACTTTATATTTTTAATTTTTGGACTACTTGGAGCAAAAATATTTTCAAGAATATCATTAATACCAAGAGGCTATTTATGGCCGTCAGTTTTTGTATTTTGCTTGGTTGGATCTTATGGTTTATCCCAATCTATGGTTGATGTTTATATTATGTTAATTTCAGGTGTAGCCGGTTTCTTTTTAAGGAGATACGGTTTTTCTCCCGCACCAATTATAATGGGAATTGTACTTGGAGAATTAGTTGAAAATTCACTAGCTCAGTCAATAATAATTTTTGATCAAAATATATTTATGTTTTTCACAAGACCAATAGTACTAGTATTTTTTGCATTAACTTTTTTAAGTTTATTTTACAGACCAATTAAAAATCTAATAATGAAAGGAAAATAATGACCAAAGCTTTTACACCAAATATTAAATCTAAAAGAGGGAAGGACTTAACAAAATATGTTGCAAACTTTGTATACAAAACAAAGTTTAAAAGCATTCCAAAAGATGTAGTTGAATTAGCAAAAAAACATATTTTAGATGGTTTCGGTCTAGCATTATCAGGTTCAGTTGCAAGAACGGGCAACTACTTATTTGCACACATTAAAAAAAGTTCAGCTAAAGGAAAAGCAACTGTTATAGGATCTAAAATGAAAGTACCTACTCACTTTGCAGCATTAGCAAATGGTGTTGGGATACATTCTGATGATTATGATGATACACAATTAGCAGTAGCAAAAGATAGAGTTTATGGTCTTTTAACACATCCAACAGCCCCTTGTTTGCCCAGTGCTTTTGCTGAAGGAGAGGTTAATAAAATAAATGGAAAAGATTTTCTAAATTCATATTTGATAGGTGTTGATGTTGAATGCAAAATCTCAGAAGCCATGTCTCCACGTCATTATCAACATGGATTTCATTCAACAGCTACTTGTGGAACATTTGCTTCTGCTTCTGCAGCAGCTAAAATAAGAAAATATGATTTAAATAAAATTGTAAAATCTTTAGGAATTGCTGCATCACTTAGTGCAGGTCTAAGAGAAAACTTTGGAACAATGACTAAACCTTTGCATGCAGGTAGAGCTGCAGAAAGTGGAGTTATAGCTTGTGATCTAGTAAGATTTGGATGGTCATCTACTGATAAAATTTTAGAATCTCCAAGAGGTTTTTTTCAGGCACATGGAGGAGGGTATAATATTAATTCTTTGAAAGGTAAGCTTGGAAGACCATGGACTTTTAAATCACCTGGAATTTCGATTAAACCACATCCTTGTGGATCCTTAACACATCCTGGGATGACTAAAATGCTAGAGTTGATAAAAAAATTCGATATTAAACCTGAACAAGTTTTAAAGATCGATGTAGGCACAAACCATAATATGCAGAACGCTTTAATACATCATAGACCAAAAAATGAATTTCAAGCAAAGTTCAGTATGGAATATTCAATGGCAATATTGTTATTGGATAGAAGAGCTTACATACCAGAATACCAAGATATGAGAATTAATAAACCAGATGTGCAACAAATGCTCAAAAAAGTAAATTTCTATAAAAATAAAATAGCCGAAGCCGCTGGTTACGATAAGATGACAACTATTATTGATATTTATTTAAAAAATGGAAAAAGAATATCTGGCAGAGGTGATTTTGGTAAAGGAAGTCCTGCAATTCCAATGACATATGATGAAGTGGCCGATAAATTTTTAGGATGTACAGAATTTGCTAAGTGGCCATCTATAAAGTCGAAAAAAATTATTGATACAGTCAGAAATTTAGAGAAGCTTAAAGATATTAGAATTTTAGGAAAATTATTATCTAAGTAATAATTTAAAATTGTAGTTTTTTCAATTTTATTGAAGTGCTTTTAAATATATCAATTAATAATTCGTAAATTGTTAATGATATAAAATAGAAATTTGAAATGACCCAAATAGTTATTACTAAGTAATCATATAAATTATCTAATTTATAAATGGAATCTATAAGTAATTTAAGAGTTGAAATAAACCATAAAGCCATAAAAATTGTAGATTGAATTTTATATTTTTTAACACGAAGAGGGTGAACATATTTTAAAGGTATAAATTTAAGTATTATACAAAATGAAATCAAAAATAAGTTTGTTATAGGGTTAAAATCAAAAAAATAAATATAAAGTAAGAGAATATTCCAAATGCAAGGAAAACCTTTGTAAAAATTATCTGAACTCATTAAATTGTTATTAGAATAAGAAATTGCAGATATAACAAGAATGATTAGAGGTATAATAATTTCAAAATACATAGGAACAATATCGAACCAATATATCATTATTGATGGGATTATTATGTAATTGAAAAAATCAATAACACTATCAAGCATTTTACCATCAATATTTTTAACATTCTTTGCAACTTCAAATTTCCTTGCAAGTGATCCATCAATTGCATCAATAATTAATGCCACTCCTAGCCAAAGAAATGCACCTGCTTGATTATTTTCAAAAACATTTATTAGTGATAAAAAACCAGCCACCAAACCTGAACACGTCAATAAATGAATACACCAGGACATATAGACTCTTAAAATAATTTTATTAATCATATTAAAAATTACCACTCAAACCAAAATAGACTTATCTTTGATTTAAAAGCATAACTTGTCTATGCTTATTACCTTTATATTTTGCTAACGGTCTGATCAATTTATTTGATGCATGTTGCTCCATTATGTGAGCTGACCAGCCAGTTATTCTTGACATTACAAAAATTGGAGTAAAAAAATCGGTATCAAAACCCATTAAGTGATAAGTTGGACCAGTAGGATAGTCAACATTTGGATGAATATTTTTTTTATCAATCATCTCTTTCTCCACAATTTCATAAATTTTTAAAAATTTTTTATCTTTTTTTATTCTACATACATTCTCAAAATATTGCTTCATTGTTGGTACTCTAGAGTCTCCACTTTTATAAACTCTATGACCAAATCCCATTACAACTTCTTTTTTCTTAAGTGCATTTTTAATCCATTTCAAAGCGTATTTTGGCGTTTTAATCTTATTCATCATGTGCATTACTTCTTCGTTGGCTCCACCATGTAATGGTCCTTTTAAACTAGCTATAGCACCCGTGATTGCACCATGAATATCAGATAAACTACTTGTTATAGTTCTAGCAGTAAATGTTGAAACATTAAAACTATGTTCTGCATATAAAATTAAAGATACATCAAATGCCTTCACAATATCTTTTTGAGGAACTTTTCCAAAACACATATAGAAAAAATTTTCTGTAAAAGTCAGTTCTTTTTTTGGCTTAATAATCTTTTTACCTTTTCGTATTCTGTAAAACGCTGCTAAAGCAGTTGGAGTTTTAGCTAAAATTCTTAAAGCTTTTCTTGTATTTGCTTCCTGAGAATTATCAGTCGTCTCTTTATCTTCTAATCCCATTACACTAACCGCTGTTCTAGCAACATCCATAGGATGAGACTTTTTTGGCATATGTTTAATTATTTCATAAAGATTTTTTGACAAATCTCTATGTCCTCTTTCAATTTTCTCAAATTGTCTAAGCTCAATACTGTTTGGTAGATCGCCTTTTAAAATAAGATATGCGGCCTCTTCAAATCTACAAAATTCACATAAATCTTGAACAGCATAACCCCTATAGGTTAAAGAATTGATCTCAGGCATAACTTTAGAAACCTCGGTTTCATCAACAACAATTCCTAATAAACCTTTTTTTACTTCTTCACTCATTATTCATGTCCCTCTGTACTAAAGTTATAAATCTTTTCGTCTAAAGAGTTGTA
>CABZJA010000004.1 GCA_902525935.1 uncultured Pelagibacteraceae bacterium | reverse complement strand
CCTTGAATGTTATCTAAGCTATCCATTATTGTTATTTATTACAAACTCCAATCGAATTTGGTCCACATGTTTCACCATTTGTCCAGGTAGCTCCAATTAAATTTGCTCCATCAAAATTAGCATTGGTCATATTAGATGAGGTAAAGTTTGCTTCCATTAAATTCGCATTTTGAAAATTTGCTTCAATTAATGTTGATCCCATAAAATCAACCCTTGTCATATTTGCTCCTGTAAAATTAGCTTTTTCGAAATTTCCACCAACGAGAGTTGACTCATATAAGTTAGCTCTAACAAATGTTGACTCTGGAAAAGTTCCAAATGACAAATTTGATGTCATCATGATACTTTTATCAAAATTTACTTGTATAAAACTTGCAAATGATAAATTTGAGTTAGGCAAATAGCTGCCTTGTAAATCTTGTCCATCTGAAAATCTACAATTAGTATAGTCAACACCATCGGTTAAAGGATCATCACAGGCGGAATATGATATATTTGGTATTAATATTAAAAAAAGTAAAAATAGTAATTTTTTCATTATATGTTTGTGCTACTTAATAAAAACATAATGATAGCAGAGAATAATGTTGGGTAAACTAAATTTTTTTTGGTAATTTTAAAAATAATAATAGCCGCAAGAACAACAATAAACCTTGATAAATAATTACTTTCTGCAAGAGTGCCAGCTGGAAATATTATCATTCTCGATATTAATGCTGCTAAAGTTGAGTAAGCTAAATAATTAAACCATCTATAAATTTTTGTATTTTCGTCTATTACTTCTGAAGTAAAAGCTCCCAAAAATCTAGAAATGTACGTTGCTAGAGAAGTAATCAGGATGATTAACATTATATTAACTGACATTTTTTTCTCCAAATAAAAATGCAATACTTCCAGCTATAAAACCTCCGATCAAAACACACCAATCAGGACTTACAAAATAAAATATTGGCCCTAGTATTGCTCCTAAAATAATTGAAATGTTTAATTGAACAGATTTCATGACACCAATCATAGTACACGTAAAATAAATTGGATTAATTATGGCCAATCCTATTAGCATTTCTCTATTCAAGAAATCAGCTGAATAATATCCAATAATTGTTGAGAAAATTGCGATTAACCATGTTGCAGTTCCAATCCCGATCCAAAAATCAACTCGATATTTTTGTTCAATTTCCTTGTAATTATTTTGCAGTATTAGCCAAGAGGATACAGCTACAAAATGGCAAGAAATATAAAATTTCCATTTTGGTTGACTTTCATGTTTTAGTAATGGCATCAAAGACACCGTCATTGGATATAATCTGGCATTTACCAACCAAACAGCAAAAAATAAATTTAATAATGACACTCCAATTAAAATAGACTCGGCCATAACGAGAGAGCCTGGTAATGCGTAAGTAAGAAATGTAGAAAAAATACTTTCTTGGATAGTAAAACCTAAATTTTTTAATAAAGCCCCAATTGCCAAGAAACTTAAACCAAGTGCAATAGCAGGACTATCAAATTCTTTTGCACAAAGAATTCCCTTTAAGAAATATTTTGAATTAATCATCCACCTAAAAATAGACGTCCAACATCATCATTTTTAAGTAAATCATCTCCACTTCCAGCAATAGCAGTTTGTCCTGATACAAGAACATAACCAATATCAGAAAACTCCAAACCTTTTTTTGCATTTTGCTCCACTAGGATGATAGTTTTTTTCTCATTTTTTTGTAAATCACCTAAGATTTCGAAAACCATATCTATATATTTTGGCTCTAATCCAATGGAAGGTTCATCAACTAAAAGTACTGATGGTTTCATTACTAACGCTCTGGATATTTCTAATAATCTTCTTTCTCCTCCAGATAAAACTTTTGCGGGTTGATTTCTCCTATTTCTTAATCGTTCATATTTATCTAATATTTTTTCTGCTTCTTGATAAGACTCTTCAGTTTTGTCTTTAATAAAACCTCCCATTAATAAATTTTCTTCAACTGTCATGTCAGGAAATACAGAGTTATCTTGGAGAATATAAGCAATCCCGACTGTCTTTAATTTTTCAGCAGGTGTAAGGTTGGTGATTTCTTTTCCATCAATTTCAATTTGTCCAGAAAAAATATTTGTAAAACCATATATTGAGTGTAAGATTGTTGATTTACCTGCACCGTTCGGTCCAATTAAACATAAAGATTGTGCCTTGCTAACAAATAAATCAAAATTATGGAGTATTTCCATTTTGCCATAACCAGCATTTAGATTTTTTATAGTAAGATGAAGATCATCAACTGATAATTTCTTTAAATCTTCTGCGACAGGGGCTTTTCCCAAAACCTCATATTGATTTGACATTATTGAACCCCCAAATATGCATCTATTACTCTTTTATCATTTTTGATTTGATCAGGAGATCCATTAGCAAGCATTTTTCCATGTGCTAAGCAGAAAATATTTTCTGCCAATTGCATAATTACTCTCATATTGTGTTCAATCACAAGCAAAGTAATGCCAAAATCTTGATTAACCTTTATCAATCTGTCAATAATTCCATTAATTAAGGTTGGGTTTATGCCTGCTGTAGGTTCGTCTAATAATAACATTTCTGGCTCATTCATTAATGCCATTGCTAATTCTAACAACTTTTGCTGTCCAAAAGATAAGTCTCCAGCTCTTAATTTTCTTTTTTGATATAAACCAACAAAATTCAGCAAACTTTCGGCTTTTTCTGTAAGCTCTTTTGGTATTTTAGAAAAAATATTTAATATGCTTTCATCGCTTCCCTTATGACTAATTAACATGTTGTCTACACAATTTAATTTTCCGTAAATTCTAGTTTGTTGAAATGTTCTAAGTAAGCCTAGTTTTGCTATTACTGGAACTGGTAATTCCGAAACCTCTTTTCCATTAAATTTTATTGAGCCATTATCAATTGGGTAAGTGCCAACTATTGAATTAAATAATGTAGTTTTACCTGATCCATTAGGGCCGATTAATCCAACTATTTTACCTTTTTCAACATTCATTGAAATGTCTACATTTGCTTTTACTCCCCCAAATGATTTGCTAACATTTTCTACTTCAAGAATACTCACTTTAATTCTACCTGTGCCTTTCGATCTTTTTCGTCAATTACTTCTCCAAATTTTTCTGGGTATTTTTCTCTTAACCAACCCATAATTCCTTCTGGAAAATAAATAACAATTACAACTATTAGAACTCCAAGAGCAACATATTGCCAACCCAAGAAGAAAGTCCAAAAGCCTTCTTTAAAAATATGAAATACTGTTGCTCCAATAATTGGTCCCCAAAGTGTTCCCTTTCCTCCTAGTATGGCCATTAATACCATAAAAACTCCCATCTCTCTTCCATCGAAAGCAACGTCAGTTGAATCAATATATCCAACCAAACCACCCATTATACCTCCGGCGAGACCACAAAAGAATGCTGATATCATCCATCCAATAATCTTGTACTTCATTGTTTCAATTCCCATAGCCTCTGCCTTATCTTCATTATCTCTAATTGCATTTAGGATTAATTTAAATCTGGTTGTGTAAATTCCTCTAATAGCTAAAAAAGTCAGTACTAAAACAAAAAAGCTTAAGAAATAAAAGAATTCGCCTCTTGAATCTAAACTTCCAATATCAGGAAACGGTGGAGTAGTGAAACCTTGTCCAGCTCCAATGATTTCAATCCCTCCAGAAATTTCACCTGCTGCAACACCTAATCCCAAAGTACAAATTGCAAAATAATGTCCTCTAAGTCCTAAAATAGAGTATCCAATTAATCCTGCTACAATGGTTGGAACAACTGCGGCAACTATCAATCCAACGGCCATTCCCTGAAAAAATTGCACAGGGGTATGCACAAATGTTTTTTCACCTCCACTTTCTGTCCACTCAGCTAATGGAAAAAACATTCCAACTTGGACGGAGGCACAAAGATACATGCCAAGACCATAAAATAGTATATTTCCAAATGAATTGTACCCCATCTCACCGCCTTGAATATTCCAAGTTGTAGCAAGAACAATTAATACACAAAGAATAGATAGCTGTACTTTAAAAGCTGGAAATATAAATGGAGCAGCAATACCAAATATTAAAATTCCACTATACAAAAGTAAATTATTTTTGTTCATAAAGATTTAATATTTTGTCTCTAAAATTTTGGTTAATAGTAAAATAATGTCCATCTTCTTCATGAACACTTGAGCCATTTGAATGGTATTCATCTATATGTTTTTTAAATTTAACTATATCAACTTCAATTAATTTGCCTTGGTTATCTTTAATTTTAACCTTTCTCATTTTAAATACTCTCTTTTTCTTGAAAGCTTAAATCTTCTATAAACTAATATTAAAACTAATAATAAAAATACTGATCCAATTCTAAATTCAGTACCAAGTATGTAGTCTGCAAACTCTTCGAACACACCTAAGCCCATTCCTGACATTGCAACTCCTGGTAAATTGCCTAATCCTGCAATAATCACAATCATAAAAGATCTAATTGTATAAGGAAGTCCCATATATGGATGAATTGTAAAAGTAATAGATATTAATGCACCAGCAACACCACAAAGAGCAGCGTTAATCCCAAAAGTAGCTGCATAAACTTTTTCTGTATCTACGCCTAAAATTTTAGCAGCTCTTGCATTTTGAGCTGTAGCTCTGATAGCTCGACCAAGCTTAGATTTTTTCATGTAAATTACTAAACAAATCGCAAATAATATACTTATGAAAGCTGAAAATATTTTTGAATTTGGTAAAACGACATTATTATTAAATAGCATAGTTGTTCCATAATCTGAATTTGCAAGAACAACATCAGCTCCGAATGCAAAGTTCATTAATTGCATGAAAAGAATACTTATTCCAAATGTTGCTAAGATAGATATAAACAGATCTCTATCGACAACTTTATTAATCACAAGTTTATAAATTGCTATACCTACAAAATACATTATTATTGGAGACACGATGACTCCCCATGCAGGGTGAATTCCGTAAAGGTACATAAAATAAGCAATGTAACCTCCTAAAATTACTAAATCTCCTTGTGCAATATTAATTATATTCATTACTCCCCATTGAAGTGCCATACCATATGCAATCAATGCAAATAAAATTCCAAGTAAAATTCCATCCAAACATGCTTGAACAGAAATCATCGGATACTGGAAGACCATGAAATCCATAATGAACCCTTAAAAAAAAAATACCCCCTAATATATAGGGGGTATTTATAGATTTATTTTTATCTTTTAGACCACGAAGGAATTGGATGAATTAACTTAGCTGATGCCCATTTAGTTGGCGCAACAACTTTGTTTTCACATTTTCCTCCATCATCACACATAACTTGGAAAAGTACCATTGGCTTATCTACATTTTGACCACCAGGTGCAAATTTTATATTTCCATAAAAAGTTTGCATATTTGTAGCTGCAAGAGCATCTCTTACTTTCTTTTGATCAAAAGAGTTAGCTCTTTCAAATGCGTCTTTAAATACCAATAATGCAGCTGATGATTCTGCTGCTTGATATGGAGGCGCATAACCGAACTCTTTAGTAAAGTCTGCGTCATAAGTCATACCATCTTTAAAGAAGTCATCTTTATAAGTTAATGTTTTATGCCACTGAGATGCGCATAATGCATATTGTGAGTTTTTACCATGTTGTTTTGACAATTTCGCAGCATCACAATGTGTCATCGCTAACATCGGAACATCTACTTTCATCTCAGAAATTTGTCTAATAGCAGTTAGAGCACCTTTGGTGTGACCTGAAACTACTAAAACATCTGGTTTCATTTGTTTTACTTTTACTAAAGTCGCAGCCATATCATTTAGCTCTTTTGGTAATTTATCATCTATTACTTTTTTAGAGCCAGTTCTCTCAATTGCATCTAAAACTCCAAGTCTTACGTCTTGAGAAAATGCATCTTGTTCAAATGCCATAGCTACAGTTACACCTTTTCCATTATTCTTTTCAACCGCTAGATCTATAGCAACATCAAGATATAAGTTAGCTGGAGCTAGAACTGCAAATAAATATTTGTAGCCTTTTGTGAACAAAGATCTTGAAGCTCCATTAGCCTCAACCATTGGTACACCGTATTTCTCTGTGACAGGAGCAATCGCTTTTGTAAGACCAGAACTATATGGTCCAAGCATAAACTCTACTTTGTCTTGTGATATTAATCTTTCTGCAAGTTGAGCTGCTCTTTTTGGATTTGATTCATCGTCATAATAGATAATGTCAAACTTGTAAGTTTTTCCTCCAACTTTAATACCACCCATGCTGTTAATTCTATCAACGGCCATATTATAACCGTTTTGAGTATGAACACCATTAGATGAATATTTTCCAGTTAAAGAAATTGCAGCACCTAAAACAATTTTATCACCAACAACTTTTGCAAAAGATACAACTGATGTTGAAAATAATAATGCTATTGCAGAAACAAATGTAATTAAAATGTTTTTTATTTTCATTTATTCCCCTTTTTATTAATTAATTAATTTTGACTTAATTAATAATAAAAATTATTTAATTGCAAGTGTAAGTAGTAGCGCAATGTTTGTTAATATTGTTGCGTAATAGCAATGATAATTGCTATAAAAATAATTACACAAGCTGAAATTGTATTTATTATTTTTGGATTAGCCTTTATCCATACTATAAGTTTATTAGCCAGAACTGCGTAACCAATTAAAGAAATAAAATCTAATACAACATAAGTTGTTATTAAAATAAAAAATTGAACAACATAATTTGAAGTAAAGTCTATAAACTGTGGAAATATAAAAGGAAAAAACATCCACGCTTTTGGGCTTGTTCCTGCAACTAAAAAACCATCTTTGTAAAATGAAAAAAAACTTTTATTTGGGAATTCCTTTGAATTTACATCATTTGGCTTAGATTTATAAATATCGTATGACAAATACGTTAAATATCCAACTCCAAACCACTTTAACGTATTTAAAATTGTAGGATGATCTGATAAGAAAGATCCAATTACAAAAATAACTAACGTCGCTTGAATTATATTTGCAGATATGTCTCCTAATGCAGTCCAAATACATTTTTGAACACCATAATTCATTGAGTAAGAAATAATTACAATTCTGGGCGTTCCAGGTGTTATAAACATAAAAATGATGATCTGTAAAAAAAGAATAAAATCTAAGGGAAGCATTTTATGGATAGTCCTAAAAAACCGGGAGCTAAAGATGGCTAGATAGGACTATCTAAAGATGATAATATCATAGCCTTATATATTTGCATTAAAATAATTTTAGTAATTTGTTGAATTTTGATGAAAAAAAGTCACAGACCCACAACCAGAGTTAAAAATCCAGAACCTCCTTTGGGGAGTCCAGATTGGGTCGTATGGGCAGCTTGGGCTGATAGAATTACATTTGAAGAAATAGAAAAAAAAACTGGTAAGACTGAAGGTGAAGTCATTAAAATTATGAGAAGATCTTTAAAACCCTCTTCTTTCAGACTTTGGAGAAAAAGAGCAAGCTCACAAAGTATAAAACACAGAAAAAAATTTGAATACTCAAGAAAACTTATTAAATCAAAAATCAATAAAAACGATTACTTGCTCTAGTAATTTCTCAATCATCATCTATATATAATCTATGAAAAATATTACTGTTTATTCTGGACCTATGTGCAATTTTTGTGATGCAGCAAAAAGATTGTTATCTAGAAATAATTTAGAATTTAAGGAAATCGATGTTTCGACAGGTCCTGGAATAAGAGATGAAATGATAAAAAAAGCAAATGGTAAAAGAACAATCCCTCAAATTTTTTTTAATGATGAGCATATTGGTGGTTATCAAGAACTTAGAGCTTTAGAAGTATCAGGAAACCTTTTTTCTTCTTTAAAATAATAAAAAATTAATTATTCAATTGTTGCAGTAAAAACTGGTTCTTCAGCCCAAATATTACATACTGTTCCGGTAACATCACTTGCAGATAGTGCTTCGGCAGTTCCAAATTTCATAGTTACTTTTGGAGATTTTGTAGTAACTGTATATGGTTTTGTGAGTGCGTAAATTAAAACGTGTTCAGTATCATTTGAGTCTAAATCTGTTTTCATTGCTTCACAATATGTACAACTACTTCCTGAAGTTGCAGTTCCAGTTGAAGAACAATCGGTTGCCGCACAAGTTGTTACATTATTTGTACCATGATTCATTAAATAAACTCTTGTCTCAGCGGATGCTGAACCTGTTCCTTCATCAACAGCTCTTTTGTGAGTATACTTTCTTGCAGTTTCAGTAGTTCCATATTGCGCATCTGCATTTGCAACTGTTCTGCATACATCACCATTATTAGTCTTTAACATTTCACCTGCAGAATCAGATGTTTTGACTGTAAATTTTCTATCAATTGTGACTTGCATATGAGTGTATGTTGTTCCTAATGGAAGCAATGCAGGATTTCCAAATGAACCAGCAACTGCACCGGCATTTACGGAAGCAACGTCAACTTCTTTATTACCAGTTCCAATAATAACTTCTCCTAAACAAGTAGTGCCCGAACCTTTTCCAGTACATAATGCAACCTTTTTCATTGTAACTTTATATACTGCAGCTTTTCCTAGTGCTGCGTAAACACTTGTAGTTACAGAAAAAAATAAAATTACTGAAAGTATAATTTTTAAAATTTTCATATTAGTCCGCTCTCACTATAGAAGCAGAACCATTAAACTCTACCATTATTTTATTATTTCTTTGAACTTTAGTTAACATCTGATTAGACATATCAGTTTGAGATCTCCATATTTCACCACTTATACCGTCTGCTAATGATGCTGTATTTCTTGGAGGGTATACGAACATTAATTTAACATAGTATTCATCCTCAAGACCTGCCTTATCTTTGTCATCATAGGCAATTTCAAAATTTACACTTGGAGATAAAGATAATTCTGAACCATAAACTAAACCCTTTACATCATCTCGGGTTTCTCCATCCCATGAATAGGAATTAACAAACACATCAGCCCAATGTAAATATGGAATTTGAGAGGCTAATCTCATATCATAACCATCTAAAACTTTTTCACCTGACGCATCGTCCATTCCAAAATAATTGTTAAATGCAAAATCTAAAACTGCTCCTCTTACTTCTAAACCAATACTAGTTCTTAAATTTCCCTCACCATCATAATCAAGAAAAGCATTAACACCAGTCATAGAGGACTTGTCATCACTTAAAAATCTTTTTCCTAAACCAATATTTGCAACAAATCTATCAGAAGATTCTTTTTCAGTATTAAAAAGTGAAAGTTGTGTAAAAGTATTTTCATTAGTAGCAGATGATAATTCTCTAACCATCAAGATGCTAAAATCTGGAGAATAATTTTCTCTTAAATCTATACTTACTTCAGTATCTCCATCTCCTGGTATCAAATTAGATATATATTCTGATATTACATCTGCATTTGATGCTGATGCTAAAAAAAATAAAGAAATGATAACAGTTAAAAGTTTTTTCATAAATTTAATTTATAATTTTATACACTATAATGATAAAAAACATTAAATGAACAAAAAAAATTAACGAATTAAGTAATTATTTTGCTTTAAATATTAAACAAATACCATTGTTACAGTATCTTTTACCTGTAGGTTGTGGGCCATCATCAAAAATATGACCATGATGTCCACCACATTTCTTACAATGATACTCTGTTCTAACATAACCGATATGATGATCAGTTTTAGTTTCAAAAACATCTGGAAGAGATTTATAGAAAGATGGCCAACCTGATCCACTTTCATATTTTGTTGACGATTTAAATAGTTCAGCATCACAGTTAGCACAGTGATATGAGCCTTCTCTTTTTTCATTATTTAATTCACTTGATCCAGGTGGTTCAGTTGCCTCATCAAATAAAACTAACTTCTGTTCAGATGTTAAGTTGTTATTTTTTTTCATTTAAATAAACTTAGCACATGTTTTGTGTAAACAAGAATGTAATTCTATTAATTTATCGAAATCTTTGTTGTATCCACCTCCCAATACGCCACAAATTGGAATTTTATTTGAAAAAAAATTATCAATTACTATCTCATCTCTTTTAATTATACCTTCGTCAGAGATTTTTAATTTACCTAACCTATCATTATAATGAATATCAACTCCAGCAATATAAAAAATAAAATCAAATTCCTCTTGATTTAGAAGTTTTAAGTTTGATTTCAAAATCTCTAAATATTTTTTATCCTCTAAATTTTCCTCAAGTTCTACATCTAAATCAGAAATAGATTTTTTTGCAGGATAATTTACTTTTGAATGCATACTAAATGTAAATACCTGATTATCATTTTTAAATATTTCAGAATTTCCATTACCCTGATGCACATCCAAATCTATTATTAAAATTCTATTTGCCAATCCCCTAATTGTTAGATATTTAGCAGCTACCGCTACATCATTAAAAACACAATAACCAGCACCCTCATCATAGCTTGCATGATGACTTCCGCCGGCAGTGTTGCATGCTATTCCATAATTTAAAGCAAGTTTTGTTGCCATAACTGTTCCACCAGTTGCGATGAAAGATCTTCTGACAACGCTATCAACTAGTGGAAAACCAATTTTCCTCACCTCATTTTTATCTAGAGATTTGTTTTTTATCTTATTAATGTATTCAAGAGAATGTGCTTCCTTCAAGGTTTCGATAGAACAAGGTTCTGGTTTATGAAAAGTTTTCACTACTTTATGCAAAACCAAATATTTGGCTAATTCTCCAAACTTTTTTATCGGAAATTTGTTATCATCGTTTAATTGTGCCTCATAATCTTGATGATTAACAACAGGTAAGTCCATTACAAATTTTCTTTGCTAAACTTCCCAAGGATTATTTTTATTATTATTTAAATTATATTTTTTGATAGCTTTTTCTAACAAATCTAATGGAATTTTTTTCTCCTCATATAAAGTGTAAAGGGAACTAACAACAATATGCTTACTATCAACTTCGAAGAAATCTCTTAAATTTTTCCTAGTGTCACTTCTGCCAAATCCATCTGTACCTAATGCTAGAAACTTATTGTCAGTGTAACTTGAGATAAGTTGAGAATATGCTCTAACATAGTCCGAAGTTGCTACAATTGGATCGTTATTTGAAATTAATTTTTGTAAATAATTTTGTTTTTTGTTTGCTGGCGATAATGTATTTTGCCTTAAAATAGATTTTGCATCTTTTTCTAACTCAGAATAGCTAGTGATACTAAATAATTTTGATCCAATTCCGTATTCATCTTTCAAAATATTTGCTGCTTCGATACATTCTCTAAAAATTGGACCAGATCCTAATAAATTAATATTAATTTTATCATTTGAGTTATCTTTGAATAAATATCCACCTTTTATAATTCCTTCTTTATTTTTAAGATCAATTTTTGGATGCGCATATTTTTCATTGTTAACTGTTACATAATAAAATTCATCTCTGCATTCTGTCATCATTCTTCTCATACCATCATCAAAAATTATTGCTAACTCACCTGCATAACAAGGATCATAAGATTTAAGATTTGGAAAAGTTGAAGCTATTACCTGACTTTGTCCATCTTGATGCTGCAAACCTTCACCTGCTAAAGTTGTTCTTCCAGCAGTTGCTCCTATTAAAAAACCTCTTGGCATTTGATCGGCTGCAGCCCATATCAAGTCACCAATCCTCTGAAAGCCAAACATTGAATAAAATATATAAAAAGGCATCATAGGAAAATTATGATTGCTGTATGATGTTGCGGCCGCTAACCATGAAGAGATAGCTGCAGCTTCATTAATTCCTTCCTCTAGCAATTGTCCAGTCTTAGACTCTTGATATTTTAAAATTGAGGTTGCATCCTCAGGCTCATATAATTGTCCATCAGGCGAATAAATTCCAATTTGTGAAAACAAATTTGCCATTCCAAAAGTTCTTGCTTCATCAGCTACAATCGGAACAACTCTTTTTCCAAAATCTTTATCTCTCATTATATTTCCTAGAGACCTTACCAGTCCAGTCGTTGTTGAATATTCTCTATCACTTTCTTCGAATAAAAAGTTTGAGTGTTTTTCAATTTTTGGAGTAGTCAATTGAACTTCTTTAAAGCTTCTTTTTGGTAAAGATCCTCCTAAAGCTTCCCTTCTTTTTTTTAAATATTTAATTTCCTCTGAATTTTCATCTGGTTTATAAAACTCCATATTTTCTAATTTATTATCTGAAATATCTAATTGAAATCGATCTCTAAACTCTTTTAATGCATCGAGATTTAATTCTTTTTGCTGGTGGTTAGTCATTTTCGACTCTCCAGCTTTTCCCATTCCATACCCTTTTTTTGTTTTAGCTAAAATAACTGTAGGCTTGCCTTTAGTTTTAACAGCAGCATTAAATGCAGCATAAAGTTTTTTAAAATCGTGACCTCCTCTTTTGAGTTTATCAATTTCATCTTTGCTTAGTGAAGAAACCAATTTTAAAACTTCTGGGTCCTCTGCAAAAAAGTTTTTTAGGTTATACTCTCCATCTCTTGCACCTAATGTTTGATATTTTCCATCTACAGTTTTAGCAAAACGCTTTAACAACAAATGATCTTTATCTTGTTGAAAAATTTTATCCCATTCAGATCCCCAAAGTACTTTTATAACATTCCAACCATTAGCTTTAAAAATTGTCTCAAGTTCTTGGATAATTTGTCCATTACCTCTTACAGGTCCATCTAATCTTTGGAGATTACAATTTATAATAAAAGTTAAATTATCTAATTTTTCTCTTGATGCGATAGATAACCCAGCCAAACTCTCGGGTTCATCCATTTCACCATCTCCAAATAAACCCCAAACTCTTTTATTTGTTTTTAATAAGTTTCTATTTTCTAAATATTTCATGAAACGAGCTTGGTAGATAGCATTAACTAAACCTATTCCCATCGATGAAGTGGTAAATGTCCAGTAATCTCTCATTAAATACGGATGGCAATATGATGATAGTCCTTGCTCATTTAACTCTTGTCTATAATGTTCTAGATGATTTTTTGTTAATCTTCCCTCTAAAAATGATCTTGCATATATTCCTGTTGTGCACTGAGATTGATAAAAAATTAAATCTGCTTCATCGCCACCTTGAAAAAAATGATTAAACCCAGTTTCAAATACTTCGGCAAAAGATGCATAACTTGCTATATGTCCTCCAAGCCCTCCATAATTTTTATTTGCTTTCATAACCATGGTTAAAGCATTCCATCTTAAGATTGCTGTAATTTTTTCTTCAATTGCTAAATCACCAGGATAAATTCCTTGATCATATTGAGATATCGTATTTCTATATGGTGAATATGGAACTGGTGAATATAATACTCTTAAATCTTTTGCTCTTTTCTCGAGTTTTTCTAAAATTAGTTTGGCGCCCTCTCTACCATGATTTTCAACTACTGAATCTAAAGAATCTAGCCAATCATTTAGTTCTTGATTATCTAATTTTTGATTTTGATTAGCTTTAAGTTCCTTGCTCATTTAAAATAGTATACACAAAAAAATTAAAATTTTATCTGATAAAATTGTCTAAAATTTTGATTATTCTATAACTCTTTTCGGTTTGCCTGATAAAAAACTATCAAGATTTTCAATCATTTGACTATAGAAAGTTGCATAATTTTCAGCGGTTACGTAACCAATATGAGGAAGTAAAAGAGCATTCTGCACAAATCTAAGCTTGTGGCTTTCAGGCAGTGGTTCTTTTTCGTAAACATCTAAACCGGCTCCAGCAATTATATTTGTAGATAATGCTATAATGAGATCGTCTTCATTAACTATTTCACCTCTTGAAGTGTTTATTAAATAGGAAGTTTTTTTCATTTTCTCGAATTCTTTAATAGTAATACAATTTCTATATCTATCTCCTCCTTGAACATGAATTGATAGAAAGTCTGAATTTTGAATTAAATCGTCTTTGTTACATGGCAAAACATCAAGTTCCTTACATTTATCTAAACTCAAGTTTTCACTCCATGCCATAACTTGCATGCCAAAAACTTTGCCAATTTTTGCAACTTGAGAACCAACTCTCCCCAATCCAAGTAAACCTAAGATCTTACCTTTAAGCTCAACTCCAATTGTCGACTGCCAATAACCTTGATACATATTATCTATTTCTGTCTTAAAATTTCTAGCAAGTCCTAAAATAAATGCCCAAGTTAACTCTGGTGTTGGGTTACTATTAATTTCAGTACCAGTGACCAAAACTTTATTTTTTTTAGCTGCTTCTAAATTTATCGATTTATTTCTCATTCCACTAGTGGCAATTAATTTTAATTTTTTTAAACTTTCTATTAATTGTTTCGTTATTTTTGTTCTCTCTCTCATTATAAAAAGAACTTCAAATTCTTTTAATTTTTCAATTGCATCATCCTCATTTTCAAATGGATCATTAAATACATGAAATTCATATTTTGAAGATAATTTTTTAAGATCAATAAAATCTTTTGCGATATTTTGATAATCGTCGAGTATAGCTACTTTAAGCATTTTTTTTGTTTGAAAGTAATATGCCTGAAATAATAAATATTCCACCGATATAATGATAAAATAGCAATACTTCATCAAATATTATCATTGCAAGAATTGCTGCAAGAATTGGCATTAAATGTAAATAAATTCCTGCTCTATTTGCACCTATTAAAGCAACACCTTTTATCCAGAAAAAGAAAGAAATGATTCCAGGTAACAAAACAACGTAAGATAAAACAAGAATGAAATTTGAATTAATTGTAATTCGATTACCAACGTAAATATAATCTATTGCATACATTGGTATAAGAAATATTACACCAAGCCCAATAACAACTTGAAGTAAAGTTATAGGCGATAATCCATAATTTTTTTTCTTTAAAAGCGCTGAATAAAGTGACCAGGATATCATCGCAAATAATGCAAATAAATCTCCTTTTTCAAAAGCTAAATTTTTAAAGACATCAAAATCTGCTTTAGAAATTATAAATAACACACCTAATAAAGAAAAAATAACTCCCAAAACTTGAAAGGTATTTGTTTTTTCTATTTTTAAAATTATAGAAAATAAAATGATCATAACTGGAACAGTAGAAATCATAAGAACACCTGTAATTACTTGTGTAGTTTTCAAAGAATAAAAAAGTGCTGAATTAAAGATACTGACCGCTGTTATACCTAGAAAACATAAGAGATAAATATTTTTAAAAATTAATTCCTTTTTTTTAAGCATCTCTTTATAAGTAAAAGGTAGTAAAATTAAAAACGCCAGTGACCATCTTAGTATGTTTAATGATATTGGAGGTATTTCATTTTGACCTGCTATCTTTCCAACAATAAAATTTCCTGACCAAAACAAAGCTGCTAAAAAAAGCAAAATAGATGCAATTATGATATTACTTTTATTTTCAAGCATCATATAGAGTACTATAAAAGGATACTTTTAACTAAACCTAATTGAACTGTATGGCTGCAAATCTAAGTTGGTATTCTCGTCTGAGATCATTTTAGATATAATTTTTCCTGATATCGCTCCTAGTGTCCAACCTAAGTGATGATGACCAAATGAATAAAAAACATTTTTATAGTTTTTTGATGGCCCTAGAACTGGTAGAAAGTCTGGCAATGTGGGTCTAAAACCTAGCCATTCATCTTTATGTTCTGGTAAACCATCTAGCATATCCTTTGCGTTTAATATCAAGTTTTTTATTCTGGATTTAGATAGAGAATTTTCCAAACCTCCAAATTCAACTGTACCAACGACTCGTAATCCTTGTTCCATAGGTGTCATTCCAAAACCTCTATTTGCATAAACAATGGGTCTTGAAATTAAATGGTCAAAATCTTTAAAGTGAATATGATAACCTCTTTCAGTATCTAAAGGAATATTTTCATGTAGTTTATCCGTTAGTCTTTTTGAAAATGCTCCACATGCAACAACAAGTCTATCAAAAATAAATCTTTGAGTCTCAGTTCTAAGAACAGGCTTTTCTTCATCAAAATCTATATTTTGAATATTTAATTTTAAAAATTTTCCACCCTTGTTTACAAAATTTTCAAATAATTTTATTAAAATTTTTCTTGGATTTCTTGCGTGTCTTGCATAATCATAAAATACCCCACCATGATAAAATGGTTTCAGGTTTGGTTCTAAGTCATGAATTTCTTTTTTATTAACTAATTGTTGTTTTACTCCTAGCTGATCTCTAATTCGAATTTCTAATTCTCTACTCTTCATATTTTGATCTGTCCAAACATAAAGAATTCCATTATTTTCCACTAACCCATCTAGGTCAATTTCGTCAAATAATTCATCAAATGCTGGTAATGATTGATCTAAAATTTGATGCATATTTTTGGCTGTATGCATCATTTTTTCTTCCCTACAATTCAAAATAAATCTCGCAAACCAAGGAATCATCTTTGGTACGTAATTCCATTTTAGAGCTAAAGGCCCCCTGGAGCTTATCAGCATTGAAGGAACATCTGCTATTACATCTGGTCTATTTAATGGAACAGACGCATAAGGAGAAAAATGTCCCGCATTTCCATATGATGCTGCACTCCCTGGTTCTTCTCTATCAAAAAGTGTTACCTGGAATCCTTTTTTTTGAAGAAACAAAGCATTACAGACACCTTGAATACCAGCACCAATAATTCCAATTTTTAGATTTTTTTCATCCACGTTGGAAATATATTTTCTAAGATATGTTTAATATATATGATATTTGATCGCGGGTTTATTTTACCTGAATTCTTAATTGCCTATTGATATTAGTGTTAAGTCATCACTTAGTTTATTATCACCAGCAGATTTAATTACAGAGTTTGATATATCAGATAATTGCTTACTAGTATCAGAGTTAAAATTTTGTTCTATAATTTTTAATGAGCCATCTATTCCTATTTCTTCGCCTTCGCTATTTAAGCTTTCTGATAAACCGTCAGTAAATGCATAAAACTTGTTATTTTCAAGCTTAACTTTATGAGTTGTGTAAACTGATTTGTCTTTTTGAAGTATTACTCCCATAGGTGGAGAATTGCTCGCAAATTGTCTATAATTTCCTGATGATGATCTGATTATAGCTGGCTGATGACCTCCGTTTACCCATCTTAATTCGTCAGTTCTCATATTATATTCTCCCAATATACTAGTAACAAACATTCCTCCAGTTTTAGTTAAAAACAGATCATTATTCATATGAAACATCATTTCATCTGGATCTACTTGATCTCTAGACATTATCTCAAATAAAGTTGAAGCTTTTGCCATTACCATGCCAGCATGAATTCCTTTACCCGCAACATCTGCAATAATAAAGTAAACACTATCATTGTGAGGATAAAAGCTAAAGAAATCTCCTGAAACTTCCCTAGCTGCAATATTAATTCCGTGCACAGGGTAATTTTCTAAATTCCTCTTTGGTAGAAAATTTTCTTGAACTTTAACAGCAAGTTTTACTTCATTTGAAATTCTGTCTCTCCATACTTTCTTTTCAGCTTCGCTAGTTTCTAGTTTACTCATCAATCTATTGTAATAAAGTCCAATTACACCACCTGCAGTAAATGGATCTTGTGGTCCTCTAATTGTTAAATCGCCAGACTCAGATTGTTTATCTAAAATTGTAATTAAATCATGTTCAACAGAAGTAGCATTGTGTTCTGCAATATTAAGCCCTAATTCTTCATGCAAAGGACTTACTCTCAAAGGATAAAAATAATTTAAAATTTTTAATAAAATATATGAACTAAAAAATGAAAAAATACCAATTGAAACAATTCCAATAAACTGTGCTTTAATTTGTTCTAATCTTGATAATCCAGTTCCTAAAATTTCAAGATTACTAAATAAACCTACTGCAATAGTTCCCCAAATCCCTGCTGCCAAATGAACAGGCACGGCACCAACAACATCATCTATTTCGAATTTATTTAAAAGTTCATTTACAAAAATTGCAACCACTGCTCCAATAATTCCAACAAATATTGAGGTTACTGATGTCATTGAATTACATCCTGCTGTAATTGCAACTAAACCTGCAAGTGGTCCAAGAATTACATAATAAGGATCTGGTTTTTTAAATAATGCAAATGAAATCCCAAGACCTGTTAATAATCCAAAAGATGCAGCTAGAAATGTATTTATTAAAATTAAAGGAACTGCATCATCCATAGCTCCATTACTTCCACCGTTAAAACCAAACCAACCAAACCATAAAATTAAGGTTCCCAAAACTGCAAGCGGAAAACTTGAACCAGTAAACTTTCCCTTATTTGCATCTGAATATTTTCCAATTCTAGGACCTAAAATTAAAACTGCTGATAAAGCAATCCAGCCACCAACTGAGTGAACAATAGTGCTTCCAGCAAAATCAACAAATCCAATATCTGTAAGCCATCCCGTAGTTTTTACCTGTCCAGTTATAGCAAGTAGTTGTCTTGTAGCATCTATATTATTTAAATAACTTGATGACCATGCCCAATGACCAACAATTGGATATATAATTCCTGTAGCTATTATTGTTATGATTAAATAACCATTAAACTTCATTCTTTCAGCAACAGCACCTGAAACAATTGTAGCTGCAGTTGCAACAAACATTGCTTGAAACACAAAATATGTCATGTATTCAGCTTGATCAGTTTTAAAAAAGAACAAATCAGTTCCAAAATAGCCGTTAAAACTCTTTCCAAACATCAAACCAAAGCCGAATAGCCAAAAAATTACAACTGCAAGACCAAAATCAGCTGCATTTTTTAAAGCGACGTTAATACTATTTTTATGTCTAGACAATCCTGTCTCCATACACATAAAGCCTGCCTGCATTATGAAAACAAGTATTGCACAATCTATAACCCAAAGAGTATCAACAAATGATTTTACTGTTTCCAGATCTATGCTCTCCACTTCATCCTCTTGAGGTTATATTTATTTTAAAGTTCATGATAGAAAGTAGATGTTCAAAATAGGTTAGTTATTCTTTTTTTCTCCAAATAAAATAAAATAAATAAGGAGAAAGGGCTGGAACAATCCCAAACCAAAACCACTCATCCCATCTAAAGCTTTTATCTATCATTGGACTTTTTAATCCATTCCACCAAGTTAGATATCCAATAAATATGATCCAAGCTAAACTTGCAGTTGCATATATCTTAAAGTTTTTTGATAAATTACCTGAAAAAATTAATTTGATATTTTCTATATATTTCTGAAATTCCATTTTTGAAACTAGCAGTTCTTTCTAGTCCATTTCATTTTTTCATTATACTCAAGTTCACAAGGTGTACCTTTTTTATCTTCCTTAGCTCTTATCTGATATTGAGTTGCAACGCCTGTTATACAAAATGTGTAACCACCTTCATCTTTAGAAGAAATAACATTAGCTTCCCCTAGTAAGTTTTTTTCAATTTCATTTGAACCATTTTCTACGGATAAATCACAACCAGTAGTATAGTAATAGACATCGCGATCAGAAAAATATTCTGCTTGCGCAAGAGATATTTGTAAAATTATGTTCTCTGCTGATTTTCTTTTTGCAGATGAAACGTAGCCATTATAACTAACGATACCTATTGCTGCTATTATTCCTAATATTGCAACAACAACCAAAAGCTCAATTAAAGTAAAGCCTGAGCTTCTGGTTGTCATTTAAATATTCTGTTTTTGCTATTCTATGTCGACAGTTCCCTCTAAAAGAGCTTCTCCATCAACTGGGCAAGACTTTATTGTAACTAATGAATTTGTATTGGCTACGCTAGTCTGTCCTTCAGTTGTAGAATTACATGCTCCTAGAGTAGATTTAACTATTGCAGAGGCACCAGTATTGTATGGATTTTTGAACTCTGTTGACAATGCATCAAAAGCACCATCAGCAACTTTGTTAGCTGTTTTTCTGTCACTACAAGTTAATTTGTTTTGTCCACCTTTTTTCATAACACCTGTTTCACCGATCTCACATTTTTTAAGTTCTGCTGCAACATATTTAAGAATGGCTGCGTGATTTGATTTAACAGCGGATTTTTTTGCCCCCTTTGTGTAACCAGAGTATGCAACAACTCCAACGGCAGCTAATATACCGATGATGGCTACAACAACTAATAATTCTATAAGTGTAAAACCTTTATTATTTTTTTTCATAATTTATGATCCTATTTTAAATAAAAAATATGTATATACATAATAATTATATCTTTTAAAAGTCAATATCTACATACATAATATATATTCAAAATGGGTCATTTTTGTTGATTTCACAGGGAAATTTAATAAATATTAATATTTATGTCATACAAAGTTACAGAAGAAAACGGAATATCAATTGTTCACCTTGATGGTGAAATTGATATGGATGTAACAGAAAAAGCAAAAGAAATTATAATGCCTCTTATTGAGGCAAAAAAAGAGGTACATCTAAATCTAAAAGAAGTTCAATACATGGACTCGTCTGGAATATCTGTACTAATTGAAAGTCATCAAAAAGCAACTGAACTTGGAACAAAAGTCATTTTAAAAGATATAAGCAAATCAGTTTTGAAAGTTATTATGATGGCAAAACTGGAGCAAATTTTAAACTTAGGATAAATAATGAATAATCTTGCACAAATATCAGAACAGAGAGATTTTGTTGTAAGTTCATCAAGCTTAAAGGACGTAAGAAGTTTTTCAAGAGAAGTTTTTGAAAAAGTAAATATAGATCAAGATTTAAAAGATGAATTGGTATTAGCAATTGCAGAGGCAGCACAGAACATTGTTAAACATGCTTATCAAGGAGAAGATACTGAGGATAAAATGGAGATTAAAATCTCTTTAGCAAATGGAAATTTAGAAATTGGTTTTTTTGACAAAGGTAGACCGGTTGAAGAAGATAAAATTCGACACAGAAAAATTGATGATATTAAACCAGGTGGACTTGGAACTTTTTTTATTCAACAAATAATGGATGCAGTGGTATTTAAAGAAGGTGAAAAGCCTTGGATTAACCATTTAATTTTGTCTAAAAAAATAGATTATTAACTTCCAATAATTGCACCAACATTAAAGATTGGTGAATACATAGCTATCATCAAACCACCGATCATCGTACCCATAAATACAATCATAATCGGTTCAATTAAACTCGACATATTATCTACAGCTGTATCAAACTCTTCTTCATAATAAGCTGATACAGATGTAAACATTTCATCTAAATTTCCCGTCTGCTCTCCTACAGAAATTAACTGGCTAAAGGTTGCAGGAAAAACTGGTTCTTTTAAAAATAGTTTTGTTAAAGTGTCTCCTGAAAAAACACCTTTTTTTACATTTTCTAAAGCTTGAGTAACAACATCATTATTACTTACTTGTTTTGCAATTTCTATACTTTCCAAAAGATTAACACCTGCAGCACTAAGATTACCCATTATTAATGCAACTCTAGCTATCAATGATTTTAATATCATATCTCCAAAAACTGGCATCTTGAGAACTCTTTGATGCCACTTATATCTAATAGTTGGAATTTTAGTTGTTGTGTATTTAAATATTGCAAATAAAATTATACTAACAATAGCTAATGTGAGACCTCCAGATCCTCTCATAAAATTACTTGCCGTCATAATCACTGCAGTTGGGGTTGGTAGGGGAACACCCATACCTTCATACATCTCAGCAAAAACCGGTACAACTTTAATTAACATAAAAACCATTACTGTTATTGCAACTGTAAACATAACAACAGGATACGTTAAGGCGCTTTTAATTTTTTTTTTTACTTTTTCTCTTTTTTCTAATGAAACTACCAATTTAAGTAAGAAATCATCTAATTTACCACTAGCTTCACCAGCTTTAATTAAGTTTATATAAATATTATCAAATATTTTTGGGTATTTTTCAAAACATTTAGACAGAGTTATTCCACCTTCAAGACTTTTTCTAACATCTTCTATTATCTCTTTCATAGTTGGGTGTTCTATTTGGTCTCTAAGCATTGTTAAAACATTTAATATTGGCAAACCTGCTTTTACCATCGTTGCAAATTGCTTAGAAAAAAGCATTACATCTTGTGGAGTAACTTTTTTCTTACCAAAAGAAAAACTGCTTTTTTTGCCTTTTTCTTTAGTAGCTTTCTTTTTTTTTACTTTAATTAAGTTTGTAATTATTATTTTTTGTTCTTTTAATTTATATGATGCCTCTTCTTGATTGATTGCTTCTATTTCACCTTCGATATATTTTCCTGCTGAAATGCCTTTATATGTGAATGTTTCAGATGACATTACTATTCTCCTGATAGCACTCTATCAAATTCTCTAAAATTTAAATCGCCAGTGAGAATTAATTCTCTTCCCATGTCCTGCATAGTCCTAAAGCCTTCATTAGATGCAATTTCTTTTAATTCTGGTGTGGTTGCTTTTCTTAATATTGCTTCTTTTATTGGTTTTGTAACATTTAATATTTCATAAATTCCCATTCTACCTTTATAACCACTATCTTTACATTTTGGACATCCTTTCCCTTTTTGAACTTTAGCTCTAGATGCTTGTTCCACTGTAAAACCAAAATCAGCAAGTGCTTTCGGAGTAATATCATCATCAGGCACTCTACAATCTGGGCATGTTTTTCTAGCTAGCCTTTGTGCTAATACTAAACTCACAGCAGCACTTATTAAATAATCTGGTGTACCCATATTTTGCAACCTTGTAATGGTACTAGGTGCATCATTAGTGTGTAAAGTGCTAAATACCAAGTGGCCTGTTAATGCTGCTTTAAGACCTATATCTACTGTTTCTTTATCCCTCATCTCACCAACAAGAATTATTTCTGGATCTTGCCTTAAAAAAGACCTTAGGGCTGTTGAAAAATTCAAACCAATGTCATCTTTGATCTGAACTTGACCAACGCCATCTAATTCATACTCAACAGGATCTTCTGCAGTTAATATGTTTAAGTGAGGTTTCGATACCTCTTTTAAAATACTATATAGTGTTGTTGTTTTACCAGAACCTGTTGGACCAGTAACCAAAACCAAACCTTGAGTTCCATGAATTGCTTTTCTTAAATTTTTTAAATCTGTTTCTTCAAAATTTAATTGCTCTAGACTTATATCGCCTGCATCTTTATTTAGAACCCTCATTACAATTCTTTCATTCGTTGCAGTAGGAAGAATTGATAATCGTAAGTCTACTACCTTTCCATCAATTTTAAACGGTATAGCTCCATCTTGTGGAAGTCTTCTTTCCGCAATGTCCAATTTTCCCATAATTTTAAATCTTGTAACAACTGCACCATAATTTGAGTGTAAAAATTTTTTAAAATGCTCTTGCTCTGTAAGGATACCGTCTAATCTATATCTTACTCTTGATGAAAATCTGTATGGTTCAATGTGAATATCAGATACACCTGATTTAATAGCATCAGCAACAACGGCTGTACTAAATTTAATAACTTCAGACTCGTTTTCAATTGCTTCAATATCTTCTTCGGGTTGGCTATCTAAAACTTCAGCCTGTTCGTCAACATCATAATCAAAGGTTTTGGTTTTTTCAGCATTTGTTTGTCTAATGTCAGATATTGTTTTTTCACCATCAGCCAAGAGCTTGTCAACAAAATTTGAAATATCTGAAACTTTGGCTGCATGTAACTCAATATCCATTTTTGTAATTGTTCTTAAATTTCTCATCAAACTTAATTTTGAAATATCAGAAATTGCAATATGTAGTACTTTTCCCTCAATTTTAAATGGTGCTATAAAATTCATATTTATATAATTTGAAGGAAGAACAGCCTTTAATTCTTCAGTCACATCAATTATTGATAAATCAACAACATCTAGGGACTGATCGTGAACTAATAAATCTAAAATTTTTTGTTCATCTGTTAGATTTAATTCAAATACCGCATCTAATTGTGATTTGTTTCCATCACTAGAAACTTTTTTTATTTCAGCTAAATCTTTCCCTGAAATAATATCTTGGTCTATTAAGATATTAATCAAATTAATCTCAGACTCTCTACTTATGTTAATCATTATAAAATTCTTGGTGCTATAAATACTAATAACTCGTCTAGGTTATCAGAATTTGACTTACCTTTAAAGAGATTACCAATTACAGGCATATTTCCAATTCCTGGGGTTTGGCTTTTATTTTTAGCAACAACGTTCTTTTTTATTCCACCAATTACGACTATGTCACCATCTGCAACTAATAATTTTGTAACAATTTCCATTTTGTTAATTGGAGGTTCGTCAGATGAAGCTGTCCTATTTGGAGTATCATTATTAACTTTGATAGTTAATAAAACATTGCCATCACCTATAATGCTTGGAGTGACTTCTAATTTTAATGCTGCCTCTTTAAAAGATGTTGAGGTTGTTCCATCAGATGTTGTTTGATAAGGTATTTCTTCACCTTGAGTAACAGTCGCCAATTGGTTATCTAAAGTAAATACTTTTGGATTTGAAATAGTTTTACCCATTCCCATACTTTCTAATGCAGTTATTTCTGCTTTTAAAACACCTGACCCTGTTCGTCTTAAAATTCCAATTCCACTAGTAGCACCAGTTACAGGAAAATTAGCAATACTATCAGTTGATGATCCTAGTCCAGCAGCAGTATCTAAATCTGTTCCAAAAGCACTTCCGCTACTAGAAGCAGCTGTACCCCCAGAAATATTTCCACTTCTATTGTAATACCCACCTAATCTAGATCCTAATGCTCTTTCAAAATCAGAGTTTGCTTCAACTATAAAAGCTTCTATTAAAACTTGTTTAGTTCTTATATCTATTTCTTTAATAACTTTATCAACTACATCTAAATCTTTCTCTTTACCCCTAACAATAATTGAACGCGTTGTGATCTCCTCGGTAATTTGAATTGGAGAATAAGATCCGTCCCCACCTGCTGACTGTAAAAACAATTCCTGAATTGTCTCTTTAGCTTGTGCTGGTGTTATATAATATAATCTAAATATTTCTGAATATATTGGCTCAACACTATCTTCTAGTTCAACCTTTTTCTTAACAGCTTGTGCTCTTTCTGATTTGTATGTTTCTTGAGCGGTTAAAGTTTCTGGAGAATGAATTCTTATTAAATTACTTGCTACATCAACATCAGATGCAAAATTTTTCATATCTAATAATGCTTGAAAAGCTTTATCCCACGGGACATCTATGAGTTCTGCAGAAATTGCTCCCGCTACTTCATCTCCAACTAAGATATTTATTTCACCAATTTTACCCATTAATTTCATTGTTTCTTTGTAATCAAGATTTTTAAATTTTAGAGTTACTCTTTGTTTTAACAATGGATAGTCATCAGAAATTATCAGGTAATTTCTTTGAGCTTCAGATGATATTTTTTTTCTTTTACCAAGTTTTCTATTATCACCTTCAATTGGTTTTGGACCCATCTCTAAAGTTTTAGAAATTTCAGATTTACCTGCGTCTACTACACCTTTATCTTTAATTAATGGCGTATTATGTTTGAAAGGTTTGTCATATTTTTTAATGTTTTGACAAGCACTTAGGACAAATAAAATAAATAATAATCCAAAGTAAGTAGATAATTTTTTAATATTCATCTGCCTCTCTTACCTGATTATTAAAATCTATAATCATATATTTACCATCTTCTTTTTTAAATATAGCCTCTGTTAGTCTTAGATCGACTAATTGTATTTTTCCTAAAAATTGACCTAAGCTAAGAGTTAACACTTCCCCACCAGAGTTTACGATTGAAATATAACTATAATCTTTACCCGATATAAGACCTGCTAATTTAAAATTATACAAACTTAATTCATTTTCTTGTTCATCCGCTGGAATATTACCTGACATAGAACCGGTACCCTCATTACCTGCAAATGGATCATTAAGAGGAACCTCTTCCTCCTCCTCTATCTCCTTAGCAATCTCTTTTACTTTATCCAATACTTCTTGTTTTTGATCGTGACTATCCGAGTAGGATATAGATGGTAAAGTCAAAAGACTTATAATAAATAGAATCTTAAAAAAATTCATTAGGCATACCTACAATTGTTAATTCACCAGTAGCCACTATCGCTCCAGTTGAATCATTTTGTACTACACTTATTGTCTCTTTGTCAAAATTTAACATTTTTTTTTGCTTAGATACTGCTCTTTTGAACTTAATATAGCCTAAAAAGTTCCCTTTGATTTCATAATCAACAGGAATTTTATAATAAGATACCATTTCTTTTTGAAGGTTTTCAGCTGACTGTTCTGTCATCCCAACTTTTAAAACAGGTTTAGGATCTTTTTTTTCAATTTTAGAAATGACTAAACCATTGACAGCTGCATGCTTACTCAAACTTTGATACAGATCTTCAACTTCTGCTTTTGAATGAAACAATGTTGATGTCTCCTCAAATTGTGGTTTCATTTTTTTTATTGTTTTTGTCAATGAGATAATATTATTTTCAAATTCTGTAATTTCATTTTCTTTTTGTATTTTGTCTTCAAATTTTGCTTTTCTTTCCTTAACCATTGGATTTAAAACAACATAATAAATTATTAAAAATATTAAAATTGCTCCGAAACCTATTCCAAACTTAATTAAAGTTTTTTTATCAACTCCAGAAAGTTTTTGTTTTAAATCATCCATAGTCATGTTTTTTAGATCCATTATACTGCCTCCAGTATACAAGCTATTTTAAAACCCTTCATTGTTTGCGAACCTTGCTGGTCATTTGGAAGAGTCATACTTGCTAATGATGCTTGTGAAATTAATTTTTTGTTATTTAAATTACTTATTAGTTTTAAAATATCTTGATCACTAAATGCTGTACCTTCTATAACTATTAGGTTTGACCCATTGTATTCAATAGAGTCAAATTTTACTCTTTTTGGTACAGCTGATGCTATTTGTGCCAAAACTCTGAAACTAACTGTTTTATTAGATTTTATCGAGTTACTTAACTCTAAAGATTTATCCATCATCTTTTTTTCCTTCAAGACCTTATTAAATTGATTTGATCTTTCCGAATGAGTTTGAACAATTTGATCGTATCCGTCAATTTTTTTATTTAAATCTGATATTTGCCAGAATGAAAATCCAAACAGGACAATATAAATTATTGCAACAATTCCTGCGATACCTTTAAAAGCAAAGTTTGAGAAAGCTTTTGCTTTTTTTTGTGCAATCATGCTTTCCCTATTAGGTAATAAGTTAATATTTTTAACTGCTGTTACAAATTTATAATATCCAAAAACATCTAATTTTCTAAAAGCCAAACCCATTACTGTTGAAAAATAAGATGGGTTACTTGAGTTAACTTCATTCTCAATTTGAGCTGGAATTTTTATTCCATCAAAAGGATTAAAAAGATTATAACCAGTATTAACCATATTTTTTCTAAAGCTTGCTAGGTAATCTTCAACATTTGGTAAATTAGAAGTTACTTTTAAATTTCTTATCCTTTTTTCATATTTTGTTTCAAAGTCTTGGACAGCTTGTTTAACCTGCGTCATGTATCTTCTAACAAGGGCATCCATTTCCTCTTGATTATTACTTTCTGATAAAGTTTTTCTATCTTGAGATCTAATAAATATATCTGTAATTATTGGATTGTTTTCATAAAGTATCATCACATAGTTTTCATCTAATCCAAATTCTAAAACTGCAGTTAAATTTGAGTCTTCTATAGATCCAGCTATTTGATTTATTTGATCGACTGCAGATTTTAATGCAAAACACTTAACATCTATAATTACAGCATTTAAACCACCTTTTTTAATGATGGCTGTATAACTGTTTATGTCTGATAACTTGGAGGCAACAAATAGAATGTCCATCGTATTAGCTTTTTCATCTTTATTAATGACTTGATGGAATATTGAATAATCTGCCAAGTTATCTGTAAGCTGAACTAAATTTTCCCACAATGAGTCTGTATCAATTGCTTTTCTTAATTCTTCATCTGTCATTAATGGAGCAGTTACTACTCTTATGATCGCACTAGTAACTGGAATTGCAATAGCCGCATTTGTAGTATTAACTTTGGATTTTAATAAAGCTAATTTTAATTCTTCAGCAATTTTGTCTTGATTATCTAAAACTGTTCCACCATCTGATATTCCCTCAAATTTATGAACATAAAATTTATCTAAAACCCACTGATTTGCTTTATTGCTTGAAACTTGTGCTAACCTAATTTCGTTTGGAGTTAACTCAACACCTAGAATTTCTTCTCCTTTGATAGATGACTTGCCTAACCGGTTCTTTAGTAGTTTGCTAAAAAATCCCTCTTTCTTCTTTGTATCTGGTTTTGGAGTTGGAGTAGAAGGTGCATCCTTATTACTATTTTTTTTAAAAAGGTTTGCAAAAGGGTTTTTCATAAATTTATAAATCGAATTTTAACTATATACTCAACTTTTACTAGAATAAAAAATGACTTTAGTTCATAATGAGTTTTTTTAAAATAAAAAAGTAAAAATTAGTTAGTTTTTAAAGTATCAATATTGAATGTTTGAAAAATTAGAAGAATTAGCAAAAAATAATAAGAAGATTTCCGACTTTCATATCAGATCTGGAGCACCTTTAGCTTACCGACAAACTGGAGAGATTATTAAGGTACCTGATGTCATGGTTGCTGCCCAAGATATTAAAGACCTTCTATCCATGAATTGTAACGAAATAGAATTAGAAAAATTTGATAAAACACATGAGTTAGATACTTCTGTTTCTTTAAGTGGATTAAGATTTAGAGCAAATTTTTATAAAACTATTAAAGGCCCTGCTTGTGTTTGTAGAAGAGTAGAAAGCAAAATACCAAGTATGGATCAATTTAATCTACCACCTTCTTTATATGACATAGTAGATTTTCATAAAGGTTTGGTTTTAGTAACTGGACCCACAGGATCTGGTAAGTCAACTACGCTTGCAGCAATTGTAAATGAAATTAATAAAACTAGAACAGCAAACATTATCACTGTTGAAGATCCAGTCGAATTTATTCATGAAGATGATAAAAGCATAGTCTCCCATAGAGAAGTTGGAAAACAAACTCAAACATTTGCCGCTGCTCTCAAAGCAGCATTAAGAGAAGATCCAGATGTAATTTTAGTTGGTGAAATGAGAGATTTAGAAACAATTAGTTTGGCACTTACTGCTGCTGAAACTGGACACTTAGTTTTTGGAACTTTACATACTAGTGGTGCACCAAGTACTATTAATAGAATTATTGATGTATTTCCTCCTGAACAACAAGAACAAATTAGAGCTCAAATTTCTACGTCATTAAAAATGGTTGTGACACAAAGATTGCTGAAAACAAGAGATGGGGCTGGTAGAGTTGGTGCATTCGAAATTATGAAATGCACAGCTCCAATACAAAACTTAATTAGAGAAGCAAAAATTCATCAAATACCAAGCATTATGCAAACCGCAGTAAGAGACGGTATGATAACAATGGAAAAATCACTTGAAGAATTAGCAAAATCAGGGAAGATAGATCCAGGTGCAGCAAGATCAGAACATTAAAGGATTTACTTTACTTGAGCTACTAGTAGTTATTTCAATAGTAGCTTTGGTTACTGCTGCTGCTGCTCCTAACTTTAATAACTGGAATAAAGATAGAAAAGTTAGAAAAGCCGTTGCTCAAGTAAAAAATTTGTTTGTCAATATAAATACTCAATCTCAAAGAGGAGCTCTCCCATTTGTTCAAGTTTATATAAAACCACTTGCTGATAATACTGCTTACACAAAATTTGAAATAAAAGGTTTAACTCGGAGCGCATATACTTCAAGATTGAATAGTGGTAACCCGTTGGATTGTTATTTAAGTAATTCATTTTGGTCTACTTCAGTGGATTCTTTGGGTGTGGATGATTTAGAAATTGCAACCCATATAGACGGTGAAAGTTCTGTTTGTTTTTCTCAAAATGGATCTCATTATAAAACTCTTGGAAAATTAAAAAATCAACTAAACATTTCTGTAGATGGCTCAACTAGATCAACAAATAGATACTTGATTATTTGCACTGAAGAAAGTGCAAAAAAAAGTGGAGGAAAATGTAGTACTGGCTTAGGTTTAGAAAAACCAGCATACATGATAGAGTGGACTAGGTTTGGTAATGTAAATACATTTAAATGGAGTGGTAGTGACTGGACTAAACAATAGATTTAAAAAATTTGATAAAGGTATTACTCTTTTAGAGGCTCTAGTTTCAACTGCAATAATAGGTATAGGATTTGTGGCTATATTTCAAATGGTGCAATATTCCGTAAGATCCATAGATATTTCTGGAGAAAGAACTAAAGCAAACTTGCTAATTTCCATGGTGGCTGAAGACTTGATCTCTGAAAGAAACTCAAGCTCACCGTCTAGAACCAAAGGTAAAGATACCCTAATAACGTATTTGGTGGATACTGCTAAAAATAATCAATTAGCTTGGAATGCTCCGCTTTGCTCTGGAGGTTCATCTTCTCAGAATACTAAAAAAAATACCTTAGATGCAAAAAAGTTTAAATGGGACAAACGTTTTTCAAAGAGAAGAATAAAATGCAAAGGGCCAGAAAATAATAAAAACTTAAAAATATTTGAAATTTGTAACAACAGTGCTTCTGGCAATAATTGTAAATATAACAATAATAAAAATTACACTGGATCAGGGATATATGAAAAATGGATTGTCGGAAGAATGGAAGTAAACGTGAGCACAGGAAGAGTTGAAAGAAAAGGAAATAATGTTGAAAAAAAACCGAAGAAAAAAGTTTTATATTTTCAAATTCAATGATTAAAAAAAATTTAAATAATATTGCAGGTGTAACACTAATTGAAATATTAATTGGAATTGTAATTTCAGTTTTAATGATGGCTGCTATGTTTACTTCATACAATGTAGTTAATAATTCTTATTCTAAAGTTGTAGATAGAGCAAAAGTTTCAAGCCAAGGCAGAGATTACGTTGGTATGATGTTAAGAGATATAAGAAATGCTGGTTTCACTTATTACAATGATGATGTGAAAGCAAGTAGCGAGCATGCACCATTGATTATAACTAAAGCAACTAATTTTAATACAGAATGTGATAAATTAGATATTGTTTATGGAGATGTAGATTACGCTAAAAATCAAACGCCAAAATATGTTTATCAAAGATACAAAATCACTTACGAATGTAAGAAATCGAAATTGCAAAATAAAAGTGCCCCACCATTACCGGGGGGGAAATTTCCTCCAATAAACGCCTTTGCAATTTATAAAAGCAAAATGATTTGGGATAAGGCTGCAAACGTTTGGAAAAATCCAATTACTGATGGAAGAGATGATACATATGAACCACAATTACTCGCAGACTACATTGAGGATATGGTTTTTCTTCCAATAGATGAAAATGGAATGATGATTAGCCCACCACCTACCCCATCAAATGCAAATAAAAATAAGTTATATGAAATTAAAACTGTAGATATAGGTATAACGATCAGATCATCAAAAAACTTTTTTAGAGAAAAAAGAGATAGAAAAAAAAATAAAGCTTTAAACAACACTGTAAGAACAAAAGCTAAAGACGATAGATATTTTAGAGACGTGATTACTGTTACTGCCCATGCTAGAAATTTAGGAGGTAATAAATGAAAGCAAATGAAAAAGGTTTTGCTTTAGTTCTTTCTTTAGTTCTTATGCTTGCTATGTCACTTATGGGTGGTGCCTTAATTGTAATTTCGGCGGGTGATCATAAAAGCAATAATAGAAATGAGGATTATCAGCAAGTATTCTATGTAGCTGAAACTGCATTATTTGAAGGAGAGAAATATCTTTATAATCAGTTCATGGGACCATGGAACACATCTACTCACAAGAGGAATACATCAGCCAGAAGTTTACCGGCTAACAAAACTTCTGTTTATACTGGTGGAATGACAGCCAAAAATTATACTCAAAATTCAGTTGGAAAGGAGAATTACTTATTGCCTGGTCCACTTTGCTATAATTCGTATCGAGATATAGATAGAGGAGATTTGAAAGTTGTTATCTCTGAAAGTTGGAATTTTGGAGTAGTACTTAAAGATAGTTTTAGATTTGCTACACAAGATGAAAAAGACGAAGTGGATAAACTTAAGAAATATTACTATCAGTACTTTATCACAAGAATCGGCTCTGCACCTTACAGAGGTTCAGGATCTAGTGTAAAAAAAGGTGCTAATAACACAGGAAAAGACGGAATGGCCTACAGAGTTTACGGTTGTGGGATCAAACATGGTAGTGATCCAACTGTTGTTGCGCTCGAAAGCGTTGTTGTACTTCCAAAATAAATATGTCTAAAATGGTTCATAGAGATAAATTATTAGCAAAAGTAAAGTATAATGAATTTATGAAATTAATAATAAAAACAATACTAATTTTTATTTTAACAACTACTTTTTCTTACTCTGCATGTAACTTTAAAGCAAATCTTGGAATAAAAAGATCTGACTTTGAAAAAAAAAATTTTGCAGGTGCTCCAATGCCTTTGGATTATCCTGGTCTAAATTTTTATGGAATACTTGCGGAAGATGTTTGTCCAGATCAAAATTTAAAAGATATTGCTATTGAATATAAATTTTTAAATGAAGAATTAGTTGCAATTAATTTAATTGCTTTGAACGACTACACAAATTCTGTCTCCGAAAAGCTAACATTAATGAATTATGTTAAAAAAAATTACGGTCAATTTGATACAACACAAAATCCTAAATCTTATACGGGATATGAGGTGATTGAAAAAGCAAACCAGTTTGTTGTTTATCAAAGAATTCCTAATAACGAAGGAGTTATTGACGAGCAAATTTATATATCAACATCTAAATTAGATAATAAATTGATGAAGTATATGCAAAATATGGAAATGCAAACAATTAAGGATTCAGAGTGAAACTAAAACAATTATTAATAGGAACAATATTAATTATATTTGCTTTTACTAATCAAGTATTTTCAAAAGCTTTACCTCCAGGAACAGGAATTGGAGATGTACCTGCAAATGTTTTAATCTTGCTAGACAAATCTGGAAGCATGGGATGGAGAATGAGTGGTGGTACTGCAAGTATGCGTTATCCTTATGATGCTGATGCTGATAGCAGTGGAGACGTTCTTGTCTCTCAATATAATAGAGATGGAGTTAAAAAGTTTGTTTATGGTTCTAAAACTCTTGATACTGGATTTGGAAACAAAGGTGTCTCTGGAAAAGGTGATAGTAGATATGAAGGTAACTCAAATTGTAGAACGTCTTATTCATATAGTGGAGAAACTTATAATGATGTCTATTATACTACAGCATATTATGAAAGATCAGTGGTAGCCATTAGAACAAGCGATGGAAGATGTATGGCAAGATACTCTCTTGGATTTTACCCTTATAATATGACAATCGATCAAAGCACTGGCTATTTATATGTAAGCGGAGCCAACGGGTCTAAAACTATTAATCTTGCAAATGGTTCAATGAGTAATTGTAGTTATAATAACAACCAAAGGTATGCTTACGGTGCAGCTATCTCTAACGGTAAAATTGTTTATTCTCGAAGTAATTATCTTTACAGTTATAATTTAGGTACGACAGGATCTAGATGTCAAAGTACCAGTCAACTTGGTAGGATTAGTTACAGAGCTGGTTACTACGTAGGTTTGCAATTTAATCCTAACAATAATCTAGAATTATGGACTTTGTCTTGGTCAAACAGCAGAATGCAAAAACTAACCTTAAATACTAATTTTACACAAATAGTTTCAACTAGCTCGTACGGAAGCAGAAGTAGAGCTAATAGTTCTGCATCTAGTACTTACTTTTATTACCCTTGGGGATTAGGCTGGGATCAAGCGAATAACAGGTTATTAGCAGCAGATTTAAATAAAGGATCTGTTCAAGTATTTAATTCAAGCGGAACATGGGTTCAAAATTTTGGAGGAGCTCCAACAACTAGGATGCAAGCAGCACATGCTGCAATAAAATCATTGGTAACCGATGCTTCTTTAACATCTGGGGTTGATTATGGTTTTGCTTATTGGGCACATGGAACTGCTGGATTTTCAAGATGGAATGGAAATATAAAAACTGGAACTGGAAATGCAACTCCTTGTAATAGTTATAATTGTTTAAAAGTTCCGATTTATAAAGGTGGAGCTGCTCACATTGCTAGAATTATTAGTTCAGTCAATCCAGGAGGAGGAACCGATGCAGATGCATTTATGAAAATTGCACAACAGTATTATCTTAATGGAACTTACACACCTGTAGATAAAAATTCTCCATGTCAAAATAGTTATGTATTAGTGATTGGAGATGGAGATTGGTATAATCATAGTAGAGCATTATCGAAAGCAAGAAACTTATTTCAACAACATAAAATAAAAACTTTTACAGTTGCTTTTGGAACAGGAATAAGTAGTAGCGGTTTAAGAAACTTTAATCAGCTTGCTAATGCTGGTGGAACGACAAAAGCAATTGTAGCAACAACTGCTGAATCTTTAAAAACGCAATTAAAAGCTGCAATATCTCAAATAATTGCTTCAAAACTTTCATTTACAGCACCTGCAATTACAGCAACAATTGAAGCTGGTGGTTCAATGTATCAAGCACAATTTGATTACAGACAAAATAAAGAATGGGCGGGTACTATTACTAGAACAAAAATAAATCCAGATGGAAGTCTTGATACTACAGATAGCGGCAACTGGTCAGCAGTTGACAAAATGCCTGCGCCAGCAAGCAGAAAAATATGGAGTGTAATTCCAACTACAGATTATAAAACTGATTATAATAATTTCAGAGATACAAACGCTACAGCAGTTGGAAATTTAATCGCAATTTATACTAATGATATTTTAGATTATCATAGAGATAGCAATAATGCAGATGGTTCTACAAATAATAGAAGATGTGCTAATTCAGCTGGAGTTATTGATGGTACTACAGATGACTTAAAAGGCTTAATTAATTTTGTTAGAGGAACAGATTACTTTGACTATGATGGAGATTGTAAACTATCAGAAACAAGAAGAAATCCATTAGGTGACATTTATCACTCACAACTAGTTGTGGTTGGTGCTCCATCAGCAGAAACAGCTTTCTCATCAACTAACCAAGAGGCATATTTTAGAAAAATTAAAGGTTATGATGCTTGGGCTGCTTCACTAGCAAGTAGAAAAGAAATTATTTATGCAGGATCAAACAGTGGAATACTTCACGCATTTGATGCAAAAACTGGTAAAGAAGAATGGGGCTTTGTTCCACCATTATTAGCACCTAATTTGCCTTTGGTTATGAACACTAATTTAAATCAACCAGGAAGAGGTGGAACTAATGCTGTGTTTGGTGTTGATGGATCATTGGTCGTTCATGACATGTATTTTAAAAGTCCACTTGGAACATCGAAGCAGTGGCATACAGTTTTATTTGTACCCTATGGAAGAGGTGGCGCAGGATTCAGTGTATTAGATATAACTAATCCTCTAAAACCTTTGCATTTATATTCTTTATATAATGACATATTAAACAACAGAGTTTACAGAATGGATCATAATCAAAATGTTGCAACTTATGATTATATTGGAAGATCTTATTCTTTAGCGTCCATGGGAGAGTCAATTACAGTTGCTGACAATTATAATGATGATTTTAATGGATCTGGTGTAGATGCAAGTAAGAAAAAATGTGCAAATAACACAAGTAATTACTGTTACGAAGGAAGAATTTGGACATTTCCAGTCCAAGGAATAAAAAAAAGCGACATAACAATAATAAGAAATGGTAGAAATTATAATAATTTTACTGTTAGCACTGATCCAAATTCTGGGGATACTAAAATAACTTTTGCAAATTCAATAAAATATTCAGCTCATCCAGATTTAGATTCTTCAGAAGTTGGTATAACAATTAAATCAGGTGCTAAAGCTACTGGTGTTCAGTCACCTCATGATATGTATGATTACAGTTTACTTGGTGAAACTTGGTCAGATCCAAGAATTTTTAGAATTCCAAACAATGGAGCTGGAGATAGTAATATTGAAGATGATGTTTACGTAGCAGCAATGGGTGGTGGTTATGGAACTCAATTTGAGGGGGTTGGTTCTAATTTAACTTTAATTAACTTAGAAGATAATACTAATCCTGGTAGCTTATACAAAGTCATTGAAATAGAGGACATGGTAACAAGTGATATTGTAAATTCAACACCTTCATCACCTGTTTTAGTCACTGCAGATACAGCAACTGGAATTAATTTTTCTGGAGGTTTATTATATTTAAGCGATCTTGAAGGTAAGATTACTAAATTCAATTTATCAAATATGACTGATGATGGTAGTGGAAATGCTATTAAGATATTTGATAGTACAACCGTGTTTTCTGCCGGATCAACAAAATCAAATGGAAGATATATGTATCACTCTATGGATGCAACAATCGGTGGTACAACAAAACAATTATGGTTATTTGCAGGAACAGGAGATTATGAAAGAATAAATGATACAACATCTGGTGTTTCAAATTATTTACTAGGCATAAAAGATAAAGATTATCCTAATTATAAAAACATAGCTATACCTACAAAAGCTGACGATATAGTGAAGTGTAAAGATACAACGAACGACAAAACTGGTGGAAGTTGCCCACAAGATGCAGATCGTGGATGGTATATAGTTTTAAAAGATTTTGCTAAAGTAACTGCTGAACCTACAGTCTATAAAGGAACAGCATATTACCCGGTATATGAACCAACAAAATCAGTAAATAAATGTAGTTTAGGTAATGCATACATTTGTGGAGCTGATGACGAATGTGGAACAAATACTTCATCCGATTTAAATCAAACTATGGGTAAATCAAATAAATGTGCTTATGTTGGACAAGGTGTTCTATCAAAAATAGTAGTATTTGCAGATAAATTATTTGCAAATATAGCTGGTCAATCAACTGGTAAAAAGAAAGACTTAGTAACTTTACAAGCAGGACAAGGTCAAACGGGAATATACAGAAGTTCTTGGAGACATAATTATTGATTATAAATCTTTAATGAAAATGAGAGATTGGCTGAGATCACTGGAAGAGCAGTTGAGGAGAATAGAATAATGAAAGAAATGATTATTCAATTAATCAAAGAAAATAATAAACTCAGAACAGAGAGAAGTCTTTTACTAAAAAATTGATTTTAAAGACTTAACAAAACTAATATTTGCGCTTGAGTACTTATTAATCTCAAATGCTTTAAAAAATTTATAATATTTATTTTTTTGTATCTTTGGTAGTTTTAAGTAAATCTGTTGAATTGTATCAGATTTTAATATCTTAAATTTTTTTCTTTTTCCAAATAAAATTAAATATAAATAAAATCTCATAATATTTTTACTATTTAAACTTAATAATAATTTAAATATTAAAAATAAAAATAAAGGTATAAATATCCAAATATATATTTTAGAAAAGTTAAGATTTAACAATTCTTTAATAAAGTTTTTTCGTTCATTATCATCATATGATAATAAATGTTGAGTCCATACAAAATCAGCGTAATTAAAGTAATAACTCATTTTTTTAAAAAAATTAGATGAAAATAAACTGTTAGATGCAAATTGTTTATTTGAGAAAATATTATTAAGTGTGTTTCTGACATTTATATCAGGAACTGCTCTGGTCGGATCTATTCTTATCCAACCTTTATCATCTAACCAAACTTCTGCCCATGCATGAGTATCTTTTTGTTTAAATTTGTAAAAATCTCCCACATCATTTAATTCACCTCCATAATAACCTGTTACAATTCTACTTGGTATATTTGCAAGTCTTGCAAGAAGAACAAAAGTTCCGGCATAATATTCGCAATACCCTTCTTTAAGATCAAAGAAAAAGTTTTCATAATTATTTCCAGAAAAATTTCGAGGACTTAAATTATAATAGTAAGATCCATCAGAAAATTTTTTATATACCTTATCTAAAAATTCTGTCGGTGTTGAAGTATTGTTATTTAAAACCCAATTTTGAAGTCTATTTGATATTTTGGATGGAGTTTTTGTATAATAGTCTTTTAGATCCCCTCCTAAATAGTAATTAGTTTTATATCTTTTAAAACTTATTTGTTTTTTTCGATCAATTAAATCTCTGCTAACATAAATTTGATTAAAATTATCTTCTGATATTTCAATATTGTCAGAGATTGATTTTGAGTTTTTTAAACTTGGAATCCATTTCTTTTTATAAGGTTCTAAAATTATCTGGTAGGTTTGATTTAGGTCTCTGCCATCTTTAATTTTAAAAGATGATTTATATTTATCAAATAAATAGTAACTTGAAGACGGTCTCCAGGATTTGTCTTCTTCCATATAATCGAAAATTTTCACTCTAAAATAGAGCTCTTCCTTATTAAAATTGTTATTTATAAGGGTAAAAACATCCTCATCTGAATTTGAAAACTCACTGAAAGATCCAAGATTAATGCTATCTGGAATACCTAGCGAGCTTGATGCTGGATTAAATAATCTAAAATTTATTTCTGCACGTGGGAAAACTAAATAAAATATAATTATAAAAGGAAAAATACTTAATCCAAAACCTAAATATTTAAATAGATTTTTAATATTAAAATCTAGCAATTCCTTTTGCTGAATTAAATACATATTTATTATGACCAGTATTACGATAGTAAAACTTAATAATGTGCTTAGTATATCTTGGCCTTTAATAAGACTTGCAACTGATATTATTAAACAAATCAAGTTAAATGAAAGTTTATTATCTTTACTTTTTAATTCTGAAAACTTCATTATCAATAGTATTGCTAAGCAGTTTAGAAAAAACTCTTCAGAAAATACATATTGATTAAAAATAAGCTGGATATAAGTTGCACCTACAGCAACAATACCTAAGATTAAACTTTTTAATTTAATATTGATTTGGAAAAACAGAATATTAAAAATAAATACAATAAACCAAAACAATTTATTATTTAATGTTAAATCTGCTGATAGTGAATAAGTACAAAAAAGTAAAAGCAGAAAAGTAAATATTGATAAATTATAATTCTTAATTTTTAACATTAGCAAAATATTTTAATATTCGATTAAAAGATTGATTGTTATCGTTTAGGTATAACTCGTGTTCTTTATGCTTTATTTTCAAATTCAATTTTTTTTCATAACAATAATTAACTATATAAGATGAGTAATTTAGTAATTTTTCAAATTCAATATTTGGATATTTATCTAAATCTAAAATTAAATTTGACAATTTTTCAGTATCACTGAAAGTTTTTACATATCTTTTGTCGCTAATTGTCGATTTTTTCCATGCAATTTTAGAAAAACTATCTCCATTTTTAAATTCATCAATACCATCAAATTCATCTGCATTAATAATATTAATTATTTTAAATTCTCTTAATAATTCGTCGCTTGGAAGAATTTTTTTTGGATAAATTATTATTTCACTCTTTGGATTAAAAATAACTTTTGTTCTCATCACTCCAAAAGGATAAATCGATTTAAGTGTTATTGGATTAAAATTAGATTTACCTCTAAACTTACTTTTATACTCTATTTTAAAAAAATTAATTCTGTCGTTAAAATTATAATTACCAACTTTTTTTTTATTGTATTCTATATCAATGTTAATTTTTTTTTCTTTTGATGAATTTAAGATTTGAAAACTAATTGAATTTACAGTTTCTGCTTCAACTAAATACTCTTCTTTGCATATAAAATCGAGTTTACTTATATTTTGGTGTGAAATAAATATTGATATAAAAAAAACAAAGAAAATTACTATTGAAACTAATAGTCCTGAATTATTTTCATAAAAAACTGAGATTAAAAAACAAAAAAAAATAAATAAGCCTAAGCCTAAACCATTAAGGTTGGGATAAATATAAATTTTTGCATCTTTTTTAAGATTAAGTAAACTTTTGAAATTAAAGCTAAAAATTCTTGATTGGACTTCCATTATCCAATGTTAATTTTTTCAAGGATTTCTTTATTAACATAACTAAGTTTATCACCTTGATTTAAAAACTTTATTCTATGCCTTAAAATATAAGGTATTGTGTCTTTTATATCTTGGTGGGAAACATACTCTTTCCCATGAATAATTGACCAACCTTTGGCTAAGTCAATTATTTGCTTCATGCATCTTGCTGAAATATAGATATTTTGTCCTAAAGCTTTGATTGTTTGTTCTATTTCAACAACATATTGATAGATTTCGTCTTTTACAGTTATTTCATTTTTTTTATCATTAATTTGAGACCAATTAATTGTTTCACTTACAGAATTTGAAAAAGTAATATTCTTTTTTAACATTATAATTTTTTCGTTTTGACCTAGGTCAGATAGTGAGTAAGAGATCATGAAACGATCCAATTGTGAATCTGGTAAAGAACTTGTTCCAGAGTTATCCATAGGATTTTGAGTTGCAATGACAAAAAATGGTTCTGGTAAATTATAGCTTTCACCATCTATAGTTACATTTTTTTCTTCCATTGCTTCTAAGAATGCGCTTTGAGCTTTTGGACTCCCCCTATTTAATTCATCTGCCAAAACAATATTTGTAAAAATGGGGCCTTTCTGAAATTTTAACTTATCATCAGATAAAATATTAAATCCGAGAACGTCACTGGGTAATAAATCAGATGTGAATTGAATTCTTTTAAAGTTAAGCCCTAAGCTTGATGTTATTGCTTTTGCAAAAGTGGTTTTTCCTGAGCCAGGATAATCTTCAATTAAAATGCTTCCCTGAGTAATAATTGCAGCTAAAGTTAATTTAATCTTCTCTTCATTTCCTACAATTACTTTTGATATATCTTCAATTATTTTATTAAACATAATTTTAATTATAAAGGTTTTCTTAAATAAATTGAAAAATTATTATTAAAAGCATCATCGCTACTTCTGTAGTGTTCATATGATGCATTTATGGTTAAATTATTGTTGAGTTTTGCCCCAATTCCTAAATTCAACAATAAATGCCCCGAATTTTGATCTCCTATAGCATTACTAAAAATTTCAGAGGCATTATTAATATAATAAGCCTCTGATAATGAATTAATTGTTTTATTTTTTCCTAGTTCAAATTTAAATGACGGTTCAAATATACCTTTTTTACTCTCAATAACTTTACTTAAATTTAAACCTGCAGATAGAGATGCACTTTTAACATTTTGTTTATTGTAGCTAACAGCTGTTCCATCACCTGTCTCTGTATATGCCTTTAGTTGAGTAAATCCTAAATCAAGTCTAGAATAATAATTTAAATATCTACCTACAATTTCAACATCAGGTTCTAATAAATAAGTGAAGCTTCCAAAAAGTTGGTTTCCTTTTCTATCTCCTTTATTTTTTCCACTTGTAACATCCCTGCTTAAATCTATATCCATTTCTCCAATGCCAGCAACCATTTCGAAAAATCTTTTGTCTTCAATTTTAAAACTTGTGTAATTCATAATACTTATTGTGGCAGCATCCATATTTGCTTCATTGCTACCTACCTCAGTTTCTTGCCATGATTTATTGATTGCAAAACCAATAGTCTTATCTTCATTTATTTTCTTATCAATTCCAAAAGTAATTCCATCACTATGGATATCTTGACCTAAATTCCCATCTTGCTGCCCTATTCTACCAAATGATATACTACCTTCACTCCAAACTCCCCATTTTTCAGTCTTTTTTTCTTTTTTAATTAGTTTAGCTGAAAGTGAATTTATTTGTTGAGCTAATAGTTGATTGTCAAAGTTCATTGCTAATCTTATGTTTTGATTTGAGGAATTATTATTTGTAGATCTTATATAATTCATTCTTCCTGAAATTCTATTTAAAGACTGGTTTAAAGAATTTATAGCAGCTACGGTTTGATTTTTTGTAAGAGTCTTTACGGTCTCACTATAAACTTCTCCAGGTTTCGTAGAAAAATTTAAAGCCGTTGTGCTTGATATACCAGCATATGAATTTCCAGCAGTATCATCAAAAGCATTAGCATCTATTAAAATATAATAATCAATATCGGCTGTTAAATCTGTGCTTGGGTTAATAGTAATTGCTGTTGAGCCACTACCACTGACTTTGGCTCCGGTAACATCAATTGTTTCAATAGTACTATCATCCGAAGTCTTTTTAATAGTAATATTTCCACTTTCAGCATCAACTACTTCACTAAAAGTTAAAACTATATTAGCATCTGTTGCAACTTCTGTTGCATTATCAGATGGACTTGAAGATGATAAAGTTGGAGAATCATTATCAAAATTTGTAACAACTAAATTCCAATTAGTGCTTCCTGAAGATGTTTCTGTAAGTGTCCAATTGAACTTTCCATTTGTTACAGTGACTGTGCCTGTAGAACCAGCTGTAAATCTACTAGATGATACTCCTGTTATAACACTAGTATAAGTCCCTGCTGACAAAGCAGAATCTGTGCTAATACTAAAAGTAGTTGCACCATTTTGACTATCAACAGCTAGCTTTCCATAATCAGTTGTGCTGTTTGCTAGGAAGACATAATTTACAGGAAGATAGCCTTCTAATTTTAAAGCATCATTTCCACCTTGATCATTTGTTAGCGATTGTAATCCATCTGAGGCAACTACCACAAGATCGTGGTCACTATTACCACTTGATATAGTTCCCTTATTAACTATTACATTTCCATTAGAACTATTTTTACCAATTTCTTTTATTGCATCACTTGTTCCTGATATAGTTCCTGTATTGGTGATGGTAACGTCATTTACATTATTAATTTCAGTAACATAACCGTTGCTTGCAGAAATGGTTCCAGAATTAGTAATAGATCCTATTCCCACATCAGTTCCAGCTGAATATATATAGAGCACATTGGATGTTCCAGAAATAGTTCCTGAGTTATTTAAAGTAGCTTGAACTCCGCTATTCATTTGTCCAATATTAAGAACTCTTTGACAACCAGAAATAGTTCCTGAGTTAGTAATTGAAAGTGTTATACTTGAGTCGTGAGTTTTAATAGTATCACTAGAACCAGAAGTGATGGTGCCACTATTTACAATTGTCACAGTACCATTAGCTCTGTGTAAGTGGACAGCAGGTGCACGTCCACAATTTGACTGTGTTGCTTCTATTGTTCCAGTATTATTTAAAGTAAAGTTTGTTGAACTCTGGCCTTGAAGTGTATCAGCCGTACCAATGATTGTTCCGGCATTAGTCACTACAGTATCACTTGTAGAAAAACTATGACCTTCAAACTCCACAGAGTCGTCAGCACTAGTATTCACCGTGACACCACTCTGAACTGTCAGTGTATCGTTATTTGACATTACTATCTGAGTAGACTGATTAGAAGAAATCGTTATATCTTCGGCTTTGCTTATATTTAAAAATATTTGATTATAACTAACTAAGAATAAAAATATTAAAAAATATCTCATATTTAAATACTTAAACATTTTTAACGAAATAGTTCTAGGTACCGTCTGTGATTTAATTCTTTAAAATAGAAGTGATTTAAGGCTATTTTCAAAAAAAAGATAAACTAATGTTCCAATTATTATGTATGGTCCAAAAGGTATTTGTGAGGACATTGATTTTGAATTTTTCAACAAACTTGGCATAACATTTAACAAAGCAATTATAGATGATAGAAATATTACAAATGGTATTGAGATCCATCCAAACCAAAAACCAATTGCTGATAAAAGTTTTGCATCTCCTAAACCCATCCCCTCTTTTTTTCTGATTTGTTTGTAAAAATAAATTATAGACCAAATAATTAAATAACCAAAAATTCCTCCAATTAAAGAATTGATAAAATTTGGAAAAATTGGATTTAAATTTGGATCAAAAGATTTTATGAAACCAATAATCATCAAAGAAAAAGTTAATACATTAGGAATTATATAATGCTTTAGATCTATGAAGAAAATTATAATAAAAGATAATCCCAAAATTAAAAATAGTAAAGTTGTTGTAGTGATTCCATATAAGTAATATACAACTAAAAAATAAATAATTGTAATTACCTCAATTATTAAATACTGAAATGAAATTTTTTTTTTACAACTTCTGCATTTGCCATTTAAAAATAGAAATGAAATTATAGGAATATTATCTTTCCAAGTAATTAATTTTTTACAGTTTGGACAAAATGATCTTCCAGATACAACCCCTTTGCCTATAGGGAGTCTATAAATACAAACATTTGCAAAACTACCCCATAGACCTCCAAGAATAATTACAAATATTAGATCCACAGAAACTGATTATAATTTAATGTTTGATGAAATGTGGATTAATCCATTTATTACATACTGAACTATAAGTACTGCATCCTGAAGGTGAATGTATAAATTAGGTGTATTAATTATAATCTCCATTGTTGAAAGATTTACCAAAAATTGCTTAAAATGCTAGATAAATAAATGTTTCTATTTAAATCAAAAAAACCGATCGAACCTAAAAAAGAGGCTGAACAAGTTAATGTTGATTTAGAGCTTGTCACAAAAATGAATCAAGACTTTGCTCTCTCTCTTGATTTAAATGAAACTTTAATGAATGCACTTAGAGTAATTATTGCAAGACTGAATGCGGAAGCTGCAAACATTTTTCTTATAAATGAGCAAAAGAAAAAATTTGAATGTATCGCTTCACTTCATCAAGATTATTTAGATGAATATGAATTAGATTTAAAAGATGGTGTTATGGGTAAAGCTGTTCAGCAAAGAAAGTGTATTCGTGTCGGTAATGTTAGAAAAGATGTGCGTGAAATAGCAGAGTTTTATTTTGACTTAGATAATAAAACAAATTTTACGACATATTCGGTTTTATGTTCACCTTTGATTGCAGCAAATGAATGTATTGGGGTTATTCATTGTTTAAATAAAAAAACTGAAGATAAATTGTTTATTGAAGATGACAGAAAACTTTTAGAAACGCTTTCTGCTCCTGCAGCATTAGCAATTAGAAATGCAAAGATGGCAAAAGAAATGGTAGAAAAAAATAAAATTCAAAAAGAAGTAGAAATTGTTGGAGAAATTCAAAAATCTTTATTATCTAAAAATAAAGAGAGAGATTTTCCGATTTCAGGAATAAATATACCAGCAAAAGTTGTTTCTGGAGATTTTTATAATTTTTCTGATTTAGGAGATGGAAAATATGGATTTGGAGTTGCAGATGTATCTGGAAAAGGAATTAAATCATCACTCTTAATGTCTAAAGCTTCTAGTTTGTATAGATGTTTAAGCAAAACCAATTTTTCTGCATCAGATCTATTGTTTCAGCTTAATAATGAAATATGTGAAACAATCTCAAGAGGTATGTTTGTAACAATGTTAATTGGAATATACGACTCAAATAAAAAAGAGTTACTCCTTTCAAGTGCAGGTCATGAACCTCCATTAATTTTATCTGCTGATGGAACATTTAGTAATTTTTCTGAGGCTGGTCCCCCTTTAGGTATAATGCCTAAAACAAAATATCCTGAACACACTATTCGTTTCGAAAATAGCTCAATGTATATTTTTACAGATGGAATTACTGAAATAAAAAACCCAAGTGGAGAAATGTTGGGCTCTGAAGGTTTTGAAAATTATATTAAGAAATATCAATCAACTGCGATCAACGACAGACTTAAAATAATGATTGATGACATTCTTGGCGCAGGTCATATCCAAAAAGATGATTTAACGATTGTTGCTGTAGATGGAAAATAGCTAATAAACTGATATTTGTTCCTGATTATATATTTTACAACTCATAACAATACTTAACCCTAGCATAATAGATAACAATGATGATCCACCATAAGACATTATAGGTAATGGTGCACCAACAATTGGTAGCATTCCTAAAACCATTGCTATGTTAACAAATACATATAAAAAAATTGCTGTAGCAAAACCAAAACAATATAATTTTGCAAAGAAACTCCTTGAGACTAGCCCAACATTTATTATTCTATAAATTAATAATATGTATAAAAATAAAAGTATAATTGACCCAAGAAACCCGAACTCCTCTGAAAAAAGTGTAAATATAAAGTCAGTATGTTTTTCAGGTAAAAATTCTAGATAGCTTTGAGTTCCTTTTAGATATCCTTTACCAAAAAAACCCCCAGATCCAATAGCTATTTTTGATTGAATTATTTGATAACCAGCTCCTAGGGGATCTCTATCAGGATTAAAGAAAGTTAGAATTCTCGATTTTTGATAAGGTTTTAAAATGGATATAGCAAAAGGTAATGAGACCAATAACAATAATCCCGAGTAAATAAAGTATTTAATATTAAGACCTGCCAACCAAATTATAGAAATACCACTTCCTGCAATTAAAATAGAAGTACCTAAATCAGGTTGCTCTATAACAAGATAACAAGGAATTATTAAAAGTATAATTGGTTGAATTAAAAATTTATAGCTTTGAATATCTGAGCTTTGAATCCTATGATAATATCTAGCAAAACATATTATTACCGCAATCTTCATTAGCTCTGAAGGCTGTAAATTTAGAAAGTATAAGTTTATCCATCTTGTTGCTCCTGAGGCTGAAATTCCAAAGAATAAAACTGTTATTAATAAAACTAATCCAACAATATAAAATAAGTAAGCATTTTTATACCAAGTTGAAACTCTCACAAAAGATAAGACTAAAAATAAACTAAAAAATAAGGCTAATCTTATTATGTGATTTTTAGTATAAAAAGAAAATTTTCCTCCCTCAGTTGAGTAAATTGCAAATACACTAATTGATCCAATCGCGATGATTAACAATATCAATAAATAATCAATAGATCTTAATTTATCTAAAAAACTATAATTACTAGCTTGTATTCTCTCTCTTAACATTATGCTAAACTTGTATTTCCGTTATTAAATTGTTCTCTTAATTTATGTCTGTCGATAATTTTTTTGATCAATTTGTTTGCGAGCGGAGCAGCTACTTTACTTCCAGAGCCTCCATGTTCAATAATAATACTTATTGCATATCGTGGGTCCTTATATGGTGCAAAAGCAACATACAGTGCATGGTCTCTTTTTTTATACTCAATTTGATCAGTATCTAAATCTAGTTCTCTATCAAGATCAGTTATTCTTCTAACTTGCGATGTTCCAGTTTTACCAGCAAATTGATATTTGGGATTATCGTAACGAGATTTGTATGATGTTCCATATTGCTCATTCGTAGAGCCAAACATTGCATCTAAAACAAAATTAATATTAGACTTTTTGTGATACATTCTTTGATAAAATTCAACTTTTATGTCATCTAAGTAATTTCTTTCATGCAATGGAAAATTAGATTGATCTAATTTAATTTTATTTATTATGCTCTTATAATTTATAGACTTATCTTTTAAGATATGAGGCTTTATTTTATATCCTCCATTTGCAATTTGTGCAGTCATTAGACAAAGTTGAAGTGGAGTAGTTTGGATATAGCCTTGCCCAATACCATTGATAACAGTTTCTCCTAAATACCAACTTTGCTCCAATGCACGTCTCTTCCATTTAGTATCTGGAACCAATCCATTTTTTTCGTCGTTATAAAGATCTCCAAGTACATTAGTCCCTAGCCCATATCTTTTTGCAATTATAGATAATTTATCAACACCTAATAATCTTGCCATTTCATAAAAGTAAATATCGCAAGATTGTTTGATTGCATTTCTCAACTTCATGTAACCGTGACCTTCTTTTTTCCAACAATGATATTTAACTCCATATAGTTCATATGGATGCTTATGACCTTTGCATCTTATAGTTTTGTTGGGATCTAATATTCCATATTCTAGAGCTGCTAGAGCAACTAATGGCTTAAAAGTTGAACCGGGAGAATAAAGTCCTGCAATAGACTTATTTATTAATGGTTTTAGAGGATTATTTCTGATTTCTTGCCAATCTTTTTGATTAATTCCGTGTGTAAATTTATTTGGATCATAGGTTGGTGATGATGCCATTGCAACAACTTCTCCGGTATATATGTCCATTGCGCATATTGAGCCTGCTTTTCCTTTAAGTAGCTCTTGGGCATATTTTTGAATTTCTATATCTATAGTTAAGTTAACTTTATTACCTTGTCTTTCTTTAATATAATCTATTTGGCTTATTCTTTTTCCAGATGCATTGACTTCATATCTTTTAATGCCGTAGTTACCAATTAACATTTTCTCTTGTGAATTTTCTATTCCATATTTTCCAACTTTTAGACCTGGAACAAAATTTTCTTTTATCTCAGGTTTTTCAAGATCTTTTGGACTAGCGTCACCAACATAACCAACTATATGTACCAAGTCATTCGCATAGGGATAAAACCTAGATGTCGATAATACAGGTTTTGCACCTTCTAATTCATGTAAATATAGATTAATTTTTGAGAATTGTTCCCAAGTTAAATTATCTGAAACTACTAATGTATCCCACGGTTTTAATCTCTCCTTTTTTTTATATAATTTTTTAATTTGAAACTGATCTAAACCAATTAAATTTTTAATTTTGAATATTGTTACATCAAAATCATTAATTTCATCTAATATTAAGTGTAGCTGAAACACTCTATCGTTACTTGCTAGTACTTTATTAAAATTATCTAGAATTATACCTCTCTGAGGAGGAGTTTTCCATTCACGTATCCTATTTTTATCAGATAAAATTTCATACTTTTCTCTGTCAGAAATTTGTAAATTATATAACCTTGATGATATACCAGCAAAAAGTAATATTTTTGCAGCAGCCAGAATAAACATCCTCCTTGTTATAACTCTACCCTTTTCGATATTTCTTCCTCTATTCAACATTTTCTTGTCTTAAACCTAGTAAGTAAATTTGATTAAATATTTTTGCCACTGCTGGATAAATTAAAAATGAAAAAAAGGCTGTTGACATTAATGCCCCATAACTAATATTTCCATCAAAGAAAATTGCTAATACTGTAAAATGAATTGAGCTAACAATTAATATTGCGATAAAAAATAGTATCCAATCATAAATTAAATTAGGAAGTAGAGTTCTTGCCCTAAAAAAAGATGCAATAACACAGAGTAAAAGATAATTTATTGATGAAACTCCAATTGGTAGGTTTTGTACAACATCGTTAATAACACCTGCAAAAAAAATAAGTCCATAACCAAGCATTTCAGGCTTTCTTAAAACCCAATAAAAAACAATTAAGTGAATAAAATTAAAAGATATATTAATTTTAAAAATATTAAATGAAAATGAGTAGCCTGTTAAAGCAAAAAAAAATAATAAAATAATTGGAAAACCATTTAATAAGTATTGATAAATTTTTATATCTCCTCTGGCCATTTTACTTATTCACCTGCACATAATTAAGTTGATTTAAATTGCTAAAAAACTTCACGTATTTTTTATTTTCCTGAATAATTATTTTTCCAACAGGAATTGATGCTGGAATTGTACCATCTGATCCAGAGGTATATACAATTTCGTTCTCTTTTATTTCGTTGTCTTTTGGCAAGTACTCTAACTCAGCATACTCATCATTCCCATTTCCTGAGAGTATTGCATTGATACCACTTGGCTCAATAATGATTGGGATTTTGCTATTAAGATCGTTAGCCAGTAATACTCTTGCGCTTAAAAAGTTAACATTTACAACCTTTCCAATGTAATATAGCCGATCTTTTACAGCTGACCCTAATTTAACTCCACTTTTTTGACCTTTGTTAATTATTAAAGACTTTAAGTAAGGACTTTGTTTGTCCAATAAAATCTTAGTCAACATGTATTCTTTAGAAAAAAGATCTCTTTCTTCTATCAATTTTTTTAAAAGAGCATTTTCTGATTTATAAAAATCAACTTCTTTTCTAAGTGAATCAAGATCGAGATTCTTATTTCTTAGATCTGAAAACTCTTCATACATTCTCATATGATCTTGGAAGAGATAATATTTATCTTTTACATATTTAAATGGGCTTGATACAATGTATGATCCTCTGAATATAATATCTTTTGTAATTGACCTAAATTGATTAACTGGTCCAGTTTTAAAATACTCTAATGATAATACTAAAATAGATATGATTAATAGAGTAAATAAAGAAAACTTTTGTCTGTTTCCTTTTTTTAAAAATGCTGAACGAATAGCAATAATAAAATCATCTCTACTCGACTCTGTTGACATAATATTTAATACTCAGATAGTACAGTAGAAAATATTTCTTGATCGTCTAACGCCTTTCCTGTTCCTATTGCAACACATGACAGCGGATCATCAGCAATATTTACTGGTAATCCAGTTTCTTTCGAGAACCTTTTATCTATATTTTTTAAAAGTGATCCTCCTCCTGTCATTGTTAAACCCATATCAACTAGATCAGCTGATAACTCTGGGGGTGTATTTTCTAATGCTTTTTTTATTCCAGATACAATTTCTTTAAGTATCGGGTTTAAAGCTTCTGAAGTATCTTGTTCTGAGATATTTACCTCTTTAGGGGTTCCGGATCTTAAATCTCTACCTTTGACTGCATAAGTATTATTATTTGTTGGAATTGCTGTCCCAATATCTTTTTTAATTTTTTCAGCAGTGCTGTCCCCTATCATCAAGTTATATTCTTCTCTCATATAATCTTTTAATGAATTATCCATAGCATCTCCTGCAACTCTTAATGACTCTGAGTAAACAACACCTCCTAATGACATAACAGCAATTTCTGTTGTACCACCCCCAATATCTACAACCATTGATCCTGTTGCTTCTTGAATTGGTAACCCTGCTCCGATTGCAGCTGCAATTGGCTCCTCGATTAGCTGAACTCTTCTTGCTCCAGCTGCAAGTGCACTATCTTGAATAGCTTTTCTTTCAACTGGTGTTGATCCAGTTGGTACACAAATTAAAATTCTAGGATTTGCAATTGTTTTTTTATGAACTTTTTTAATAAAATGTTTAATCATCTCTTCTGTAACAATAAAGTCTGCAATCACACCATCTCTCAAAGGTCTTATTGCTTGAATATTACCCGGCGTTCTTCCTAACATTGTTTTAGCTTCATCACCTACTGCCAAAACTGATTTTTTTCCTTTGTTATCAACAACCGCTACAACAGATGGTTCATTTAAAACTACACCTTTGCTCTTTAAAACAACTAACGTATTAGCTGTTCCAAGATCAATTGCCATATCTTGGCTCCAAAACTTTCTTAAATTGGCAAACATTGACATTTATTTATATTCCTTTCACTTTTTGATGTTTAATATTTTGAGAGGGTGCTCTTTTCTCACGTTTTATAAGCATTTTATTCAATGCATTTAAATATGCGTTTGCTGATGCAACTAAAGTATCTGTGTCAGCTGATTGGCCTACGGTCGTCCTGTCATTTTCTTCAATTTTTACGCTAACAGTTGCTTGAGCATCTGTACCTTCTGTTACTGCATGAACTTGGTATAAAGATAATTTTACATCGTGAGGAAATAATTTTTTTATACATTTAAATATTGCATCAACTGGTCCATCCCCTGTTTCAGTTGTATTTTTAATATCACCGTAAACATCTAATGTCATTTCAGCTTTTTGTGGTTCTCCTGTGCCAGCAAATACTTTTAAAGATTTTAAATTAATCGCATTTATTTTATTATCTACAATTAAACTATCATCAACTAACGCTACTATATCTTCATCGTATATATGTTTCTTTTTATCAGCTAAAACTTTAAATTTTCCAAAAGCAGCTTGGATAATATCATCTGTAAGATCTGAATAACCTAAGTCAGATAATTTGTCTTTAAAAGCATGTCGTCCTGAATGTTTACCCATAACAAGTGATGTTTTCTTAACGCCTACACTTTCTGGTGTCATAATTTCATAAGTTTCTCTATTCTTTAACATTCCATCTTGATGAATACCTGACTCATGAGCAAAAGCGTTTTTTCCAACTATTGCCTTGTTAAATTGAACTGGAAAACCAGTTGCATTTGAAACTATTTTGGAGGCTTTACTTATTAATTCTGTTTTAATACCTGTATTATATGGCATCAAATCATTTCTTGTTTTAATTGCCATAACTACTTCTTCTAATGCAGCATTACCTGCTCTCTCACCTATTCCATTAATTGTACATTCTATTTGTCTTACACCTTCTGAAACTCCAGCTAATGCATTTGCTACTGCTAAGCCAAGATCATTGTGACAGTGTGCAGATAATATTGCTTTATCTATATTTGGAACATTATTTTTTAAGTGTTTAATTGTTTTTGCAAATTCTTCAGGTATAGAATATCCAACAGTGTCTGGGATATTTATTGTTTTGGCCCCACATTTAATTGCAAGTTCAACTGTTTTGCACATGAAATCCATATCTGTTCTTGTTCCATCCTCGCAGGACCATTCAACATCATCAGTAAAGTTTCTTGCATATGTAACACTTTCTTTTATTGCATCTAGAACCTGATCGTTTGTCATTTCAAGTTTGTGTTTCATATGTAAAGGACTTGTAGAGATAAAAGTATGAATTCTAAATCTTGGAGCATGTTTCAACGACTCATGGCATGCATCAATATCTTTTTTTAGTGCTCTTGAAAGACCACATGGAATTGAGTTTTTCATTATTTTACTTATTTCAGAAACTGCCTCAAAATCTCCTGGTGATGCTATTGGAAAACCCGCTTCAACAATATCTATTCCCATTTCATCAAAAACTCTAGATATCTGAATTTTCTCTTCAACACTCATAGATGCGCCTGGTGATTGCTCACCATCTCGCATGGTCGTATCAAATATGTATAATTTTTCTTTATCTGACATTGTATTTCTTAGCTCGAGCATAATACATGCTCTCGCTCAGATTGCAAAATAATTTGAGAGAATTAACCCAATTTTAACATCAAGTTATTTCTTATCACTATCGACAAGCTTCTTCTTTGCAATCCAAGGCATCATTTCTCTTAGAGTAGCACCAACTTTTTCGACTGGATGCTCAGCTAGTTTTGCTCTTGTCGCTAAGAAATTTTTCTGACCATTTTTACATTCATCCATCCATTGTTTGGTAAATTTACCTGACTGGATGTCTGCTAAAACTTCTTTCATTCTTTTTTTTGTTTCTTCTTTATTTATGATCCTTGGGCCAGATTCGTATTCTCCATATTCAGCAGTATTAGATATAGAGTAATTCATATTTGCTATTCCACCTTCATAAATTAAATCCACAATAAGTTTAACTTCATGAACAGTTTCAAAATAAGCCATTTCAGGTTCGTATCCTGCTTCAACTAAAGTTTCATATCCATTTTTAATTAATTCAACAAGACCTCCGCATAAAACTGTTTGCTCACCAAATAAATCTGTCTCTACTTCGTCTTTAAATGTTGTCTCAATTATACCTGATCTCCCGCCGCCAATGGCTGAAGCATATGACATTGCTAAGTCTCTAGCTTTTCCTGATCCATTTTGATGAACAGCAAATAAACATGGAACTCCACCACCCTTTTCATATTCACTTCTAACTAAGTGACCTGGTCCTTTTGGTGCTACCATAAATACATCTAAATCTTTTCTAGCTTTTATCAAATCATAATGAACATTTAATCCATGAGCAAAAGCGATGGATGTTCCTTCTTTCACACGTTGCTCAATATGATTTTTATAAATAGTTGCTTGTAATTCATCTGGAGTTAAAATCATCACAACATCAGCCCATTCAGCAGCATCCGAAAGGCTCATAACTTTCAATCCTTTAGACTCTGCTTTTTTAATGCTTGATGACCCTTCTCGAAGAGCTACAACAACTTCTTTTACCCCACTATCTTTTAGGTTTAAAGCATGAGCGTGTCCTTGACTACCATATCCAAAGATTGCGATTTTTTTATCTTTTATCAGATTTGCATCAGTATCTTTTTCATAAAACATTTTCATTTTTATTTCTCCTAATTAATTATTTAAATATGTCTGCACCCCTTGTCATAGCTACGGCTCCAGTTCTTGAAACGCTTACCAGTCCAAATTTTTTCAAATTATTTGACATTTTATCAATTTCTCTTCTTAAAGCTGTTATTTGGATAACATTCGATTTTTTTGTTTTGTCTAATAATACAGGATTGTATTTTTTACAAGCTTTCAAAGCGCTCTCTAACTTATTATTGGGACCAACAATTTTAAATAGTGCCATCTCCTTAAATATGACTGCTTTATCTTCTCTTTTAAAATCTGCTACTTTATGAACAGGCACTAGCTTTTTCAGTTGAAGTTTAATTTGATTAACAACCTGTGGTGTTCCAGTAGTAACAATGGTTATTCTAGATATTTTTAATTTTTCATCAACTTGGGCAACTGCTAATGATTCGATATTATAACCTCTGCCAGAAAAAAGACCGACGACCCTAGCTAAAACACCAGCTTCATTATCAACCCAAACTACTATTATATGAGTATCAAATCTTTCTTTTTTATTTGAAAGACTATAAGCTGATTTTGAATTAGACATTAGACTAAAGACTTGCCTTTACCTGTAATTTTATTACTTTCTTGATCTTTGGGTCCTAAAATCATTTGATTATGAGGCTTTCCAGATGGTATCATTGGAAAACAATTTTCAACTTTATCTACCATGCAATCAAATATTACAGGCCTATTCGTATTTAACATTTCTATAATTCTATCATCTAGCTCTTCTGGTGTTTTTGCTCTTATACCAACACAATTATATGCTTCTGCTAATTTCACAAAATCTGGAAGGGCGGCCGTATAACTTTCAGAATAATTTTTATCATGTAAAAGTTCTTGCCATTGTCTAACCATCCCCATGTATTCATTGTTTAATATAAATATTTTAATTGGAAGATTATATTGCACAGCTGTTGACATTTCTTGAAGCGTCATTAATACCGATGCTTCTCCAGCAATATCAATAACTAATTTTTTTGGATGTGCAACTTGTACACCAACTGCAGCAGGTAGACCGTATCCCATTGTACCTAAACCACCAGATGTCATCCAACGATTTGGTTTATTAAATTTATAGTGTTGTGCTGCCCACATCTGATGTTGTCCAACCTCAGTTGTAATATAAGAATCTTTATCTTTTGTTAATTCGTACAATCTTTCAATTGCATATTGTGGTTTTATTGTTTCCTCACTTCCAATATAATCTAAAGATCTAACTGATCTCCATTTTTGGATTTTTTCCCACCATTTAGAAGTTTTTTGTTTATTTGATTTTAAGAATTTTGATTTTTTTTGTTTTAGACTTTTTAAAGTAGACGAAATTACATTTTTTACATCTCCAACTATTGCTAAATCTACTTTAACATTTTTATTAATAGATGATGGATCTATATCTATATGAACCTTCTTTGACTTTGGTGAAAATTCATCTATTTTCCCGGTTATTCTATCGTCAAATCTTGCCCCTATATTAATCATCAAATCACAGTCATGCATTGCATTATTTGCTTCATAAGTTCCGTGCATACCTAACATTCCTAAAAACTGACTATCATCACCTGGGAAAGAACCCAATCCCTGCAAAGTTGATGTAATTGGAAAACCTGTAGTATAAACAAGTTCTCTTAAAAGTTCACTTGCTCTAGGTCCAGAATTAATAACTCCACCGCCAGTATAAAAAATAGGCTTTGATGATTTGCTCATTAAATTAATCAATTCATCAATACTTCTTTGACTAAAATGATTATGAGATTTACCATTTATTTTTTTTCCTTTTTTTGGTTTTTTGTATTTTGCTTTTTGAAATTGTATGTCTTTTGGTATATCTACTAAAACCGGTCCTGGTCTACCCGTTGTTGCTACTTCAAAAGCTTTATGTATTGTTTCTGCTAAATCATCTACATCTTTGACTAGCCAGTTATGTTTTGTACAAGGTCTAGTTATTCCAGTTGTATCACATTCTTGAAAAGCATCAGTGCCAATTAAATGAGTTGGTACTTGTCCTGAGATGCAAACTAGTGGAATCGAATCCATGTATGCGTCGGTTAAAGCCGTAACAACGTTTGTTGCGCCTGGTCCTGAAGTTACTAAAATAACTCCTGGTTTGCCTGATGATCTAGCATATCCCTCGGCTGCATGACCCGCGCCTTGCTCATGTCTTACTAAAACATGCTTGATTGATTTAAAATTTTGTAACTCGTCATAAATCGGAAGGACAGCACCACCTGGATAACCAAAAATATGTTCAACATTTTGATCTTCCATACACTTAAATACGATTTCAGCTCCGGAATATAATTTTGACATCCAGACAATCTAGCTGAAGTTGTGCTAAAAGGTCAAGCTAACTATGCCGATTTATCAAATTTTTTTAAAAATGATTTTAGTCTATTAAATTTTATTTTTTGCCAATCTGACATTTGTCCCCTTGCCCAAGTAGACTGCCTCTTGGCATATTGCCTTGTTTTTATTGATATTTTTTCTTTTAATACATTAAGATCTAATCTTTTATCCAAAAATTCTTTTATCTCATTTAAACCTATAACTTTTTGAGAGGATAAATCTTTCCTAATTCTTAATTTATAAAACTTTTTTACCTCATTTATTGCTCCATCTCTTAACATTTCATTTACTCTTAGAGAAATTTTTTCTAACAACTTTTCTCTGGGATAATCGACATATAACTTAATAAAGCTATCATGGGTAAAATCAGAGTATGTTTCACTATACCAATCGAACAAAGACTTATTTGTAAATTTTTTTACTTCATATGCTCTCATAGATCTCTGAGTATCATTTTTATCAATTTTATTTTTACAAAGAGGGTCAAGCTTAGTAAGTTCAGAATAAAATTTATTTTGACCTATTTTTGATTGTTTTTTTCTTACTCTGTTTCTAAAATTTAAAGGAATTTTAGGAATTTTGACTATACCTTCAATTAGTGCCTTAAAATACAAACCAGTGCCACCAACAAGAATTGGAATTTTATTCTTTTTTTTTATATTTTTAATTTTTGATTTAGCATCTCTTAACCAATTGCCAGTTGAATAATTATCTTTAACACTTTTAAATCCATATAAATGATGTTTTACAATTTTTATATCTTTTAGCTTTGGTCTTGCTGTAAGAATTTTAAGCTCTTTATAAATCTGCATACTATCTGCATTAATTACTTCACCATTAATTTTTTTTGCAAGCTGAATAGCAAATTTTGATTTTCCAGATGCTGTCGGTCCTGAAATAAGAATTATTTTGGACTTTAGGTCCATTAATTTAATTTAACACCAATGTATCTTCTTTGATTATTATTATTATAAATTGCAATAAGAAGACTCTTATCAGCTCCTCTTAAAGCTAGTTTAACAATATTATCAAGATCTCCAATAGTATTAATTTTTTTCTTTTGTGCCTCAACAATAATATTGTTTACTTGAAGATAATTAATTGGGCTATCTCTATCAATTTCAGTAATAACCAACCCTGTAGTATTTTTTGGCAAATTTCTGTCTTTAATATCATCTTTAGTCAACAACCTCACCTTTATCTTCAAACCCTCTATATTATCCTCTTTAGGTTTTTCTGTTACTAAACCTTGAGATTTAAAGTCCTCCGATGTTTCTAGCCTTCCAAGTATGATTTCTTTTGTAATCTCTCGTTTATTTCTCCATACTTTGAGTTTTACTTTTTTTCCAACTTCAGTTTCTGCAACTATTCTTGGAAGTTCACTCATTTCATTAATTTTTTTACCATCAAATTCTAAAATTATATCTCCAGCTTTAATACCTCCCTTATCTGATGGACTATTTTCAGCTACACTAGCAACAAGTGCTCCTCTTGGTTCATCTAATTTTTCAACATCAGCAATGTCTTTTGTTACAGTTTGGATTCTTACTCCTAGCCATCCTCTTTTAGTTTCACCAAATTCAATTAATTGATTAATTACTTTTTGTGCACTATTAGAAGGAATTGCAAAACCAATTCCAATTGAACCTGATTGACCTAATATTGCAGTATTAATTCCGACCACATCACCATCCATGTTAAACAATGGGCCTCCTGAATTACCTTGATTAATTGATGCGTCTGTTTGAATATAATCTTCGTATCTTGAAAGACCAATACTTCTATTTCTAGCTGAAACTATTCCTGCAGTAACCGTTCCACCTAATCCGAATGGATTTCCAATTGCAATGACCCAATCACCTATTCTTGCAGTATCAGAATCTCCAAACTTGACTGGGGTAAATTTTTGATCTGACTCAATTTGAAGAACAGCCAAATCCATACCTGGATCAGCACCAATTACTTTGGCTCTTAGATTTTTCTCACCATTAACTCTTACAAACACATCTTCCGCACCTTGGATTACATGGTTGTTTGTAATAACAACTCCTTTTTCATCTATAATAAACCCTGATCCAAGTGCACTTGTCTGTCTCTTTTGAGGAGTTCCATAATCTTTGAACATGTCTTCAAAAGGAGAACCTGGAGGAAATTCAAATGGAAATGGATTAGACCTTGAGGTTATAGTTGTTGTGGTAGAAATATTTACTACTGATGGCATTAATTTTTCAGCTAGATCTGCAAAAGAAGCAGGCATATTTTCTGCTTTGCTTGTATTTTGAATATTAATTGAAAATAATATTAATAATAAAATTTTTATTAATCTCATCTTTTTAAGTACCAAATAATAAAAAAACCTATCACGGCGAATGTTAATCCGCCAGTTCTTAACTGATTATCAGTAGCATCTTTTAATTTCATAATAATATTTTTCATTTTTGATGGAAATATGGCGTAAAGAATACCTTCAATAAAAAGGAATAGACCAAATGCGATGATCAATTCTCTCATTAAAATTAATCTACTTTTTGATTTATATTTCCAAAAAATTTAAAAAATTCACTGTCAGGTGAAAGTATCATTGAAGTTTCACCACCAATTAGTGCTTTTTGATATGCCTGCATGGCTCTATAAAAAGCAAAAAACTCAGGATCTTGTCCGAAAGCATCAGCAAAGATTTTGTTTTTTTGCCCATCCCCTTGACCTTTCATTATCTCTGATTTTTTTTGTGCGTCTGCAAGTATAACGGTAACTTCTTTGTCAGCAGTTGAGGTAATTGTTACTGCCATCTCTGCACCTTTTGCCCTAAATTCTTTTGCCTCTCTTTCCCTTTCAGTTTGCATTCTTCTAAAAATTGCATCACTGTTCGCTTGAGGAAGGTCTGCTCTTTTAATTCTTACATCAACAATACTAATACCAAAATTTTCTGCTTCATTATTTACGCCTTCTTGAATTAAAGACATTTGTTTTGTTCTATCTTCCGATAAAAGAGTTTGTAGTTCTTGTTGACCAAGTACATTTCTTATTCTAGAATTTATAATAGTTGCTAATCTTGATCTTGCAACTCTTTCATTACCAACAGATATATAAAATTTAAGAGGATCAATTATTTGAAATCTTGCAAATGCATCAACAATTAATCTTTTTTGATCTGAAGCAATTACTTCTTCGGGTGGAGTATCTAAATTTAATATTCTTTTATCTAAAAATACAACATTTTGTATAAATGGAATTTTGAAATTAATTCCAGGGTTTGATATAATTCTTTTAGGATCACCAAACTGCAAAACTATTGCTTGATTTACTTCTTTTACAATAAAGACTGAAAAGTATATTGTCGCCGCAATAAGAATTATTATTGGTAATAAAAATTTTCCAGCTTTCACTTTAATTAGTTCCTGTCTTTAACTCTTGCAAAGGTAAGTATGGAACTACTCCTTCACCAGAATTTTTGTCGATTATTATTTTGTTAATATCAGCTAATACTTCTTCCATTGTCTCAAGATACATTCTTTCTTGAGTTACTTTTTTGGCTTTTGCGTACTCATTATAAATTGATAAAAATCTACTTGCTTCTCCTTCTGCCTTAGCAACAACTTCTTTTTTATAAGCTTCTGCAGCTTGGAGAATTTTTGCTGCTTCTCCACGTGCTCTTGGAATTACATCGTTAGCATATGCCTCTGCTTCATTTTTAGATCTTTCCATATCTGCTCTAGCTGCCTGAACATCTCTAAATGCATCAATAACTTGATCTGGTGGATCCGCTTTTTGAGTTTGAACTTGTGTAATTTGAATTCCACTTGTGTATTCATCTAAAATTTTTTGAATTATTTCTTGGGTATCAGCTTCTATTACCGATCTACCTTCAGTTAAAATTGGTTGAATATCAGATCGTGCAATAACTTCTCTCATTGCTGTTTCCGCAGCTGCTTTAACTGTTCCTTCGGGATCTTGAATTTTAAATAAAAAATTACCCGCGTCTTTGATTACCCAAAATACTGAAAAATCTATGTTAACTATGTTTTCGTCACCAGTTAACATTAAACTTTCTTCTGGAACATCTGCAACTCCACCTGAAGAAAATCCACTGTCTCTTTCTGACCTAAATCCAATATCCATTCGATTAACTTTAGTAACTTTTGGGGTTAGAACACTTTCAACTGGGAAAGGAAGATGATAATTTAATCCGGGTTGTGTGGTTTTAACAAACTTCCCAAATCTTAATACAACTCCTTGTTCATCAGGTAATACTCTATAAAGTCCACTTAAAGTCCAAACAACTAAAAGAATTATAAGACCAATTATTATAGGTTTGGCTCCACCTTTTCCGCCACCTAAAAATCTATTAATGATTGATTGCAGTTTACTTATTACTTCATCAATATTCGGGGGGGTAGGACCTTTTCTAAATCCACCATTACCGTTTCCACCTCCTCCTGGAGGTGACCCCCAAGGACTTTGATTTTTAAAATCACTCATAACAAGCCAATCTATATAGTGTCTTTATTATTAAAAACAAGGTAATGGTAAATTATGAGCAATAAAAAAGTAGGTTTAAGTGACACAATGAAAGCTAAAACTGAGCCAAAAACCTTTAGAAGAAACCCAATTATTGGAACAAAGTTTACAATTGCAATTTCGAGTGCCAAAGGAGGTGTTGGAAAGTCTACTTTTGCCTCGAATCTAGCTTTGGCACTAAAAAAAATGGACTTAAATATTGGTTTGCTAGACGCCGATATATATGGACCATCATTGCCAAAATTATTTTCAATAAATGAAAAGCCTGAAAGCGATGGGCAAAAATTAAAGCCAATTTTAAAATATGGAATTCAATGTATGTCCATAGGATTTTTAACAGAAGAGCAAACACCAATGATTTGGAGGGGTCCAATGGTAATTTCTGCCATAAAAACTTTTACACAAAAAGTTTTGTGGGAAAATTTAGATTTTTTAATTGTTGATATGCCACCAGGAACTGGTGATACACAATTAACATTTGCACAAGAAATAAATGTGGATGGAGTAATAATCATATCTACTCCACAAGAAATTGCTCTTCAAGATGTGAAAAGGGGAATTAAAATGTTTGATAAACTAAAAGTTAAAATTATAGGTTTGGTTGATAACATGTGTCATTTTATAGGTGACGATGGAAAAAAATATTCTATATTTGGTGAAGGAGGAGTAAAAAAAGCTGCCGAAGAATTTAATAAAGAATTTTTAGGAGAAATTCCTATTTATCCAAATATCGGTAAATATGGAGATCTGGGCAAACCGATTGTACAATCTTTACCAGAAGACAAGGCATCAAAAATATTTATAAATTTAGCGAAAAAAATTAATGAAAAATATAAAATTTAAAATCTATATTTTTTTTAAAAATTGAAATATACATTGAAAATGTTTAATTTCTTTAAAGTAATTATTATACTTTATTTTTTTTCAACTGTTAATGCTTATGCTTATTTAGATCCTTATACAGGAAGTATTATTTTATCATTTTTAGCAGGTGTTTTTGCGTTTTTGTCTATGTTTTATTATAAAATAAAAAAATTTTTTTTAAGATTTTTTTCAAAGCATAAAGATAAGGACAATCATAAAAATAATGAAATTAAATAAAGGCACAACATTACTTTATTTAAAAAATAAAAAATTACCTAATAACCTAATTATTCCAAAGCTTTTAATTTTTAAGAAAAAAATCTATCTTAAAAGTAGAATAAAAATTTTAAACAAAATATTAAACTTTTTTGATAAAGATGTAATAATCAGATCATGCGCGAATGACGAGGATGTTGAAAATAAAACAAATGCAGGAAAATATTCTTCATGTCTGTCAAAATTAAATTCTAGAGAACTATCTAAGGCTATTAATTTTGTTTGCGATAAAATTAAAAGTAATGATCAATTTATAGTCCAAACATTTATTAAAAAACCAGATTCATCAGGTGTAATATTTACAAGATGTCTTAATGATAACGCCCCATATATAGTAATAAATTTGGATAATTCAAAAAAAACCAATCTTATAACTTCTGGAAAATACAATCCTACTATGAAGACCTTTTATATACATAGATCATTGAGATATGTTCCTAGAAAATTTAGAGAATTAGTAAAAATTATTTCTTACTTAGAAAAAATTTTCAAAAATGAAAGGCTAGACATTGAGTTTGCCAGAAAAGGAAAATTTTTTTTCTTATTTCAATGCAGAAAGCTTTTAAAAAAAATAAAAACGATAGAACTAAACAAAGAAATGGAAAATATTGAAAAAAAGATAATTAATATTTTTAAGGAACAACCTGGCTTATTTGGTAAAAAAAATATGCTTAGCAACATGGCAGATTGGAACCCTGCAGAAATAATAGGAGTCAAACCATACCCTCTTGCAATATCTTTATATAAAAGTTTGGTAACAGATGATAATTGGTCAAAACAAAGAAAAATGTTTGGCTATAAAGATGTTAGACCATATCCATTAATGTATAATTTAGGCGGGTCTCCATATATAGATGTAAGAGTAGACTTTAATTCCTTTTTACCATCAAAATTAGATAAGCATATTTCTAAAAAAATAATTAATTACTTTATAAATTTTTTGCGAAAAAATAATTATTATCATGATAAAGTTGAATTTTTCACAATCCCTACTTTTTTCAATTTTTTTTCTAAAAAAAAATTATCATTTTTAAGTAAGCAGGAAAAAGAGAAATTTTACTTTTATTTAAAAAAGATTACCATTGAAAATCTTAACTTAAGAAAAATTGAAAATGAGAAGCTTGAAATTGAGGATTTAAATAAAAAAATTTTTGAGATTGAGAGTAAAAATATTTCAAATTTACAAAAAATTTTTTTACATACCTATAATTGTAAAAAAAATGGTATTTTACCTTTTGCATCAATGGCTAGAAAAGCTTTTATTTCAAAATCTATTTTGGAGAGTTGGTTAATAAAAGGATATATGAATAGAGAAATTAGAGATATTTTTTTTTCAAATATATCGACTGTTTCTAAAGAAATTAATAAAAATCTTTATTATTTAAGTATTAACAAAATATCAAAAAAAAACTTCTTGGAAAGTTATGGGCATTTACGACCATCAACTTATGATATAGATAGCAAAAATTATAAAGAAAACTTTAAAAATTATTTTGATTTTAAAAATTTAAAAGTTTTGAAGAAAGAGACTAATTTTATATTATCAGAAAAACTTAAGAAAAAGATAGAGCTTAAAATAGGAAAAATTTTAAAGGCTGAAGAATTGATACAATATATTAAATTGACTATCGCTTTAAGAGAGGAATTTAAATTAGAGTTCTCTAGATCAATTGATTATATTTTTTCAAATTTAAAAAAATTTTTCAAAAAAATTAAAATAAACGAAAAAAAAATTAAGTATCTAGATTATAACATTATACTAAATGCAAATTCAGATTTAAGTTTAACAAAGTTTAGAAAAATAATTTTGAATAATATAAATTTGAATTTACTTAATTATAAAAAATTATCTTTAATTAAACTGCCAGATACAATAAATAGTTACAAAGATATATATTTTTTTGAAGAACAACGAAGTAAGCCAAATTATATTACAAATAAGAAAATTGTTTCATCTATTATTTGTTTAGAAAAAAAAAGGAACTTAAATATAGTTTCTAAATTAACTAATAAAATAGTTGTTATAGAAAATGCTGATCCAGGTTACGATTTTCTTTTTTCTTACAAAATTTCAGGTTTAATTACAAAATATGGTGGACCAAATTCACATATGGCTATTAGATGTGAAGAATTAAATGTGCCTGCAATTATAGGAATGGGTAATTTAATAGATAATTTTAAAAACAATAATATAGTTGAGATAGATTGTATGAGAAAAAAAATAAAAATAATATGAAAAATTTAGTGTGTGTAACTCCCAAATTCTCAATATCTAAATACAATTATGAAAGAATTGAAATTGATCAAAATTGGATAAATTTTCTAAAAAAACTAAATTATAATGTACTAATTATAAATGAAACTAACTTACAACTTATTCAAAGTTTAAAACCTAAATGTATATTTATATCTGGTGGTGGAGATATATACGATATTTCAAAAAATAATACTGATTTAAAAAGAGATAATTTTGAAATTAAAGTATTTAGGAAATTTTTGAAAAAGGTTCCTATTATTTGTATTTGTCGAGGTTATCAGTTAATAGCCAAAAAAGTTTACAAGTCAAAGTTATTTAAAGTTAAAAATCATGTAAATAAGCATCATATTATTTCAAACTCAAAGATGAAATTAAATGTTAATTCATTTCACAATTTTTCGATAAAAAGACTACCAAAAATATTTAATGAAGTTTTTTTTCACAATGACAAATCTATAGAACTTGCTATTTCAAACAAATATAAAATAATTTTATCAATGTTTCATCCAGAAAGATTTAATAAAGATCAGAATAAAATTAATATTATTCTAAAATCATTTTTAAAGTAAAAAATGGACATTGTTTTTTTAGCTGCTGGAATGGGTACCAGATTATCAAAGGCTAAATTAAAGCATAAATGTTTACTTAAAGTATATAAAAAAAGTTTGATAATGAATCTTGTTGAAAATGCAGTTAAATCAAATATTAAAAATATAAATATTGTAACTGGTCATAATGGAGAATATATTGAGAAGCATTTTAAAAATTTAAAACATTTAGAAATAAAATTTATAAAAAATAATAATTATAAAACATCAAATATATCTTATTCTATTTATTTGGCTTTATTAAGTACTCCCAAACATAACGATCTTCTTATTTCTTACTCAGATATTTACTATAAAAAAAGTCTATTAAAATTAATAAATAAAAAAAAGGGTGATAAAATTTTGTTACCGGTTCTTTTAAAATGGAATATAGTTTGGAATTATCGCAAGGAAAATATTTTAGAAGATGCTGAAAATTTGGCAACGAAGAGAAACTATGTTACTGAAATTGGGGGAAAGATATCTAATATTTCTGATGTAAAGTATCAATACATGGGATTAATATTTATACCTAAAAATTTGAAAAAAAAGATAGTTAAATTTATTAAAATAAAAAAACTCAATAAACTAGATGGAACTAAATTAATAAATAAACTAATTAATAACAAGTTTGATGTAAAAATTTTGAAATACAATGGTCCATGGTATGAGTTCGATAAAGGAAAAGATAAGAAAAATTTCGCAAGATATATTAAAAATTATTCATTATAAAAAAATCGAAAAAGAATACAAAAGAATTTTTTTTTGTGAAAATAATTATATATATAATTATATAAAAAATTACGTTAATAACGAAAACACAATAATTGTATCATTCAATAAGATTGATGTGGATAGCAAAAATTATTATTTTTTTAATACAAATTTTTTTTTAGAGCTTTTTTTTTATATAATTAGAATCAAGTTTTTTTATACGTCAACCCCTGGAATAGGTTACAATATATGTAAAAAGTCTTTTTTTAAAAACACAAAGTATATTTATCTTCAACATTCACCCGTTGGTCTAATAAATGCATATGATGAAAATGCTTTTAAAAACTTTGATGTTGTAAACTGTATCAATAAATTTCAAACTCAAGATATAAAAAAAATTAATAGAGAATTAAAAAAAAAAATAAAAATTTTTAAATCTAAATGTAATTATCTAAAAAATATCTATATAAATACCTCAGTCAACTATGATGTTCTTATTGCCCCAACGTGGAATACAAATTTTTACAATGACGAATTTCTTTTTAAATTGGTCAATAAATTAATAAAAAATAATATAAGTTATGTTTTTAGACCACACCCTATGTCGGTGAAAAAAAAAGAGTTTAATTTAAATTTAATAAAAGAAAAAAATTTAAAATTAGATGAATCTTCAAATTTAAACTTATATCCCTATAAAAACTTAATTACTGATTGGTCGGGAATAATGTTTGAGTTTTTTTATCTAAAAGAAAAAAGACCTTTAATCATAGAAACTTCTGAAAAAAAAAATAATAAAGCAAAAATATTTTTAGGAAATGAATCTTTTGAAAAACAAATGAGACCTAAAGTAACAATTATTTTTAAAAAAGAAGAAATCGACAATCTTGTAAATTATATTAAAATTCCACAAAAAATGAATGTAGATAAATTGAAAAATGAAATCTTCTATTAAAAAATTAACAAATATTTTTTTTTTTTCAATTATTGGGGTTAGTATTCCATATATAGAGTTTATAAGTAAAAATTTAGCCCAAATTGACTACGTAATTTTAAAGGATACCACAAGTATTTTCCTCATAAGTTTTTTTTTATTATTAATTGTTTTAGTAATTCTTAAAAAATTTTTTAAAAATATTAATGATTTGCTTGTCCTTTATTTCTGTACACAATATCTATTCTTTAAATTTAGTTCAATAAAACACTTATTAAGTGAAATAAAAATACCTTACGATGGAGAATTATCTTTTTTAATAATAATATTAGGAACTTTTTTTATATTTATATTGAGAAATCAATCTACACTACTAAAGTTCTTAAAATTTTATATAATTTTTTATTTTGTTTTTATACTGTTGGTATCTTTCATAGAAATTTTTCAAAATTATAAATACAAAAATCAAAGCTTATTATCAAATTCATCAGAAAGTAAAAAATATATTAATTCTTACTTTACAGAAGAAGAAATTGATGGAATTAAAAAAAACAAAAATAAAAATATTTATTTGATTTTATTTGATGGAATGACGTCTTTGGAAGAATTTAATTTACAAAACAAAGAGTTAAATTTTAACCTAAATGAAACCTATAAAAAGTTATCTGAATTGCAGCTAACCTACATAAAAAGGTCTAAATCTGTATTTACTACATCCTATTTAAGCTTTAGCTCTATTTTTAATCTTAACCCTGTGGTTTTGCCAAATTCGCCAAAATATAAAGATAGATCAAATTTTTTTCCCTCAAACCTTCTTGATAAAAACTCTGAAAATTATCCTCTTTTATTAAAAACTCTAAGTTCAATAAATTATAAATTTAAATGGGTAGGAACCCCTTGGGCAGAGTGTATTAGATATGATAAAACTTTTTGCTTAAGCTATAATGATGAAACCAAAGAAAATAATTTAGAAATTTACTACGAGCTTAATCCAAATAATAATTATGTTTATGATTATTTTTTAAGTTTAACATTTATTAAACCAATAATTTTTAATTTTAAGAAAATTTTTTATAAGGAAGAAAAATACTTTCAGTGGGAATACAAAACCAACGATGGAATTGGTAAATTTTTAAACTCCATAAAAAAATCTGATATTTCTAAAAAAAACAATTATTTCTATTTTATTCATCACATGGCTCCTCACTGGCCCTATGTTTTTAGCAATGATTGTTCTGAAAGAATAGACGATTCACATGTTGATAATAATTTTTTGGGATACAAAGAGAGTTACTTATGTAGTTTAAAAAAAATAGAAGAATTCATGAAATATATTAATCAAAATGATCCCGAAGCAATAGTGATTATGCAGGGAGATCATGGATTTGAGTTTGATGAAACTGGAAATTTGAAAGACAGTGGATTTACAAAAAAGAATGCACTTAAAAGACTTAAACATTTCAATTCTATAAAGATTAATAATGTATGTAAAAAATATCTTTCAAATACTATTGGAAACATCAATGGTATAAGATTAGCTTTATCATGTGCCACAAACACTTCTCCAAAGCTTGTAATTGAGAAGCATTTAGTCGGTTATTATGAAACTCAAGGAAATAACTATGGGATTGTTAAAAAATTGGATGATTTAGACTAACTTATCTTTGAGATCGAAAGCGTCCATAAGCTCATTCCATTCTCTTTTTGATAAACCCGAATTATCTAATGAAATATTTTGACCCTTTATAAGTTTTTGAATTATATTTTTACCTTTTGAAGAAACTTCTGTGCCACCAACCCTGTAATCCATGAAAGCTTCATAAGTTATTGGGACCCATTTTTTTAAAGTATCGAGCATAGCATCAGCGTAAGCTCTAATCTCAAATTGAGCATGATGATCTGCTCTTAATCTCAAGAAATTCATCAAATTTAGTAAATCTGTTTTCCAGTACCATTGGGTGTAGGTATTTAAAGTTAAATTCATTCTAGCAAGCTCTCTTGCCAAACCAACAGAATTTTCATCAATAGTTGTCCCGTCATATCTTTCATTGAGCATAGTCTCATAATTATTGTAAGTTTGCTCAGCATCTCCTTTAAGTAAATCTAAAATTTTTTTTGCCCTTTCTCCATCTAAAATATTACCTCTACCCTGTCTATTGCTTTGTGATTGAGCGGCAAGATGTTTTGGATCAGGTAAATAAAATTCTTTATCCAAAATAGAATATCTGGCCGAGTACTCATTTACATTTGCAGTTCGATGTCTAATCCATTGTCTTGCAATGAATATTGGTAACTTCACATGATATTTTATTTCACACATTTCAAATGGCGTACTATGCCAATGTCTCATTAAATATTTTATTAATCCTGAGTCTGTAGAAACTTTTTTAGTGCCTTTTCCATATGAAACTCTTGCAGACTGAACTATGGAAGTATCATCCCCCATATAGTCAACTACCCTTATAAAACCATGATCTAATATAGGAATTACATCATAAAGTATTTTTTCAAGTTCTGGAGCTGTAACTCTTTTTGTTGAATTTTGTTGCGATTGTTGCTCTTTTATTTCTTTTATTTGTTCTTTAGTTAACTTCATGAATAATTTATTGAATCTGTTAAAATTGGTTTTATATTAATAATGTTGGTTTTCCAACTATGACGATAAACGAATTTCGTAATAACCATTACGGACGTGGGGGCAGTACCCACCACCTCCACCAATTACAACTTATGGGGGTGAATTAGGATCGACGGATGACTAAAAGTTGTTCTTTCGTTCGGTATTGTTCCACCGCAAAGGACTAAATTATAAATGCTAACGAAAGTTACGCACTTGCAGCTTAATTAATTTATTAATTAAGTTACGGGGTCTGGGGCACCTGGCAACAGAACGCCCCTATAAATAAATTATTTTTTTGAACTTTTGTTGTCTGTATTTTTATTTTTTTTTTTGAATTTATTTAAAAAAAGCTTGATGGGGTAAATAATTACTCCAAGAACTGCCACAACAAACAAGAATATATAAACAATAACATTTGCTATAATAGGAATTAAAGGACCCAAACCAGCATAAGCATACAAATTTTGGTGTATGCATATGTTATATAATAAAATTATGATTAAAATTTTAATCCAAAAAATTAATGTAATTCTTATCATAAAAATCAGCTAAATATATTTGGTCTTTTTTAAATGTTTTCGATGAATCATACAAGTTTGACGGGTAAAAAAATGAAAAATTAGAAGAATAAACATATTGTTGTTCGCATAGTTCAAAAAATTTACTTTTACATATAATTTTGAAAACTTCACCCTGAGATGAACTTTGTACAAACAATTGGTTTTTAAAGAATTGAATTCTGCCTCTCACATCAGACTTAAATGTATCAGACTGGAAAAATGAGTCTATTGAATTATTTTTTAAATTTATTTTTAATATTTTAGAACTTTTGCCATTTGGATTATTATCAAAAACATATAAAAAACCATCTGTATGAATTCTAGGTGAATGTTGTTTATCAAATAAATTATAAATAATATTTTTTACAATAGATTTTTTATAATCATAAAAAATAATAGTATTTATTGATCTAAATGATAAAATTAAATCATTTTCTGAAATATTAGGTATTAAATTATTAATTAATTTTAAGTCATCTTTATCAACAACTTGTATATCATTTAAGTGAAGTGGATCGTTACAAATAGCTGGGTCAAATTTATAAACTGTATTAAATATGATATTTATATTCCTATCTAATAATATTTTTTCCATTAAATCTATTTCGTCTATTATTTTACCATTAATTTCATTTAAAATTAAAATAGTATCAAAAATAGAGTTTTTAGTTTTACAATTTTTTAAAAAGCTTTTCGAAAGTAAATTATTATTTAAGTCTCCTGGAAGATTAACAAATTTTCTTGATGGAATAAAAATTTTTCCATTAGAAATATCTACCCAATGATGATTTATTTTATTTCTTTTCCATAAAATTTGTCCATTTTTATTAATTCTATAAATACCCTTATTCTCATAATTACCTAAAATCAAATCTCCATTTGAAAACATGTGTAACGGAAGCAATTTAGATGAATTTCTAAAACTTGAAAGATCCCATGTCCAAACCATTTTATCTGGAGATTCTAGTAATACTGGAACCGTGTGATCATGTTTAATTAATAAATAACCCTCAAACTTTTCATTAGGCTTATCATACAAATCAAAATTATTATCTGAGGTATTTTCAGAGTTATTAATAGCCACCCTATCATCCCTATCACCAAATTTTTTTTTTAAACTAAAATCAAAATAATTCTCTATTAAATCAATAGAGTAAGTTAAATGTGAATATATATTTTTGAATTTTAAATTACTTGATAAAAAACCAAGTAAAAATATAATTAATAATATAGTTACAAAGAAACAAAACTTTAATATTTTGTCTATCATGTCAATTGTATTAAATTATCTTAAATTACAAGAAAATCATAAGAATATTTTTAAATTATTTTCAGAAGTCGAGAATTTCATATTTGGTATAAACAAATTGAAAATAGATCAAAACATATTTGTCTGTGGAATGCCAAGGAGCGGAACCACATTTTTTACTCATCTTATTAACTCTAGTAATGAATTTTCTTCATTCAAGTATAAGGACTTACCATTTTATACAATTCCAATATTTTGGAAATATTTTAGTGGCATTTTTTATGGTAATAAAAGAAAAATTCATAGATTGCATGGGGATAATTTATTAATAGATAAATTTAGCCCTGATTCATTTGAAGAATTAATTTGGAAAAATTATTTGCCTAATTATTCAGACAAAGGATATTGGCAATATATAGATAAAGATTATTTAGGAAATATAGATAAAACATTAGAATTTTTTATAAAAAAAATAATTTATATTAATAAAAAAAATAAATATTTATCAAAAAATAATAATAATATTTTTAGAATAAAATATATTCTATCTAAATTTCCCAATTCAAAGATTATTTTAATCCTAAGAAATCCTATAGATACGTCGATCTCACTATCAAAAGTGCACAAAAGATTTTTAAAATTACATAATTTAAACAATAAATTTTCTGATGAATTAAAATTATTAGGTCATGAGGAGTTTGGTTATAATAGGAAATTTTTTAATCTAGATAATATAAATACTTTAAATTATAATAGGAGTAATAATGAAATTAAAAAATATATAAACAAATGTTTAGAATTAAATTCTTTTATTGTCAAAAACTATATGGAAGAAATAAAAAAAGGTAAAATTATTGTAGCTGATTTTGACAACTTGATAAAATTTAATGATATAAAATTACTTTTAAAAAAATTGAATATTTCAAATATCAAGAAAGTTGAAGAATTTTTTAATAAAAATTTCAAAAAGAGAGATTTATACAGGTTAAAAAGAGATTATTTTGAAAATTTTTTAAAAGATTACAGAATTTTACAGAAATATTCTCTTATTTAAAATTACAAAAATAATAATTATTATTTATTATTTAATCCATATAAATTTAAGGGAATATTCAAATTTTGGTGCGGCTAGAGAGATTTGAACTCTCATGAGCATAGCTCACACGGCCCTCAACCGTGCCTGTCTACCAATTTCAGCATAGCCGCAAACATGCGGCAGATTAAATGAATGACAATTCTATTTCAAGTTGATAAGTTTTTAATATGGAATTTACAAATGAAATAAAAAAAGCAACAAGCTCAATTTATAACAAAGTATCAAGTAAAATCCCAGAAGTTGAATGGTCTGTTCATGCTCCTTACATTTATAAAATTAACAAGTTAAAAAAAGAAAAGAACGCTGTAATTCTTGCTCACAATTATCAAACACCAGAAATTTATCATGGTATCTCTGATTTTTCAGCAGACTCTTTAGCATTGGCCGTTAAAGCTGCAAAAACGAAAGCAGATATTATTGTAATGTGTGGTGTTCATTTTATGGCTGAGACAGCAAAATTGATGAGTCCTGAAAAAAAAGTTTTATTGCCAGATATGAATGCGGGGTGCTCATTATCTTCATCAATAACAGGTGATGATGTGAGAAATCTTAAAAAACAATATCCAGGCGTACCTGTAGTTTCTTATGTAAATACTTCTGCTGATGTAAAAGCAGAAACAGATATTTGTTGTACATCTGCAAACGCAGTAAAAATCGTCGAGTCGTTAGGTGTAAAAAAAGTAATATTTTTACCTGATGATTTTTTAGCTAAATATGTAGCATCACAAACGGATATAGAAATTATTTCTTGGAAAGGAACTTGTGAAGTGCACGAACAATTCAATGATGAAGAAATTAATGACATTAGAAAAGCTAATCCAGGCATAAAAATAATAGCCCATCCTGAATGTCCTCCCGATGTTATACATGCATCTGATTTTGCAGGTTCTACAAGTGGGATGATTAAATATGTAAGAGATAATCAACCAGAAAAAGTCATGATGGTTACGGAATGCTCAATGAGTGATAATGTACAAATTGATAATCCAAATGTTGAATTTATTAGACCATGTAATCTTTGTCCTCATATGAAAAGAATAACTTTGCCTAAAATATTAGATTGTTTAGAAAATGAGACTAATGAATTAATAATGGACAATGAGATAATCGAAAAAGCAAGAAAATCTGTAGAGAGAATGGCAGAAATAGGCAGATAAAATCTGTGTCTAAAATTCAATTAAGTAAAAATTTTATAAAATCATTATGTAAATTAGCTTTGAATGAGGATTTATATCCTTCAGGTGATATTACCTCGGAACTTATTGATAAAAATATTAAAAAAAAAGTTAAAATGATATGTAACCAAAAGGGAATTTTAGGTGGGATAGATTTTGCTAAAGAAACTTTCAAATTAGTAGATAAAAAAATAAATTTTAAAAATAAGAAAAAAGATGGATCTCGAATTAAAAAAGGTGAGGTAGTTGCAACTATTGAGGGTGACTTAAAAAATATTTTAACCGGTGAGAGAGTGGCATTAAACTTTGTTTCTCATATTTCTGGAATAGCAACGAAAACAAATTTGTTTGTAAAAAAAGTTAGAAAAAAAACTAAAATATGCTGCACAAGAAAAACGGTCCCGAATCTTAGGGTGATCCAAAAATATGCTGTAAAGTTAGGTGGTGGAACAAACCACAGATTTAACTTAAGTGACGAATACTTAATAAAAGATAACCATATAAGTTCTGAAAAAAATTTTGAAAATTTAATTCAAAGAGCCATCAAAAAGAAGGGAAGAAAAAAAATTACAGTTGAGGTTGATAATTTATCTCAATTAAAGAGAATGTTGGGTCTGAAATTTGATAGGATTTTATTTGATAATATGAGTTCAAAAAATTTAAAAAAAGCAGTCAAAATGTCTAGGAAATTTTATGAAACTGAAGCATCAGGAGGAATTAACTTAAAGAATGTTAAAAATGTTTCCTCTACTGGTGTAGATAGGATTTCTATAGGATCTTTAACCCACTCAATTAATGCATTAGACTTAAAATTGGAAATCTAAAATTTAATTTTATTTTTTTAATTGAGCTTGAGCAGCAGCCAGTCTTGCAATAGGTACTCTATAAGGTGAACAGGATACATAATCTAAACCAGCGCTTGCACAAAAATCTATACTTTTAGGATCACCACCATGTTCGCCACATATACCGAGTTTGATTTTTTTGTTATTTTTTCTGCCTTTTTTTGTTGCTATTTCAATCAAATCTCCTACTCCATCGTCTATAGAAACAAATGGATCAATATCAAAAATTTTATTTTCAATATAATCATTCAAAAATTTACCACTATCATCTCTGCTAATGCCAAAAGTTGTTTGTGTTAAGTCATTTGTTCCAAAACTAAAGAATTCCGCATGTCTAGATATATCATCTGCTTTGATTGCTGCTCTTGGGAGCTCAATCATTGTACCCACTAAAAAATTTAGTTTTGTTTTGGTTTTGTTTTCAACTTCTTTTGCGACTCTAATTACTAAATCTTTCATTATTTTTATTTCTGCTTCGGTTGATACCAAAGGTATCATGATCTCTGGAATAATAGGCTTTATCTTGAGTTTTTTACATTCAACTAATGCATCAAATATTGCAGTGCATTGCATCTCATATATTTCTGGGAATGATATACCTAATCTACAACCCCTATGACCAAGCATTGGATTTTGTTCATGAAGTTCCGTTATTCTACCTTCTAACTCAGAACTTTTGATATTTAAAGCATTTGCAACATCGCTAATTTCTTTTTGGTTTTTGGGTAAAAATTCATGAAGTGGTGGATCTAATAATCTAACTGTAACAGGGAGGCCATTCATAATTTTAAAGATATCAATAAAATCCTTTTTTTGAAAAGGAAGAAGTTTCTTTAAAGCATTAGCCCTATCTTCTTTTGATTTTGATAATATCATTTCTCTTACAGATAAAATTCTCTCTTCATCAAAAAACATATGTTCTGTTCTACAAAGACCTATTCCTTCAGCCCCGAATTCTCTAGCAGTTTTACTATCAAGAGGTGTTTCAGAATTAGTTCTAATTTTTAGTTTTCTAAATTTATCGGCCCAACTCATAAGTTTAGAAAAATCTCCAGATATTTCAGGTTTGACAGTTTTAACCTCTCCTTTTATAATTCTACCAGTTGAACCATCAATGGTAATTAAATCACCTTCTTTAATTTCATTATATTTCGTTTTAAAATTTTTATTTTGGTAATCTATCTCTATTTCGCTTGAGCCTGATACACAAGGTCTACCCATTCCTCTTGCAACTACTGCAGCATGACTGGTCATTCCTCCTCTTGCTGTAAGAATTCCTTTAGCTGCATGCATTCCATTGATATCTTCAGGTGATGTTTCTACTCTTACTAGTATTGTATTTTGCATCATTCCATTTAATCTTTCAGCTTCATCAGAAGTAAATACTACTTTTCCACTAGCTGCTCCTGGCGAAGCTGGAAGGCCTTTAGCTATAACTTCTAAATTAGCTGTTTCATCTAAAGTTGGATGAAGCAAAGTATCTAATGAATTTGGTTGTACTCTAAGCACAGCCTCTTTTTTTGTGATGAGTTTTTCTCTTTCCATATCGACAGCAATTTTGACTGATGATTTTGCAGTTCTTTTTCCTGATCTAGTTTGCAACATCCACAACTTATTATTTTCGACTGTGAACTCCACATCCTGCATATCTTTATAATGTTTCTCCAGTTTTATAAGAATATTTTTTAGATTTTTGTAAACTCCAGGCATAGACTCTTCCATTGAAAGAAATTTTTCTTTTGCATCTTTTCTAGCTTTCTTAGTTATATGTTGGGGCGTCCTTGTTCCTGCAACAACATCTTCTCCTTGAGCATTTATTAAATATTCACCATAAATTTCCTTGATCCCATTGGATGGATTACGTGTAAATACAACGCCTGTCGCACAATCGTCACCCATATTACCAAAAACCATGGACTGAATATTTACTGCAGTTCCCCAATCTGAAGGGATATGATTTAATTTTCTATAAACCTTTGCTCTTTTACTCTCCCATGACAAAAAGACTGCACTAATTGCACCTAGTAATTGATCATTAATATTTTGAGGAAAATTTTTTTTTGTTTTTTCTTTTACAATATTTTTAAAGTCTATAATCAATCCATCCCAGTCATCTTCATCCAAATCAGTGTCTAGCAAAACACCTTTTGTAAGTTTATAATTTTCAATTAATTCTTCAAAATTATAACTTTCAACTCCCATAACAACATTTGCATACATTTGTATAAATCTTCTATAACTATCTTTTGCAAATCTCATATTTGATGTTTTATTTGCCAAAGCAATTACAGTTTTGTCATTTAGTCCAAGATTTAAAATAGTATCCATCATTCCTGGCATGGAAACTCTTGCGCCAGATCTTACAGATAACAATAAAGGATTTTTCAAGTCTCCAAATTTTTTACCAGAATCTTTTTCAATATTTTTTAATTCTTTATTTATTTCACTTATGATTTTAGGTTTTAATTTCATTTTATTTTTATAAAATAAATCACAGACTTCAGTAGAAATCGTAAATCCAGGTGGGACAGGCAAACCCATCCTTCCCATTTCTGATAAATTTGCACCTTTGCCTCCTAAAATATTTTTTGGGTTTTTTATTTTTTTTGTGTCTTTAGATTTAAAATTAAAAACTAATTTTGGCATTTATGCTTCTATTTTAGAAAAGTTAAAATAATTATCGAAGCTTTTACACAACATTTTTAAAAGTTCTAGTCTGTTTTTTTTAATTAATTCTTCTTGATCATTAACTATTACATTATCAAAAAACTCATTAACCTCTATTTTAGCACTTGAAAGTGTTTTAAGACTTTCATCATAATCCTCGTCTCTACCTATACTTGAAAAATACTTTCTTATAGTATGTATTTTTTTATAAAGATTTTTTTCATAATCATTTTTAAAGAGACCAGGATCGGCAGAACCTACAATTTCTAGTTTTGATTTACTTTCGCTATTTAAAATGTTTGCAGATCTTTTATAAATTGCAATAACATCAAGACCAAAATCTTTTTTAATATTTTTATTCAAATTTAATGATTTATTAAAAATTTTTAGTAAATCATCCATTCCGTATGAATTAGTGGAGCACTCAATAATATCCGACCTAATATTTTTTTCTTTCAAATAATTTTTTAATCTATCTAAAATAAAATCTCCCAATTCATCATTTATTAATTTTGAATCAAAAGAGTAATTTTGATCTTTGTATAAATTTATTGAATAATTTATTAGATCTCTTAATTTTATTTTTTTTTGATTTTCAATTATTAACCTTAATAAACTAATTGCCATTCTTCTTAAGGCGTAAGGATCTTTTGAACTAGTTGGTTTGAGATTAATTCCAAAAAATCCAACTAAAGAGTCTATTTTGTCACTTAACGATAAAGCTATACTGTATGGTTTTTTTGGAACTTTACTATCAATGCCACTTGGTAAGTAATGCTCTGAAACAGCTAAACTTATTTCTTCGTCAAAACCTTGCTCTCTTGCAAAGTATCCACCCATCACGCCTTGTAATTCGGGAAACTCTCCAACTAAATCCGACATCAAATCTACTTTACAAATTGAGGAGGCAATTTCTATCTTTTCTTTACTTATTAAAAGTTCATCTGATATTATTCCGCTAAGTTTTCTTACTCTTTGTATTTTATCAAAATAACTTCCCAAACCTTTAAAATAATTTATTTGCTTCAACCTAGATACCTGTTTAACTAAATTTTGAGACTTATTTCTATTCCAAAAAAATTCTGCATCTGCCAACCTTGCGTCTATAACATTTTGATTTCCTAATTTAACTAATCCTTTTTTGTCCTTACAATCTGCTATAACTATAAAATTGTTTGTAATTTTGTTTTTACTATCAAATGTAGGAAAATATTTTTGGTGATGTTGCATTGTTATAATAAGTATTTCTTGTGGAATTTCCAAAAATTTCTTATTAAACTCACATAATAAAATTTTTGGTTTTTCAACAATATTTATTATTTCGTTTATAAGTTTTTCATTCACGTTTATATGAATTTTTTTTTGATTAATTGCCTTATTTATTTCTTTAATTATAAATTCTTTCCTCTTATTTTGGTCAATTGTTATTCCTTTTTGTTTAAAAAATTTTATATAAGATTTAAAATCATCAAAACTTTTTACTTCATCTTCTAGATCTTTGTCTGTAAAAGTTTTATTTGAACTCTGTAAATGGTTTAATTTAAATTCAATTTTTTTTTTATCAAATAAAGCTAATATTGATTTTAAAGGTCTTCCCCAATATAAATCATGATTGCCCCATTTCATTGATTTTTTCCATGAAATTTTTAAAAGCAAACTTGCAATATTTTCTTTTAATAAATCGTATGTTTTTATTTTTTGTGATGGTTTGTTGTAGAAGTAGAATATGCCTTTTTCAGTGCTTTTTTTGAAAACTTTTTCTTTACTTAATTTATTGGATTTTAAAAATCCTTCTAAAGACTTTTCTGGAGCATTTATATTAGGACCTCTAATTTCCTCTGCTTTTTTTATTACATCTTTAGATATCTTATTTATATGAACAATGAGCCTATTTGGAGTTGAATAAGTATTAATTTTACCTTTGACTATAATTTCATTATCATCAAAAAATTTTTTAAAAATTTGTGTTAAATCATTTCTAGCATTGATTTGTAATCTGGAAGGTATTTCTTCACTAAATAATTCAAGGAAAAGTTCAGACATTTTAATTTTCTGTTTCTACCCAAATTTTTCCAATTTCTTTTGTTAGATCTCTTATCCTTGCAATATATTCGGCTCTTTGAGCAACACTTATAACTCCCCTAGCATCTAAAATATTGAAAACATGACTTGATTTTAAACATTGATCGTATGCTGGAAGAGAAATTTTCTTTTCAATTAATGATTTTGCTTCTTCTTCGAGCATATCAAAAATTTTAAACAATTTATCTGTGTTTGCATAATCAAAATTATAGGCTGAAAATTCTTTTTCAGCTTGGTAAAAAACATCTTTGTATAAAACTCCCTCATCATTCCAAATTAAATCAAAAACATTTTTTTTACTTTGAATAAACATACATAATCTTTCTAAACCATAAGTAATTTCAACAGATATTGGATTGCACTCCATCCCTGCCATTTGTTGAAAATAAGTAAATTGAGTAACTTCCATACCATCGCACCATACTTCCCATCCAAGACCGGCAGCACCTAAGGTTGGACTTTCCCAATCATCCTCTACAAATCTGATATCGTGCTCTTCGTGTTTAATACCTACTGATGAAAGACTATTAAGATACATTTTTTTAATATTTTTTGGTGAAGGTTTTATTAAAACTTGAAATTGATAGTAGTGTTGCAAACGATTAGGATTTTCTCCATACCTTCCATCTGTTGGTCTTCTTGATGGTTGAACGTAAGCTGTTTTCCATGGTTTAGATCCTAATGATCTTAGAGTTGTTGCTGGGTGAAATGTTCCTGCTCCAACTTCTAAATCATAAGGTTGTAAAATAACACAACCTTTTTTTGACCAGTACTTTTGAAGATTTAAAATTGTATCCTGAAAAGAAATAAATGATTTTAGATTTTTTGTTTTTTTTTTAGAAACCATATTTTTGCCAAATAGATCTTTCTTCTAAAACACTTATCAATTTATCCGCATGGTCTTCTGAAGACGAAAGTTTTTTGGCAAGCCATCCTTTGGACTTTTCAAATTTTTTAATTTCAACATCTTCACCAAATTTTTCTCTCAATATCTGTTCTGCATTCCCTATTCCATCTATCAAACCAAGTTTTAAGGATGTTTTGCCAGACCAAAATTCTCCAGAAAAAAGTTCAACATCAGTTTTGTTTAATTTTGTTGATCTACTTTCCTCTACAACATTAATAAATTCTTGGTGAAGTTCCAGTTGAATATTTTTTAATCTTTGAATGTCCTCTTCTTTCTCGTCTAAAAAAGGATCTAGAGTACTTTTATTTTTTCCAGCTGTATAGACCCTCCTTTGAACCCCAATTTTTTGAATTAAATCTTTAAAACCAAAAGAAGAATAAATCACTCCTATTGATCCAATTATAGAACTTGCATTAGCATAAATCTCATCACCTGCGCATGCAATTAGATAGCCTCCAGATGCAGCAACATCTTCAGCAAAAACTATTACTTTTTTTTTGTTTTTCTTAGACTGTTCTCTAATAAATTTATATATTAGATGTGATTGAACGGGTGAACCACCTGGTGAATTAATTGAAATCGCAACAGCCTCTGCTTTTTTTACTGAAAAAGCTTTTTTTATCATTTCTTCTTGAGAGGAATATTCTATTCCTTGTTTAAACTTTCCAACATTTCCAATGACGCCGGTAAGTCTTAAATGACTAACAATTTTTTTTTTTTTAAAAAATGAAAACATACAAATGATTATAAAAATTTTACTTAATTATAAAGCTACTTATAGTTGAAGAAATAGGTGCGTCAATTGATAAGTATATTAATAAACTTAATGTAATATTTTGAATTGATGGGTTCAGTAATTCAATTAAAAAAGCAAATAACTAATGCATATACAGATTTAGTAAATTCTGTTGATGAAAAACTAAGTTTAGTTGAAGACAAAATTTCTTATAAATTAGATAGTAAAGTTCAGCTTGTTAAAGAAATGACAGCTTATCACATGACTAGTGGAGGCAAAAGATTAAGAGCATTACTTACTTTGGAATGTGCTAAATTATGTGGATACACAAAAGGTAGTAGAGATGTAAATCTAGCTGCATGTGTTGAACTTATACATGCTGCAACTCTCATGCATGATGATGTGATTGACAGTGCAGATTTAAGAAGGGGCAAAAAGACTGCAAATAAAATTTGGGGAAATCAGTCATCAATTCTTGTTGGGGACTATTTATTAAGTAGATGTTTTGAAATGATGGTTGAGGATGGAAGTATTGAAGTACTAAAACTTCTATCGTCTACATCTTCAACTATTGCCCAAGGAGAAGTTTTGCAGCTACAACATACGGGTGACTCTGAAATGTTGGAAGAAACATATTTGAATATAATTTCTTCTAAAACTGCAGCTTTATTTTCAGCATCTTCAAAAGTTGGCTCGATAATTACTGATAAAGACAATAAATTTAAAGATGCACTAGAATTCTATGGAAAGAACCTTGGATTAACATTTCAGATTGCGGATGACACACTTGATTATAACTCAGAATTAAAAATGTTTGGAAAAGAGATAGGAAAAGATTTCTTTGAGGGCAAGGTTACTCTCCCGATTATTTTATTAAATCAAAAATTACCTTCATATGAAAAATTAGTTTTAAAAAAAATATTTGATCAAAATATCAGATCTAAAGAACAATTTGACTATTTGCTTAAATTGGTAAATAAATATAATATAATTAATGAATGTTACAAAAAAGCGGAACACTATATAAGTTTAGCATCAAATTCATTAAGTATATTCCAAGATTGTGAAGAAAAAACTATACTTAAAAATTTAACTTCTTTTAGCATTAATAGAAAATTTTAAGGTGATAAAAGAATTTTTTTCCAATCATTATTTTCTTTAATGTACTTTAACCTTTCGTGAATTCTATTTTCACCGTCTAACCAAAATTCAACTTCGTGGTGTTTTAATCTCCATCCTGACCAATGATCAGGTCTTGGAACATTATTTTCATCCTTATAGAGATCTTTAAATTTTTTTATAGATTGGTTTAGTTCTTCTCTATCTTTTAAAATTGAACTTTGATTTGATGCCCATGCACCAATTCTACTTCCATAACTTCTAGAATTATAATAATTATCAGCTTCTTCATCTAAAACTTTTTGAGCAGTTCCAACTATACGGATTTGTCTAAGTAGACTTTTCCAATGAAAGCACATTGAAATATTTGGATTACGCTTTATAGAATTTCCTTTATTGCTATTAAAGTTAGTGTAAAAAACAAATCCATCTTCAGAATAGTCTTTGAGTAATACCATTCTTACATTCGGATATCCTTTTTCATCAATAGTGCCTAGAGCTAATGCATTTGGATCATTTATTTCAGTTTTCTTTGCCTCACTATACCATTCATTGAATAATAATATTGGATTATCGAGTTCTCCAAAGCATATATCTAATCCTAAAGAATTTTTTTCGTTCATAATTTAACCAAAATAACTTATATAATAATATAATGTCTTTTAATACATTTGGAAAATTTTTTCGTTTTACTACATGGGGTGAGTCTCACGGCCCAGCAATAGGATGTGTTGTAGACGGATGTCCTCCAAATATTAAGCTTAATACGAGCGACATACAGTTAGAATTAAATAAAAGGAAGCCCGGTCAGTCTAAATTCACAACCCAAAGAAAAGAGGATGATAAAGTGGAAATTTTATCAGGGACATTTGAGGGCAAAACAACTGGTACGCCCATCTCAATGATTATCTTTAATAAAGATATGCGTTCTAAGGATTATAAAAATATTAAAGATAAATTTAGACCGGGTCATGCTGATTATACATATTTTAAAAAATATGGAATTAGAGATTATAGAGGTGGAGGTAGACAATCAGCAAGAGAGACTGCCTCAAGAGTTGCAGCAGGGGCAATAGCAAAACAAGTTTTACAAAATATTATTGGGAAGAAATACAGTGTAATTGGAGCAGTAACACAATTAGGAATACTAGGATGTGATACAGAAAAATGGAATGACAAATTCATTGCGAAAAACCCTTTATTTTGTCCTGATAAAACAGTTTTAAAATTGTGGGAAAAATATTTACTCGGAATAAGAAAAGCTGGCTCATCATGTGGGGCTACTATTGAAGTAAGAGCAAGAGGTGTGCCTGTTGGATTGGGAGCTCCAATTTATTCTAAATTAGATATGGATTTAGCATCAGCTATGATGAGTATTAACGCGGTAAAAGGGGTAAATATAGGATCAGGAATGAACTCTGCTCAACTTTCCGGTGAACAAAATTCTGATGAAATGTCCCAAACAGGAAAGAAAATAAAATTTAAATCAAATAATGCTGGAGGAATTCTTGGAGGAATTTCTAGTGGTCAAGAAATAATAGTTTCTTTTACAGTAAAACCGACTTCATCAATTCTTACTCAAAGAAAAACAATTAATAAATTTGGAAAAAATACTTCAATTTCAGTCACAGGTAGACATGATCCTTGCGTAGGTGTTAGAGCAGTGCCTATAGGTGAAGCAATGATGCATTGCGTTATTCTTGATCACTACTTAATGAATAAAGCTCAATGCGGTAATTAATTAGTTTTTTTTATTACAACTTTAGAATTTAAAGTTTCTAAGACCTTTGCTTCAATAGATTTAGCATCTAGACCAGCTTCTTTATACATTTCTTCTGGTTTATCTTGGTCTAAAAATTTATCAGGCAAAATCATTGATCTAAATTTTAAATTATTATCTAATAAATTCTTTTCATTTAAGAAATGATTTACATGGGTTCCAAAACCTCCAATAGAACCTTCTTCCAATGTAATAAGCACTTCATGATTTGTTGCAACTTGCCATATTAGATTTTCATCCAGAGGTTTTGCAAATCTAGCATCTATAATTGTTGGATTAATTCCCATTTTTTTTAAACCTTCTTCAGCCAATAGACATTCTTTTAATCTGTTTCCAAAACTTACTAAGGCAACTCTCTTTCCTTCGCTTATAACTCTACCTTTTCCAATATCAATTTTTTCATTGATATCAGGTAATTCTAAACCTACTCCATTTCCCCTTGGATATCTAAATGCACATGGTTGATTATTAATATCTACTGACGTATTAACCATTCTTACTAATTCTGCTTCATCACTTGCTGCCATAACAATAAAATTAGGTAAAGTTGATAAATATGTAATATCAAAAGCTCCAGCATGAGTAGCTCCATCGGCCCCAACTAAACCAGCTCTATCAATTGCAAATCTTACTGGTAAACTTTGAATCGCAACGTCATGAACTACCTGATCATAAGCTCTTTGTAAAAATGTTGAATAAATTGCTGCATAAGGCTTATAACCTTCTGTGGCTAAACCTGCAGCAAAAGTAACAGCATGTTGTTCAGCAATTCCAACATCAAAAGTTCTATCTGGAAAAGCTTTGCCAAAAGCATCCATTCCTGTACCAGATGGCATAGCTGCAGTAATTCCTACAATTTTACTATCTTTCTTTGCATGCTCAATTAATGTATTCGCAAATACCTTTGTAAAAGCTGGAGCTTTTGTTGTTGATTTTTGTTGAACTCCAGTTTGAACATCAAATTTTGTTACACCATGATATTTATCATCAGATTTTTCAGCAAAACTATATCCTTTGCCTTTTTGAGTTTTTATATGAATTAGTATTGGTCCATTATGATTGCTTTCTTTTGCGTTTTTTAAAATTGGCAATAGCACATCTAAATCATGACCATCAATTGGACCAACATAATAAAAACCTAATGAATTAAATAGTGTACCACCCGTAACAGCTGATCTCAAAAAATCTTCTGCCTTCCCAGCCTTTTTGCTAAATCTTTTAGAAAAAGATGAAATAATCATTTTAACTGTTTCTCTTAAACTAAAATAAATCTTTCCTGAAAAAATTTTAGCAAGATAAGATTTCATTGCTCCAACTGGTTTTGCAATCGACATATCATTGTCATTCAAAATAACAATCATTTTAGTCTTTGAAACTCCAGCGTTATTCATGGCTTCATATGCCATCCCTGCACTCATTGCACCATCACCAATAACTGCAATAACCTGATTTGATTTATTTGATAATTTATTTGCTGTTGCAATACCGAGACCTGCTGAAATAGAAGTAGAACTATGAGCTGCACCAAAAGGATCAAATTCACTTTCTGATCTTTTTGTAAAACCAGATAATCCACTTCCTTGTCTTAAAGTTCTAATTTTATCTTTTCTACCTGTTAAAATTTTGTGAGGGTAGGATTGATGACCAACATCCCATATCAATTTATCGTTCGGCGTATCAAATACATGATGGAGTGCAACTGTCAATTCTACAACACCTAAACCCGCACCTAGGTGACCTCCTGTTTTTGAAACAGCATCAATCATTTCGCTTCTTACTTCATCTGATAGAACTTTTAATTCTTCATTACTCAATTTTTTTATATCTGATGGAAAATTAATATTATTTAAATATTTATAATTCTGCATTTATTTATTTCTACTTAATATAAATTCAATTGTCTCTTTTAAATCACTAGCATTATTTCCATAGCTAAATAGACTATTAAATATTTCTTTTTTTAGTTTTGAAGCGTATTTAATAGCATTTTTATACCCTAGTAAACTTATTAATGTTGCTTTTCCTCTTTTAGAATCTTTATTTGTTTTTTTTCCTGCAGTTTTTGATGTACTACTATAATCAATTAAATCATCTGCAATTTGAAAAAGTAAACCAATTTTTTCACCAATAACTGAGAATTTTTTAATTTGATCTTTTTTATTTGTCAAAATGACTGGAGACAAACAGCTAAATGAAAATAATTTTCCAGTCTTTTTAATCTCCATATCTATAACTTTTTGTTTAGAAACTTTTTTTCTTTCGTAATTTAAATCCAAAAATTGACCTCCAGCTATTCCTTGGTGTCCTGATGATTGAGATATTAGATTTATTAAGGTTATTTTTTTATTGCTATTTATATTGAACTTTGGATCAGATAACATTTCAAAAGCTAATGTCAAAAGAGAGTTTCCAGCTAAAACAGCAGTTGATTCTCCGAACTTTTTATGTGTAGTTAATTTACCTCTTCTAATATCATCATCATCCATACAAGGTAAATCGTCATGTATTAGTGAATAAGCGTGTATACACTCAACCGCTGAACTTAAATAAAGTAGATATTTTTTTTCTACATTAAAAATCTTTCCAACATCAAAAATAAGCTTAGATCTTATTTTTTTTCCTCCAGGAAATAAACCATACTTAATAGGAATAATTAGATCTGTTTTTTTTTGTTTTGCTAAGTAATTTTTTAAAAATTTATTTACTTCATTAACAGTTTTAAATAACTTTTTTTTCATTTTTTTGAGGTTAATTCTTCGATTTTTAACTTGGTACTTTCAGATATATTTTTTGAGTCCTTTTGAAATTTTTTCTCTATTAAATTATTTAACTTTATTAAATATTGATAATCATCGACAGATTCTTCCAAATTTTTTTTATTTTCTAATTCATGAATTAACCGATTTGCTATATCTGTGAGTTCACTCAAAGATTTTGTTTCAATATCATCTGGCAAAATTTTTTCATTCATATAATAGTTTGTAATAATATATGAAAATTAACGATTCAAATATTAAAAAAGCAGTGAAATATTTAAATAATAACGAATGTATTGGAATTCCTACAGAAACTGTCTATGGATTAGCTGCTAATGCCTATTCTGATAAAGCTACCAAAAGAATATTTAAATTAAAAGAAAGGCCTGCTGACAACCCCTTAATAGTTCATTATTATAATATTAAAGATTTGGAAAAAGATTGTGAGACCAATACTTTGTTTTATAAACTTTATAATTCATTATGCCCTGGACCAATTACATTTATATTAAAACTAAAAAATGAAAGCAAAATTTCAAAAAATGTTACTAATAATCAAAAAACTTTAGGTATAAGATTTCCAAGTCACCAAACTGCTAGAATATTATTAAAATCTTTAAAGTATCCTTTAGCAGCACCAAGCGCAAATATCTCTGAAGGGATAAGTCCAGTGACAAAAGATGATGTTTATGATGAATTTGGAGAAAAAATTAAATTTATTCTTGAAGGTGGAAGATCAAAAGTTGGTATTGAATCTACGATAATAAGTTTAGTAAAAAAACCCCAAATTTTAAGGTTGGGTGGTTTAGATATTTCTATATTAAATAAAAAATTAAAAACAAATTTAAAAACCAAATTGCATGGTAAAAACAATATAAATTCTCCAGGAAGAGGGAGAGTTCATTATTCACCAGGTATACCCATTAGATTAAACGCAGTTAAAATAAAAAAAGATGAGGCTTTTATCTTAATCAAGAAGAAGAAAGAAAATAATAAGAATTATTTTTATTTAAGTAAGACAAATAATCTAATGGAGAGTGTTAAAAATTTGTATAAAACATTAAGAAAAATTAGGAAGTTAGGTTACAAAAAAATAGCTGTACAAAGAATACCAAACCGAAACTTTGGATTAGTAATTAACGATAGACTTATTAGAGCATCAAAAATATGAACAATTTAGTACAAGTAAAAAATATAAAAAAAAATTATGGAAAGAATGAGGCTGTCAAAGGTATAAGCTTTAATATAAAAGAAGATGAAATTTTAGGCCTATTAGGTCCAAATGGTTCAGGCAAAACGACTACAATTGGTATGTTGTTAGGACTTTTAAAACCAACTAGTGGAGAAATTTTTATAAATGGTCAAAAATTGGAAGGGAATAGAATTGAAATCTTAGAACAGATCAACTTCATATCCCCATATATTGAATTACCAAAAAAACTTACAGTTAAACAAAATCTAATTGTTTATGGAAAATTATACAAAGTAGATAATATTATTGAGAGGATTGAATTTTTATCAGAAAAATTAAGATTAGAAGAATTGCTTAATAGTATTACTGGTGAATTATCATCTGGACAAAAAAATAGAGTAAGTTTGGCAAAAGCATTGATCAACGAACCGAAAGTATTGCTATTAGATGAGCCAACTGCATCATTAGATCCAGAAGTAGGTGATTTTGTTAGATCTTTTTTGGAAGATTACAAAAAAGAAAAAAAAATTTCTATACTTCTTGCTTCTCATAATATGAATGAAGTAACAAGACTTTGTAAATCAATTCTAATGATGAAAGATGGAATTATTATCGATGAGGGAAATCCTGAAGAATTAATCAATAAACATGGAAGAAAAAATCTAGAAGAAGTTTTTTTAAAATTATCACGGAGTAAAAATGAGCTTGACTAGAATGTATGGTCTTTTTTTAAGACATTTTTATTTAATTACCAGATCTTTTCCAAGAGTTTTAGATCTTGTTTATTGGCCAACTATTCAAATTACACTGTGGGGATTTATCTCAAATTTTTTTGCTACACATACAACATATTATAATAATGCAGTTGGAGTTATATTAACTTGCGCAATCCTTTATGATTTTCTTTTTAGAACTAGCATAGGATTTAATATGCTTTTTCTCGAGGAAATTTGGAGTAGAAACTTTACGAATTTATTTATTGCACCGATGAAAATTGGTGAAATATTAACCTCTCTTGTTGTTACAGCTTTAATAAGAGCTCTTATAGGTTTAATACCTGCAGTGCTTTTAACTTCACCATTGTTTGGTATTTCTATTTTAGATTTAGGAATATTTTTATTCTTTTTATTTTTAAGCCTATATTTATTTGGAATAACACTTGGCATCCTGGTATCAGCTGGTCTATTGAGATACGGACCCTCTTTTGAAAATATAGCATGGTCTACAATGTTTTTATTAGCTCCGTTTGGGTGTATTTATTATCCAATAGAAATATTGCCAGAAATGTTTCAGAAAATAGCTTACTTATTACCATTGGTATATATTTTTGAAGAGGCAAGAAATATTTTGATAAATCAAACTGTAGATATTCAAAATATCTACTATGCATTCATGTGGAATGCAGTTTACTTTGTGTTATCGATTGCATTATTCTATTATTCATTCAATGTTGCAAAAAATAAAGGAACGCTTATTAATATGGGTGAATAGTGGTGCGCCCGCAAGGAGTCGAACCCTGAACCTCCAGAGCCGAAATCTGGCGCTCTATCCAGTTGAGCTACGAACGCATTATAATTTAATATAATAAATTATGAAAAATATCATCAATTTTATTATTAAAGAAAACGATAGTAACATGAGAGTAGACACAATATTAGCAAATCAAAATAAAAGTTTAAGCAGAACTAGAGTAAAAAATTTAATATTAGACGGTAAATTAAAAATTAATGATAGGATCATACAAGATCCTTCAATTAAACTTAAATTAAATGACATAATTGAGATTGAAATTGTTGAGCCTAAGAAGCAAAGCTTAAAACCTTATAATTTTAAATTAAATATAATTTATGAAGATGGAGACTTAATCGTAATTGATAAACCTTCTGGAATTTCAATGCACCCTGGCCCAGGCAATTATGATAATACGATAGTTAATGCATTAATGAATTATGATAGCAAAAATTTATCTGATATTGGAGATGAACTTAGGCCCGGTATAGTTCATAGAATTGATAAAGATACATCTGGATTGATTGTAATTGCAAAAAATAATTTAGCCCATGAAAAGTTATCAATTCAGTTTTCTGAACATTCTATAACAAGAGTTTATCAAACTTTAATATGGGGGAAATTAAGACCTCAAAAAGGAAAAATTGAAACGTTTATAACTAGAAGTTCGAAAAATAGACAGATGATGGAAGTGTCATCTAGCAAAGGTAAAAAAGCAATTACACATTATGAAACATTAGAGCTTTTTGAGAATGATAAAGTTCCAACTTTTAGTTTTATAGAATGCAAATTAGAAACTGGAAGAACTCATCAGATAAGAGTTCATATGTCAAATAAGGGTAACAATATTCTTGGAGATAAAAAATATAAAAAGAAATTTAAGAAATTTAAAAACATTGATGAAGATCTTAATAGTAAAATTTTAAATCTTGATAGACAATTCTTACACGCAAAACAATTAGGTTTTGACCATCCAATAACAGGAGAAAGATTAGAATTTTCATCAAATATCCCAAAAGAATTAGGCGATATCTTAAAAAAACTAAGAAAATTAAGTAAATAAAAAGATTGTAAAAAAAAATTTCTCTATTACATAAATATTTCCGATGAGTAATAATACATACAACTTGCCTACACTTTCAAATGAAGGTGGTTTAGCAGCATATCTAGCTCAGATAAAAAAGTTTCCTATGCTAGATGCAGAAGAAGAATACATGCTTGCTAAAAACTGGAAAACGACGGGAAATGTTAAATCAGCAGAAAAACTTGTTACAAGTCATCTGAGACTAGTTGCTAAAATAGCAATGGGATACAAAGGCTATGGCTTGCCTCTTAACGAAATGATTTCAGAGGGTAACGTTGGTTTAATGCAAGCCGTTAAAAAATTTGAACCAGAAAAAGGTTTTAGACTTGCAACTTATGCAATGTGGTGGATTAAAGCCTCGATTCAAGAATATATTCTAAGATCATGGAGCTTAGTGAAAATTGGAACTACAACAGCTCAGAAAAAACTTTTTTTCAATTTGAAGAAGCTAAAAAATCAAATTGCACCTAGAACAGAGGGCGACTTACGTAATGAACACGTGAAAGATATAGCAAACAGATTAGATGTTAGTGAACAAGAAGTGGTATCAATGAACAGAAGACTTTCAG
>CABZJA010000003.1 GCA_902525935.1 uncultured Pelagibacteraceae bacterium | reverse complement strand
TTGTTTGTATATTTAATATCAACTAGTTTGCTTCCCTTTCTAGTTAAAATTTCAATTTTATCAAAAGAAATTAAACTATTTCCATTAAGAGGGATTGAATTTTTTTCTTTCAGTTTTTTCTTTGAAGTTTTTCCGTAATAAAAATTACACGCTCTAGTGTAATATTTATTCATTAGTGCTTAGTGCACAATCTTTGGTTTTAAGCCCATTGAGCCGAGTGCTGAGCTTTGATCATCATCTTCAACTTTAAGGTCCTCTTTATTTTTTGGATATATATTTTTATTTATTAAATCTTCTATTTCAGACCCTGTCAAAGTTTCATAAGTAAGTAAAGCCTTTGCCAATTTATGCAAATCATCAATTTTTTCAGTTAGAACTTTTCTTGCTCTTTCATAGCCCATATCAACAAATTTCTTAATTTCACTATCAACTTTTCTTGCAGTTTCTTCTGACATATTTTGTTGTCTAGCAACTGATCTACCTAAAAAAACTTCTTCTTCATTTTCTCCATAAGCAACAGGACCCATTTCTTTACTTAAACCAGCCCTCATAACCATTGCTCTTGCTCTTTTCGTGGCTTGTTCAATATCACTTACTGCACCTGTTGTCACTTTATCGTCTCCAAAAATTATTTCCTCTGCAACTCTTCCTCCCATAGCTATTGCCATTTGAGCATGTAATTGCTCTCTTGTTTGGGAAACTTCATCTCTTTCTGGTAATTGCATTACCATTCCTAAAGCTCTACCTCTTGGTATTATTGTTGCTTTGTGAATAGGATAAGCTGCTTTTTCATTAATTGTTACAATCGCATGTCCAGCTTCATGATAAGCCGTGAGTCTTTTCTCTTCTTCAGACATTACCATTGATCTTCTTTCAGAACCCATCATTACTTTATCTTTTGCTTCTTCAAATTCTTGATAAGTTACAATTCTTTTATTTTTTCTTGCAGCCAGTAATGCTGCCTCGTTTACAAGATTAGCTAAATCTGCTCCAGAAAACCCTGGTGTTCCTCTTGCTACTGTTCTTAAATTTACATCTGGTGCCATTGATATTTTTTTTGCATGTACTTTTAAAATTTTCTCTCTCCCAAGTAAATCTGGATTTGAAACAACAACTTGTCTATCGAACCTCCCTGGTCTTAAAAGAGCAGGGTCTAATACATCTGGTCTATTAGTTGCAGCGATAATAATCACTCCTTCATTTGTATCAAAACCATCCATCTCAACTAATAACTGATTGAGTGTTTGCTCTCTCTCATCATTTCCACCGCCAAGTCCAGCTCCTCTACTTCTTCCAACTGCATCAATCTCATCAATAAATATTATACATGGAGAGTGTTTCTTTCCTTGTTCAAACATATCCCTAACTCTTGAAGCTCCAACGCCTACAAACATTTCTACAAAATCTGATCCCGATATTGTAAAAAATGGTACACCTGCTTCTCCAGCAATTGCTCTAGCTAATAGTGTTTTTCCAGTACCTGGAGGACCAACTAATAAACAACCTCTTGGTATCTTACCGCCAAGTCTACTAAACTTTCTTGGATCTTTTAAAAATTCTACTACTTCTTCTACTTCTTCTTTAGCCTCTTCTACTCCAGCAACATCGTTAAAGGTAACTTTACCTTTAACCTCATTCATCATCTTAGCTTTTGATCTTCCAAAGCCCATTGCTCCACCCTTTCCTCCTTGCATTTGTCTCATGAAGAAAATCCAAACAGCAATTAACAATAGCATTGGAAACCAAGAAAGAAGGATTCCTAACAACGAAGGCATTTTTTCTTCTAATGGACTGGCTGAAATGCTTACACCTTTTTCACTCAACTTTTGTATTAAATTTGGATCTTCAGGTGCATAAGTGGTGAATTGATTTCCATTTGATAATACACCTTTAATATTTTTACCTTGTATTTCAACTTTGACAACTCTTCCATTATCCACTTCCGTCAGAAATTCTGAAAAAATAATTTTATTTTTTTGAGATATGGACCCTTGAGGGTTTTTAAACATATTATATAGACCAATCGTCAAAATAACGATTATACCCCACATAGCTAAGTTTTTAAAATTCATAGATCACTAAATTAAGAATTATTAATAAATTAACAAGTGTCATTTTGATCATTTCACAAAAAAAATTATCGTTTTTCTGGGTAAATAATCACTGAATTACTTATTTTTTCAATAATGCATCCTGAAAGTGTCAATTTTACCTTTTTGTTTGATAACTTTAATGAATCTATTAAGCTAATAATTTTTTTGCCTCTCGTATAGTTTTTGTTCTTATTTATTCTATGTATCACCTGAGTTAAGCTTCTTAAAATAATTTCATCTGGATTTTTAAAAAAAGATTGATTTAAAATTATTTTATTATCTTTTTTAAAGAGTTTTGCATTTTCAGAAATATTTTTTTCAACAAAAAATTCAATGACACGATTACTTTTTGACAAATTTTTAAGTGTTAAATAAAATTTTTTAAAACTTAAACCCTCATTACTAAGGTATTTTAAAAATTTTCTTACCCTACTCCTTAAAAATTTATCATTTTTATTAGTAGGATCTTCTATAAAAAAACCAAACGTTTTTTTATTGATCAATAGTAATTTTTTTTTTGAAGTAGATAAAAATGGTCTTATAATCTTGACCCCATTATATTCAATCATATTTTTGTCAAAAGAAACCAGTCCTTTTAAACCAGAGCCTCTTAATAATCTTATAATAAAATTTTCAATCAAATCATCTTTATGATGACCTAATAAAACATGTCTAATTTTCTGTTTATTACACTCCTCAAAAAATAAATCATATCTTAATTCTCTGGCATAAGATTGTAAATTTTTACCTTTTTTAGTTTTTTTTTTTGACAGAATTTTACAATCAATTTTAAATTTTTTTTTTAGTTGATACTTTAAAATTTTAGCTTCACTTGATGACTCTTCTCTTAATCCGTGATCTATTATAACTGGATACACTCTTGCATTATGTTTCAAAGCATAACACTTAGAGAAAAATAAAAGAGATAGACTATCGGCGCCACCTGACACTCCAACCATAATCTTCTTATTTCTAATATCCAATGATACAAGATTATTTTCAAAAACTTTGTATGTTTTTTGTATTTTGGGATCTTTTAATTTTGTTAAATAAAAATTAAGAGTTTTCTTTGTTACACTCAAACTTTTTCTCTTCATATTTTGCTTTTTGAAGAATTGATTGAGTGGCATTTGGATACTGTTTTTTTACACCAGCAATCATCAAGCAACCCTGATCTTTCTCCCCTATTTGAACTAGAGATACACCAAGCTTCAAAAGATTAATTGGCGCTTTTTCACTCTTGGGATATTTTTGGTATCCTTCTAAATAAGCAGATGCAGCATCTGTATAGAGTTGTCTTATTCTAAAAGTCTCAGCATACCAATACTGTGCATTTCCAGAAAGATCATTATCTGGGTTCATATCCACAAATTCTCTAAATGCTCTTTCCGCCATATTATAATCTCCTACCTTTAAAAAACTAGTTGCAAATTCGTATTGCTCTAAAGGAGATGCGTCAGGTAAAATTTTTTCTTCATTTATAAAATTTTCTGTCAAGATTGTTTGAGTTGTCTCAACAGATTGTAACGCTTGTGTTTCATTTGTGTCTGTCATGTCTTTATATGATATTTTACCTAAATCTTGAGGTTGAGAAGTACCTGGCATAATTTTTTTGCTAGCCAAGCTTGTCTCTGTGTTTTCATTTGTAACTAAATTTTGTTCTTTGTTTTCAATATTTTGGACTAGGCCTGAATTATTTTCTAATTCTTGAAATCTTAATTGATTATCGGCCTGGGTTTTTGATAACCTCGTAGACAATTTATCAATTTTAAAATTAATTTCTTCAAATTTGTTAGTTAAATTTTGAAATTGCTTTTCAATTTCTGATAATTTTAATAAGTGTCTTGTTAATACATCTTCAGTTTCTTTATCTGACAAAGCGGTTTCTCCTCCAGATTTTTTTTCAAATGACTCAGAATAAACTGCTCTTTCCAATGTCCTAAGATCTTTTTGAATAATCTCTAGGATTTCTCTCGTATTTAATTCCTCTGATGCTGCATTTAAAGTAGCAAGTGAGAAAGAGATTATATAAGCAAATATATTGGTATACTTTTTGAACATTAAATTATTTTTTAATTATAATGATGGCAAAAAAAAGACCCTGAAATTATTAACAATAATCTTAGGGTCTTTAAAATTTTTCAAATATGTTTAATTAGCTTTTACGGTTACAGATCTTCTATTCTTTGACCATGAAAGTGGGTTTGAACCTGAGTCAACAGGTCTTTCTTTTCCGTAACTTATTACTGATATTCTATCAGCAGATATTCCATAGGTAATTAGATAATCTTTAGCCGCATTTGCTCTTCTTTCACCTAATGCCAAGTTATATTCTCTAGTACCTCTCTCATCAGCATGACCTTCAACTACAACATTGATACTAGAATTTTCTCTCAACCAGTTAGCTTGTTTTCTTAAAGTGTCTCGTGATTTAGTCGTTAATATTGACTCGTTTGTCGCAAAAAATACTCTGTCTGGAACACCGTCAGCTAAATATTTAACTGTATCAGTACCTGTATAAACATCACCTTGCATTTGGCCTTCTACTTGCGTAGTAGTTTTTTTAGTAGCACAAGCTGATACGATTAAACTTAATAATATAACTAGAAATGTATTTCTAAATGATTTGCTAAAATTCATTAATGCTCCTTAATAATTTATTAGAACTTTTTCACAACTAATTAGATGTTTCAAGCATAAAAATCAACTTAATTTACATTAAAAATTAATAAAAAAGCCCTAATTAGTCAATAAAGACGACCAAGATGGGTCGGAGGCATCTGTCTCTGTTGCTACCTGCCTTTCATTATATCCTGTAAGATCTATAGACCAAAGTTTGGCACTAAATCCCTCTCCTTTGTCGTTAGATTTAGTTTCTCTGTAGAAAATTAATACCCTTCCATTTGGAGACCATGAAGGAGCTTCTTGATAGTAATTTTCAGTCAATAATCTTTCTCCAGAACCATCAGTTCGCATAACACCGATATAAAATTTTCCTTTATGTAATTTTGTAAACGCAATTAAATCACCTCTTGGAGACCATACTGGCGTACCATACAAACCTTTACCAAAAGATATTCTTTTTACATTTGAACCATCAGATTTCATTACATAGATTTGTTGAAACCCGCTTCTATCAGAATTAAATGTAATAAATTTATTATCTGGGGAATATGATGGTGAAGTATCAATTGATGGATGATTAGTTATTCTTTCAACAATTCTATTTTCTAAATCCATTGTATAAATATCTGAGTTTCCATCTTTTGCAAAACTCATAATAATTTTTTTTCCATCTGGTGAAAATCTTGGAGCAAATGTCATTCCTGGAAAATCGCCAACTACTTCCTGTGTTCCGGTCTCAATATCTAATAAATATACTCTTGGGAGATTTTTGAAATATGATAAGTAAGTTACCATCTGACTTGTTGGATTAAATCTAGGAGTTAATACTAATTCATTTCCTAAAGTTAAATATTTTGTGTTAAAACCATCTTGATCCATAATGGCTAATTTCTTAACCCTCGCTGTCTTAGGCCCTTCCTCTGAAACATAAATAATTCTAGTATCAAAGTATCCCTTTTCACCAGTTAATCTTTCGTAAACTTTATCAGAAATTATATGCCCAACTCTTCTCCAATTACTTGGTACAGTCGTAAAAGCCAAAGCCATCATTTCTCTACCAGCTAAAATATCCCATAGTCTAAACTCAACTTTTAATTTTTTGTTCTCAATCGTTACTTTTCCTGTAATTAAAGCTTGCGCATTAATTAGTGCCCAATCTTCAAATCTTGGTTTTAAATGTGCAATATCAGGCTTTTGTAAAAATGCTTCTTTACTAAGTGGATTAAATAAACCTGAGGTTTTCAGATTATTTTCTACGACTGATGATATCTCGGATCCAATATTTTCAATTTTAATTTCATTTTTTGAATTATTGTCTTGGAATAATGGCGAAACTGCAATTGGAAGAGGATCTAAATTACCTCTAGTTATATCAATCTCTATTAAGGAATTAGCTTTGGTTGTTAATAATAAAATTATAAAAAAGGCTACATTAAGTATTCTAAACATTATCCTCCAAGCATATCACGAGCATCAAAATTTAAAATCATATTTTTCCATCTTTCATAACCACTTGTAGGAACTTTTAAAGGATTACACAGCTGAATAGCTCTTCTCACACTATCTGCTAGTGTTCTAAACTTTTCTTTACCAGGTGTATTCATCTTTACATGATCTAGCATTTCAAGCTTTTCAATTGTTCCGTCTGGTTTTAATTGGAGTTTAACTCTAACTAATAAATCTTCACTAAATGGCAAACCTATAGGCACACTCCAACATGTAAATATTTGAGCCTTTAAAGCATCTTCCTCACTTAACGTTAGCTTTGAATAGTCCATAGACTCATCAGTTGATTGAGAAATCTTATCAACTTCTTTTTTTGTTTCAGCTAAGTTTTCTTTTTTTTTATCAATTAAAGCTGCAATTTCATTTAAATCCAATTTTTCTTTTTGTTCAAATTCAGACACTTGTTTAACTTTTTTTTCATCCAAAATAGGTTTTTTAGTTTGAACTATTTTTTTTATATTTTCATCATTGATTTCTTTTGAGGGTTTTTGCTTTTTTTCTTCTTTAGGTTGAATTTTCAGTTTCTCAGATTCTGGCATTGGTACTGCATTTAATTTTTCCTTTTTTAGCTTTTCTTTTTTTATTTCACTAGTTGGCGTTTTTTTTGATGCAACCTTAGAAATTTCATTTTTTTTTTTATCTGTCTGAACTTCTTTTTTTTCATCTTTTTTTACTTTTTTAGGAGGGGCCTGTTCAGACAAAAGTTTTTCATTTTCTTTTTTTGCCTTCTCAATTATTTTAGATGCTTTTGGTGCGAAAGGAATATTTGTCTTTTCGGCTATTTGAATAAGTTCAACAGAAATAAGGGGTGGTATATCCAGAGGTTTTTTTGCAACAAATGGCAAAGCCAAAATACTCACCATAACAATAGCAACATGAAATCCAGATGAGATTAAAAGACCTCTATACATAATCTTTATCTCTCTTTATTAGGTTCAGATATTAAAGCAACTTTTGTAAATCCTGATCCTGAAAGCATTCCCATAATTTCAAGAACCCTTCCATAGTTAATAGCCTTGTCTCCTCTTACATATATTCTTGTATCAGTTCTATTATTTGATACTGCTAATATTTTTAATATTAAGTTTTGAAATTCGACTTTTGTTTCCTGTATAAAAATTTCACCTTTTGAATTAATTGTTAATGTTAGTGGTTCATTTTCCTCTGGTAATGTATCTGCAGAGGTCTCAGGTAAATCTACCTGAACACCAACAGTAAGTAATGGTGCTGTAACCATAAAAATAATTAGTAAAACCAACATAACATCAACAAATGGTGTTACATTTATTTCGCTCATTGGATCGTTTCTTGAACTTTTTAGCTTAAATGCCATTTAAATTATTGATAAAAATCTTTTGGAAAAGTTTTCTAATTTTTGTGAATATTTCCTAGAGTCTGAATTAAACTTATTATAAGCAATTACTGCTGGAATTGCTGCTAATAATCCAAGTGCGGTTGCGAATAAAGCTTCTGCAATACCTGGAGCAACTATAGCAAGGCTTGTGTTTCTTGAAATTGCAATCGATTGAAATGAATTCATAATTCCCCAAACTGTTCCAAACAATCCTATAAATGGAGCAGTTGACCCAACAGTTGCTAAGAAACTATTATATTTTTCCACTGCTACCATTTGTTTTTCAATATTTACTTCTAAAACACTTGAGAGCCTTTCAGACAAATTTGATTTTGATCTAGTTTTCATAACTGTTTGCATAGAACTCTTAAATAGTTTTGCCATTGGGTCTTCGATATTTGATGGTAGACTGTTATAAAATGTTTCCGCAGACTTTGATTTCCAAAATTTTTCTTCAAATTCTTCTGCACTTTTATTAATTTTTCTAAACATTCTTATTTTCTCAAATATTATTGCCCATGAATAAATTGAACTCAGAATCAATATTATGATTACTGATTTGACAATTATATCCGCTCTTAAAAATAGACTAATTAAAGAAAAATCTGTGTTACTTGCTAAACCTAAACTTTGCGTAGCTATATCTGCTTCCATTTAATCGTTTCTCATTAAAATATGTCATTAATTTGACTTCAAAAAACCCTATTAGACTATTTATTGTTGTTTTCTCTTGTGTTTTCAAAGTATTGAGCAATTAAAATAGCATCAGCTTTATTATTATCTTTTTTTCTAGATAACTTATGTGAAATTTTAGGAAACATTTCTATTACTTTTGTTCTACTTGCATCTTTCTCTGAATTAATCAAATTGAAATATTTTTTCCATTTTACCGGTCTTACGTAAAAAATCGGTAGTTCCATTGCCGAACAAATACCTTTGATTACACCAAATGATTGTCCAAAATTAAACATGCTAGTTACTCCCTGTCCCGGCATTGCTGAAACTTGCTCAACTACTACGCCTATATTTTCATTCGAAAATTTATTTTTTATAGATGATATTTCATTAAATATCTGTCTGCCATTTACTTGTTTTTTATTTTTTTTTCCTTCTGCCATTGTAGGCATATCAATCACATCAATCACACTTCCATTAGATAAAAAACAAATAGCACCTGCTATTCCGGGATCAATACCAATTATTATCATTTAACCTTCAAAGTTAACATTTGTATAAACATTTTGCACATCATCTTCTTCCTCAAGAGTTTCCAAAAATTTTAACATGTTTTGACTTTCTTCGCCTTTAAGAGACACTATATTTATCGGCAGCCACTCAATTTCAGTGGACATAAAATTTAAAATTGCTTTTTCAAATTTTTTTTTAACTTCATATATTTCCTCTATATTTGTATGAATCTCATGAAATTCATCATAAGAAATACAATCATTTGCGCCATACTCGGTTGCTAATTCAAAAATTTTATCTCTATCAATTTCACTTTTATTTATTTTTATTACACCTAATCTTTGAAAGTTATGTGATGCAGATCCCTGGGTACCCAAAGAACCATTATTTTTAGAAAAAATTGTTCTGATATTCGAAGCTGTTCTATTTTTGTTATCAGTTAAGGCCTCAACTATTACTGCAGACTTGCTTGGCCCAAAGCCTTCATACCTAATATTTTCAAAATTTGATTGATCAATATTGGATGATTTTTCAATCGCTCTCTCAATGTTATCTTTGGGCATGTTTGCTGATCTCGCTGCCTGAATTGCTGATCTTAGTCTTGGATTCATATCAGGGCTCTTATCACCCAGTTTTGCTGCTACTGTAATTTCTCTAGATATTTTTGAGAAAATTTTAGATCTTTGTTTATCAGCTTTGCCTTTTTTATGTTTAATACCTGCCCAATGTGAATGTCCGGCCATAATTAATTAATACTTTTTAAACTTCCACCATAAATGAAGCTTTCAATATTTTTTGCAAGTCCACTAACTATATCACACTCTACAACTACTCCACTCAAAGATGCTTCTCCATTAGATGGAAAATGTTTTGATGATTCTTTTTTTAAAAATTTGTTAAGTGAGTTTTGTGCGTTCATACCAATCACAGAGTCATAGTCACCACACATTCCAGCATCTGTTATATATCCAGTTCCGTTATTCAAAACTCTTGCATCATTTGTTGGGACGTGAGTATGAGTACCCACAACTAATGTTGCATGACCATCAAACAATTTACCAATTGCCATTTTTTCACTTGTTATTTCTCCATGAAAATCCACAATTAAAAAATCATAATCTTTAGATATTTTTTTTTTTGAAATAAACTCATAAGCCGTTTTAAAAACATCATCACACTTTTTCATAAAAACATTGCCCATTAGATTTAGTACGCCAACTTTTAAATTTTTTTTCGAATTGTACACTGAAAAACCTTTTCCAGGTAAATCTCCAATCATATTTAGAGGTCTTAGTAATTTATTTTCATCTTTAATAAATTCATAAATTTCTTTTTGATCCCATACATGATTACCCGTGGTAATTACATCTACACCAGCATTAAAAAGTTCGTTTGCAATATTTTCTGTTAAACCTACACCCTCTGTTGCAGCATTTTCTCCATTAACACATACAAAATCAATTTCTTTCTTTGAAATTATTTTTGGTAAACTTTTTTTTACAGATTTAAAACCTGTGTCTCCAACTATATCACCTAAAAATAAAATCTTCATTTTTATATTAATTTTTCTGTTAATATTGAATCTAATTGTTTATCAAACTTATGAATTTTAATTTTATTAACTTTTTGATGTGAAAATGCTAAGCCAATTGTTTCACATTTTTTAATTTTAGAAATTTTTTCCAAATATCTGTCATAAAATCCACCACCATAACCTATTCTATTACTATACTTATCAAAAGCAACAATTGGAACGAGTAATATATCTGGGTAAACTTTTATTAATTTTATTGGTTGAGGTATTCCAAATGAGTTAACGGTCAAAGGATCTTTCAGATCCCATTTATAAAAATCCATTTGGTGTTTTTTTTTAATAATTGGCAATGAAATACCATAACCTTTTAAATAAAATTTTTTTAAAATTTTTAAACAATTAAATTCAAAATTTATTGGAAAATATCCTCCAATAATTTTATTTTTTGAAAAGTTTATTTGATAACAAATTTTATCTATTGCATTATTATTTATCTCGATATCAAAGTATTTTTTTTTCCTAATTTTAAGAATTTTTTTTCTTAATATATTTTTTGACACAAAATTTTATTATATAGCGGAGTTTGAATTATTTTTATTTACAAAGTCTTCAATTTCAACTGTTACTTTGTCGATTAAATTTTCATAATTAATTTTATGATTTTCAATATTTCTAATAAGTTCTTCTTGAGTTGAACTTAAATTATTAATCTCGTTTTCTTTGTTTTCCTTATATTGATAAACTAAAGATTTTAATTCTTTAAATCTTTCTTTTATTGCTTGAAGCTCATTTATTTGTTGTTCTACTTTTTTTTTTGTTTCAAAGTACTCATCCATAACTTTGATGGATGATATTAATAATAATTTATTTTCGCCAATATTACCAAGTTCGAATTTTAAATTGTTGAATTTTTTATTTAAGTCAACTGATAATTGCTCCAAATGTTCTTCCTGGCCATCTTCGCAAGACAATAGATATTCTTTACCATTAAAATTTATATTTACATTTGCCATTTATCTATTTCTTCCAATAAACTATCTGTTTCTTGATTTAATTCATCAATTTTTTCATTGAATTTATTTTCTTTTCTTCTTGAAATTTCATAATCATTTTTTAATTCATTTAATTGACTTTTAAGTTTTAAATTTTCTTCCTCTAAGTGTTGAATAGATTTAGTAATCTGATTTTTTTCAATTTCTAATTGATTTTTTTGATCTTTTAAAATAGCAACTTCATCGATTTCTTTACTATCTTGAATATTTATTTCTCTCAATTTTTTTAAAGTATCTGATAATTTTTTTTCTTTTTCATCAATGTTTTTCATATATATATCTATATTAATAAATTGATTCACCTAAGTCTAGATAGGATACTTTTTGAAAAACAAAGAAAAAAATTTATCGAATGCTATTCGTTTTTTATCAATAGATGCAGTGCAAAAAGCCAATTCTGGTCATCCAGGAATGCCAATGGGTATGGCAGATGTTGCAACAATATTATTTAAATATTTCTTAAAATTTAACCCCGCAAATCCTAACTGGCTTAATAGAGATAGATTCGTTTTATCAGCAGGCCATGGTTCGATGCTATTATATTCTCTGTTATATCTCACTGGATATAAGAGTATAGGAATTAATAACATAAAAAAATTTAGACAATTAAATTCAATTTGTGCTGGGCATCCTGAGTATCATCCTAATTCAGGTATTGAAACTACTACTGGTCCTCTTGGTCAGGGAATTGCTAATTCTGTAGGATTTGCAATTGCAGAGGAAATTTTAAAAAAAAAATTAGGTAAAAATTTAATTAATCATAAAACTTATGTATTAGCTGGTGATGGATGTTTAATGGAGGGAATTAGCCACGAAGCAATGAGTCTTGCTGGTCATTTAAAATTAAAAAATCTTATAATGCTTTTTGACAATAATTCTATTTCTATCGATGGTCCGACTAGTTTAGCGGTCTCGGATGACTTTAAAAATAGGTTTAAAAGTTATGGATGGAACTATATTTTAATTAACGGTCATGATAACAGACAAATTTATAATGCTTTAAAAAAAGCCCAAAATTCAAAAAAACCAACGGTTATCTCCTGTAAAACAAAAATAGGATTTGGATCTCCAAATAAAAGTGGAAAAGCATCCTCACACGGAAGTCCACTTGGAACTGCGGAAATTGAATTAGTAAGAAAAAATTTAGATTGGAGACATAAACCTTTTAAAGTACCTCAAAAGATTCTAAACGAGTGGAGAAATATAGGTAATAAAGGTTTAAAAAAAGAAAAAAAATGGAATATAAGTTTTAATAAACAGAAAATTAAATTTAAAAATTTCATAAAAAATAATATTTCAAATTCAATTATAAAACAAAAAAAAGATGCGGTAAAAAATCTAAAAACAATAGCAACAAGGAAATCATCTGAAGAATTTTTGTCAGCAATACTTAAAGAGAGAAATACTTTAATAGGTGGTTCTGCAGATTTAGCTGGATCAAATAATACAAAAACTAAATCACATAAAATTATTAAAGCTAATAACTTTGACGGCAATTATATTCACTATGGTGTGAGAGAGCATGGCATGAGTGGTATAATGAATGGATTGGCACTACATAGTAATTTTATACCTTATGGAGGGACTTTTTTAATATTTTCGGACTATTGCAAACCTTCAATAAGGTTATCCTCAATAATGAAACAAAGAGTAATTTATGTTATGACACATGACTCAATAGGCTTAGGGGAAGATGGACCAACTCATCAACCAATTGAACATCTTGCATCCTTAAGATCTGTACCTAATTTAAACATCTTAAGACCTGCAGACCAAACTGAGACAATAGAATGTTGGGATATAGCCTTAAAAAGTAAAAAAACACCTAGCATACTAGCTTTGACTAGACAAAATTTAAAGCCAATTAGAACTAGTTTTAGTAAAAAAAATAAATGCTCTTTGGGTGCTTACGAAGTATTAAGAACTGGTAAAAAAATTAAAGTCACAATTCTTGCTTCTGGTTCTGAGGTAAATCTTGCAATTGAGACTGGTCACAAATTAGCCAAACAAAAGATCTATTCAAAAGTAATATCTATGCCTTGCCAAGAATTATTTGAAAATCAAAGCAAAAACTATAAAAACAAAATTTTAAAAGAAAGCAAAAATATATTTGCAATCGAGGCAGGATCAAAAATGTCTTGGCAAAAATACATTGAAAAGGGTTTATGTTTTTCAATAGAAGATTTTGGTAAGAGCGCCCCTTTTAAAAAAATTTACGATTATTTTGGTTTGAGTAGCGATAAAATTAGTAAAAAAATAAATTCTTATATTAAAAAATGACAATTAAAATTGGTATTAATGGTATGGGAAGAATTGGCAGAATGATAGTCAGATCTATATATGAAAATCATAAAAAAAAAATAACAATTAAACATATTAATAATAGATCAAGTTCTGAAATTTGTTCAAATTTATTAAAATATGACTCAATCCACGGCAAATTTGATGCTCAAATAAAATCCGGCCAAAATTTTATAAAAGTAAATGAAAAAAAAATATCTTATACTCAACACACCAATATCAATGATATCAATTGGAAAAAATATAATGTTGATTATGTCTTTGAGTGCACAGGCAAATTTAATTCAAAAGAACAATTGCTGCCCCATTTAGAAAATGGTGTAAAAAAAGTGATAGTTTCGGCTCCATGTAAAATGGCAGATAAAACAATTGTTTTTGGTATTAACCATAAACGAATAAGTAAGAATGATAAAATTATCTCTGCAGCATCATGCACTACTAACTGTTTAGCTCCTGTCGCAGATGTTATTAATTCAAATTTTGTAATTTTAAATGGATACATGACAACCATACATGCATTTACAAGTGATCAAAGAATACTAGATAATTCTCACAATGATCCAAGAAGAGCAAGATCAGCAAGCCAATCGATAGTTCCTACATCTACTGGTGCATCAAAAGCAATTGGGGAAATTATACCATCATTAAAAGGTAAGCTACAAGGAGTAGCAATGAGAGTACCAATAGCAAATGTCTCTTTAGTTGAATTTATATTCAATGTAAAAAAAAGTATTACAATTAATAAAATCAATGCTGCTCTTTTAAAAGCATCTAAAAGATACCCAAAAAATATTTTAAGTGTTAGTAAAGAAAAACTTGTTTCTATCGACTTTAATCATAATGCGTCATCTGCAATCATAGATGCATCTCTAACAAATGTGATGGGAAATAATATGGGAAAAATATCTGCTTGGTACGACAACGAGTGGGGTTTTTCCAATAGAATGTGTGATATTGCTAAGTATATAAGCAAAATCTAATAATGAAGTCTATTGAAAACTTAAAGCATATTGAAAATAAAAAAATCCTTTTAAGATTAGATTTGAATGTCCCGATATTAAATGGAAAGATTACTGATACGAATAGGATAGATAAAGTTTTACCAACTATAAAATTTCTTTTATCAAAAAAAGCAAAAATCATAATTATTTCTCACATAGGTAGACCAAAAGGGAGAGTAAGCAAAGATCTATCCCTAGAACCAATTACTTTTTACTTAAACCAAAAAATAAATAAAAAAATTCTTCTTTTAAAAGAAAATATTTATAATTTAAAAAAAGAGGATATTTTTAGAAATTCAGAATTACAAGTCGTATTACTTGAAAATATTAGATTTTACCCAGAGGAAGAAAATAATGATGATGAATTTTCTCAAAAATTGGCAGGTTTGGGTGAAATATATGTGAATGATGCATTCTCATGTTCGCATAGAGAACATGCATCAATTACAAAAATTACGAAATATATTCCATCTTATTGCGGAATACAAATCAACGCTGAAGTTGAAGCACTTAATAAAATTACCTTAAACATAAAAAAACCTATCACATGTATTATAGGTGGTTCAAAAATATCATCAAAAATAAATATAATTAAAAATTTAATACCTAAATTTGACAATATTATTATTGTAGGAGCAATGGCAAATAATATCTTTAAATATAATGGTTTTAAAATTGGCAAATCATTTTATGAAAGAAATTTAAATAATGTTATTAAAGAGATATTTTCACATGCGAAAAACAATAACTGTAAAATCTATACTCCTATAGACACGAAAGTTGGGAAAAAACTAAATGATAGTTCAACAGAAAAAGAATTTTGTGATATTGATGATGATGATATGATACTTGATATTGGTCCTAAAAGTTTAAAGGAAATACTGAGTATTATTGATAAATCCACTACTTTATTATGGAATGGACCATTGGGTTACTTTGAAAATTCTAATTTTTCTAAAGGAAGCTTTGAAGTTGCAAAACATATCGCTAACAAAGGAGAAGAAATATTTTCAGTTGTTGGCGGAGGTGATACAGTTGCTGTAATAAACACCTTAAATATTGAAAATAAATTTAACTTTGTTTCAACTGCTGGTGGAGCTTTTTTGGAATATCTTGAAGGCAAAGTTCTTCCTGGTATAAAAGCATTAAATTAAATGTCAGAATTAAACGGTATAGCTCTTAAAATATTATCAAATGGAAAAGGCATTCTTGCTGCTGATGAGAGTACGGCAACAATGACAAAAAGACTTGCATCTGTCAATGTTGAGTCTGACGAAAAAAATCGATTAATTTTTAGAGAAACACTTTTCTCTTCTCGTTCAATGAAAGAATGTATAGGAGGAGTTATATTATATGATGAAACTATTAAACAAAAAGCATCTAATGGTAAAACAATACCAGAATTAATTGAATATAACGGGGGGATTACTGGGATTAAAGTTGATACTGGGGCAAAAGATTTAGCTGGATCAATAGAGGAAAAAATTACAGAAGGTTTAGATGGTTTGAGAGAAAGGTTAAAAAACTATTATAATTTAGGTGCTAGATTTACAAAATGGAGAGGCGTTTATATAATATCGGATAATTACCCTAGTAAATTATCTATATCATCAAATGCACATGCACTAGCAAGATATGCAGCATTGGTTCAAGAAACCCGTATGGTGCCTATTATAGAACCGGAAGTTTTAATGGATGGAAATCATTCAGCAAAAACTTGCTTCAACAAAACATCAGAAGTAATTAAGAAATGCTTTGAAGAATTATATTTAAATAAAGTTGACTTAAGTGGGATAATTTTAAAACCAAACATGGTACTTCCTGGAGCAAGTTCAAAAGAGAAGATTTCAAATGACGAAATAGCTGAACTCACATTAGATTGTTTGAAAAATAGTGTGCCAGGTGAAGTGCCTGGAATAGCATTTCTTTCAGGTGGTCAGACAGAAATTGAAGCTACAGCAAACCTTAACAAAATAAATCAAAAAAATAATACTAATTTTATTATGACCTATTCATACGGAAGAGCTCTTCAGCAAAGTGCTTTAAAATTTTGGTCTAAAAATGTCAATAACATAAGTGGAACTCAGAAAATATTCGATCATCGAGCTAAAATGTGTACCTTGGCAGCACAAGGAAAGTGGTCAGAAAATCTTGAAAATTAAGAAGAAAAATTTCATTTATTTAATATCTCCAAATAAAATTGTCGAAGGATCTTTTTTTAAAACTCTAGAAACAATTTTTCAAACTAGAAAGGTTAAATTTTTTCAATTGAGACAAAAAAAAACAGCTTTAAATAAAAAAATTTTAAATGCTAAGAAAATATTAAAAATTTGTAGAAAATATCGTGTCAAATTTTTAATCAATGATGATCCATACCTTGCTTTAAAAGTTCAAGCTGATGGATGTCATTTGGGTCAAAAAGATATGGATATTATGCAGGCAAAAAAAATTTTAAGTAAAAAAATTATAGGTGTAACATGTCACAATTCACTCAAACTTGCAAAGAAAGCAAAATTAAACGGAGCAAACTATATTGCTTTAGGGGCATTTTATAAATCAAATACGAAAAAAGTTAAGTACAAAGCAAGTATAAGTACATTAAAAAAAATTAAGAAAATCATAAATATGCCTATTGTTGCAATAGGTGGGATTAATCAAAATAATTATAAAAAACTATTATTGAATAATGCAGATTTTTTGGCTATCTCAGGCTACATTTGGAAAAATAAAAAATTAAAACCACACGAAGCAATTAAAAATTTAAAATGAAAATTAATGCTACAGAAATAAGAGCTGGAATGATATTAGACTACAAACAAGATTTATGGGAAGTGTTGAAAACAAATCATGTTAAACCTGGAAAAGGGGGTGCTTTTGCACAAGTTGAGATGAAAAGTTTAAACAAAAATACTAAACTCAATGAAAGATTTAGATCAAGTGAGACAGTAGAAAAGGCCTCTCTTGATGAAATAAAGTTTAATTATTTGTATAGTGATGAAACTAGTTATCATTTTATAAATCCAGAAACATTTGATCAAATTGATATAGATAAAAACACTATTGGTGAAAAAGGTAATTTATTAAGTGAAAATTTGGAAGTTTCAATTAACTTTCACAACGAAAAAGCATTAAATATTAAACTTCCAAATCAAATAAATTGTAAGATTGAGACAACTGATGCTGCAATAAAAGGACAAACTGTTTCGTCTTCATATAAACCAGCAACTCTTTATAATGGATTACAAATTCAAGTTCCACCTTTCATAGAAAATGACGACACAATCATAATTGATACAAGAACAATGGAATATGTAAAAAAAATTTAAAATGAATTCGATATCACCAAACTTAAATTTAATGATTAAAGCATGCGAAAAAGCTGCAAAAGTAATAATACGTGATTTTGGAGAAATAGAAAATTTGCAAGTATCGAAAAAAGGTCCAAAAGATTTTGTTACCAAAACTGACAAGAAAGTGGAAAAAATTCTTATAGATGAGCTGTCAAAGACAAAAAAAAATTATTCATTCATAACAGAAGAAACGGGTAAAATAATAAACAAAAATAAAAATATTTTTTGGATTATAGATCCAATAGATGGAACAACTAATTTTTTACATGGTATTCCACATTTTGCCATATCAGTGGCATTACAAGCAGATGATGAAATAATAATTGGATTAATATATGATCCTATAAAAAATGAAGTTTTTTATGCTGAAAAAAATAATGGAGCTTTTATAAATAACTTGAGAATAAGAGTTTCTAATAAATCAAATCTTGATGAGTGCTTGTTTGCTTCTAATTGTGAAGGTATAAAATTAATTTATCCAGAGTTAAATTTAAGAAATACTGGGTGCGCAGCGTTAGATCTAGCTTATGTAGGTTGTGGAAGACTAGATGGTTATTTTCATGATAAAATAAATTTATGGGATGTTGCAGCTGGAAAACTAATAATTGAAGAAGCAGGTGGGAAAGTAAATGATATCTACGATTATAAAATTAATAAAATTGACATTAGAGCTGGAAATCCAAACATATATGAAAAAATGGTCAAAAGACTAGAGAAGTTTTAATTGTTTTTAAAGTAATTTTTGCTATAAGGCAGCGCATGAAAAAAAATATTCATCCAAAATATCATAAGATAAAAGTAGAGATGACTGACGGAACACAATTTGAGACTAGATCTACTTGGGGAAAAGAGAATGATATTTTAAAACTAGAAATTGATCCAAAGTCACATTCGGCTTGGACTGGTGGAAAACAGAAAATATTGGACAAAGGAAGGATAAGTAAATTTAATAAAAAATTTCAAAATTTTAAATCTGAGAATAAAAACTAATGTCAAAAGCTCCTTTAATGCCAATGGCTACGGCAGTTTGGCTTGTCGAAAATACATCTCTAACATTTAAGCAAATTGCTGATTTTTGTAAACTACACGAAGTTGAAATCCAAGGTATAGCAGATGGAGAAGTTGCGAAAGGAATTGTTGGATATAACCCAATTAATTCAGGTCAATTGACAAGGGAGGAAATAGAATTATCATCTAGGGATAAAGAAAGGTCTTTAAATATTATAAACGAAGATATTGAAATTAAAAATGCAGAAAAAAAAATAAAAAAATACATTCCTTTATCAAAACGCCAAGATAAACCTGATTCAGCATTGTGGTTAATTAAAAATCATTCAATTTTGAAGGACTCTCAAATTGCTAAATTAGTTGGTATAACTAAATCGTCTGTAAGTGCTATTAGAAACAAAAGTTATTGGAATTATAATAGTCTAAATTCAAAAGATCCTGTTGCAATGGGCCTGTTTACCCAAAAAGATTTATTAAGATCTTTAGAAAAAGCGGAAAAAAAGATTTTGAAAGAAAAAAAACAAAAAGATAAAGAAAGTTCAGTAAATAAGGCTGGGGTTTGAAAATAATAGACAAATTAAAAATAAAATGTTAACTAATCGCGTTTTTTGGAGGTTGTTATTAAAATAGAAGTTAAAGATAATAATGTTGAACAGGCACTCAGAGTTTTAAAAAGAAAACTTCAGAGGGATGGTTTTTTTAAAATAATTAAATTAAAGAATAATTATGAAAAACCATCTGAGAAAAAGAAAAGAATTCTTCAAGAAAACATTAAAAGAGTAAAAAAACTTAACAAACTCAAAAATAGGATTTAAATATCGCGGGGTGGAGCAGCCTGGTAGCTCGCAAGGCTCATAACCTTGAGGTCGGCGGTTCAAATCCGTCCCCCGCAACCAATTTTATAAGTTAAACTTTGATTTTTTTGTATCGGTTAAAAAACCTTTGACTGTGTCTGTAGTTAATTCTCTAAAACTCTTACCAAAACTTTCAATTTTTTCTATTACCGATGGTGGTGCTGTGATTATATGACAACCCAGTTCTTTTGCTTGAAGGAAATTATATGGTTCTCTAGTGCTAGCCCAAAGTATCTCTACATTCTTAAACTTTTTTGAGATCATTATACTTTTCTTAAATTGTGGAATTGGATCTTTTCCTACATCAGCCATTCTGCCTGCAAAAATTGAAATAATAACTTTTGTTTTTTTGTCTATTTTTTTTAAAATTTGTTCAGTTTGTCTTGAATTATAAACTGCTGTAATATTTAGTTTTATTCTCTTTTTGTTTAAAGATTGAATAACTTCACCCATAAATTTTCCTTTTGAATTTGTTACAGGAATTTTTACAATAACATTCTTTGCCCATTTATTTATTTTATTTCCTTGTAATATCATTTGCTTAGCATCATCTGCAAAAACCTCACATGAGACCGGTTTACTGGTTGTTTTTAGAATTAGTTTTGAATATTTTGTATAGTCTTTAGCTCCAGCTTTCCTCATTAAACTTGGGTTTGTTGTGAAACCTTTTACAATTGTTTTTTTATCAAATTTTTTAATAATGCTAATGTCTGCTATATCACAAAATATTTTGGTCAATTATAAACTCTTTACAATTTCCTCAGTCATTTTTTTTGCATCTGCAAAAAGCATTAAAGTATTATCTCTGTAAAAAAGATCATTATCAATTCCTGCGTAGCCTGGGGATAAACTTCTCTTAACAAATAAAACTGACTTACTTTTTTCCACATCTAGTACGGGCATACCATAAATAGGGCTTTGAGGATCTGATTTAGCAACTGGATTCGTAACATCATTTGCTCCAATAACGTAAGCTACATCACAATTAGCAAAATCGTTGTTTATCTCCTCTAATTCAAATACTTCATCGTATGGGACATTTGCTTCGGCTAATAATACATTCATGTGTCCTGGCATTCTTCCAGCAACGGGATGTATTGCATATGAAACTTTAACTCCATTTTTTTTCAACGCATCAACCATTTCTCTTAGCGCATGTTGAGCTTGAGCAACCGCCATGCCATAACCAGGAACAATTATTACTGAAGATGCATTTTTCATCAAAAAAGCAGCATCATCTGCGTTTCCATTTTTGACTGGTTTCTGTTCTTTATTATCTTGATTTGCTTTTTGATCAGTAGCTCCCCATCCTCCAAGTATTACATTAAAGAAAGATCTGTTCATTCCTTTGCACATTATATAAGAAAGTATAGCTCCAGATGAACCTACCAACGCACCAGTAATAATTAAGGCAGTATTTTCTAAAGTAAAACCTATTCCGGCTGCAGCCCAACCAGAGTATGAGTTTAACATTGATATAACAACGGGCATATCTGCACCACCAATTGGTATTATTAATAACACGCCCAAAAAAAATGATATGATTACTATCGACCAAAAAATGTAAGATGACTGTGATAAGCATAAATAATAAATTAAAAAGAAAATTGTCAATCCTAATAATAAATTTATTATATGTTGCCCCTTAAATGTTAGAGGAGCACCCGACATAATTCCTCTTAATTTTAAAAAAGCAATTATCGAACCAGAAAAAGTTATCGCACCAATAGCTCCTCCTAAAGACATTTCTACAAGGCTAGCTAAGTGAATATTCCCGACGGTTCCTAGGCTGAAAGCCTCAGGTTTTAAAAATGCAGATATTGCAACAAAAACAGCTGCAAGACCAACAAGACTGTGGAAACCAGCAACAAGTTCTGGCATTGCTGTCATTGGTATTCTGAAAGCTATAAAGGCACCAATAGACCCTCCGATAATTAAGAATATAAACACGTATAAAATTCCGGTGCCAAAGTTACCTATAGATAAAAAAGTAACTATTATAGCAATAATCATGCCTGCAATACCAAAGTAGTTTCCTTGTCTAGATGTTTCTGGAGAAGAAAGTCCTCTAAGAGCTAAAATAAATAATATTCCTGAAATTAAGTAGAACAATGCTGATAAATTTGCTGACATAATTATTTCTTTTTCTTTTTATACATTTGAAGCATTCTTTGAGTAACCAGAAAACCACCGAAGATATTTACGGCAGCTAATAATATTGCTAGATATCCAAAAATATTTGATGTTTCAAATATACTTTCTGAAGATCCTGCTAAAGCAGAAATAATAGCACCAACAATTATAACAGATGAAATTGCATTTGTTACTGACATTAAGGGGGTGTGCAATGAGGGAGTGACACTCCAAACAACATAATAACCAACAAAAATTGATAAAATAAAAATACTTAATCTAAATATAAAAGGATCTATTTCCATTATTCAACCTTTGTTTTTTTTATTATTTCATCTTCAAGATTTATAACAAAATTTTTTTTCTCTTTATCAAATAAATTGTTTACAAAATTGAACATATTTTTTGAGTATAAATTAGAAGCTGAAACAGGCAACTTGTTAAGAATATTGGTTTCACCCATTATTTTTACACCATTCGCATCAATAACTTGATCTACCTTAGTTAATTCAGAATTTCCACCTTGGGATGCTGCTAAGTCATAGATAAGCGAACCACTTGTCATGACATTTATCATATCTTTTTTTATTATTACAGGTGCTTTTTTTCCTGGTATTAAAGCTGTACAAATAACAATATCAATTTTTTTTAGTGTTTCTTTTAATAACTCTTCTTGTTTCTTTTTAAAATCTTCTGATGCTTCTTTAGCATAACCGCCTTCAGTCTCCAAATTTTCTGCACCTTCTACTATTAAAAACTTTCCGCCTAAACTTTCAACTTGTTCTTTAGAGGCAATTCTTACATCAGTCGCAAAAACAATTGCTCCCATTCTTTTGGCTGTTGCTATTGCTTGTAAGCCTGCAACTCCTGCACCTACAACTAAGACTTTTGCGGCAGAAATTGTTCCCGCTGCGGTCATCATCATTGGTATTGCTTTTTGAAAATAAGCAAACGAATCAACCACAGCTTTGTAACCAGCTAAATTTGCTTGTGATGACAAAATATCCATAGATTGTGCTCTAGTTATTCTTGGCAAAAGCTCTAAGGAAAAACAATTAATTTTTTTTGAATTTAATTCTTTCAATTTTTTTTCATTCGAGTAAGGATTTAGTACTCCAATAAGCAATTGATCTTTTTTAAGTTTATCTAGATTCTCATCATTTAACATATTCATTTGCAAAATAGCATTTGAATTTAAAATAACTTCATCTTCTTTGTTGAATATTTTTACACCCTGTGAAGTATATTCTTTATCTTCTATGCCCAAATGTAATGCATAATTTTCAGATAAGTAAACTTCAAAACCTAATGATTTATATTTTTTTACACTCTCGGGAGTAATTGCAACTCTTTTTTCTATATTTCTATTTTCAGATATTGAACCAATAATCATTTTATAAAAGAAAAATTGCCATTAAAATTAAAATAACAACAACAGCAACTGAACCCCACAAAATAAATTTTGTAAAATTATTCCATGTATTTTTATGATTTTCATTATCCATTTTATTTTTGTCTGGCTTTAAACTTTGGATTTTTTTTATTAATTATATATACCCTTCCTCTTCTTCTGACTAATTTAGAGTTCAGGTCTCTTTTTTTTAAAGATTTTAATGAGCTTGCGATTTTCATAAATTATTTGTTTTTTACACCTCTAATAAACGAAGTTATATAATCTTTCAAATCTATTTTTCCATAATATCTAATAACTTTATTACTATATGAAATCTTTGTTAAGGCAGAAGCATATCTTTCACCTAGTCTAGGAGGTAAATATTTAATTTTATGTTTAAACAATTTTGCCACATCTAAGATCGAGTATGACTTTTTGTGACTGATAATATAATGACCACATTTATTTTGTTTCCATGCTGTATAACAGATATCAACTGTATCTAAAACGTGTGTGAATCTTCTAGTTTGCTTTCCAGGCTTCACAACAGTTAATGGTTTATTAGTCAAGTATTGTCTTTGAAAAATACCAATGACCGTTGCCATATATCCACTTTCGATTTGGTTTTCTCCATAAACGTTATAAAAATAGATTACTTCAAATTTTAATTTAAACCATTTTTTTAAGTTTTCTAATAATTGTAAATTATTTGCTTTTGTGAAAGCATATGGAGATAGATCTTTATTAAATCCTCTTTTTCCTAATGTGGCAGATGTTGCAGAGTAAATTAATTTAATTTTGTTATCTAAGCAAAATTTAAATACTTCTTTTGTCCCAATCGAATTAGAATTAAAACATTCATTAAATTTTTTAAAACTTTGATATATTCTTGAAAATTCCCCAAAGTGAAACAAAGAGTGAATTTTTTCTTTTTTTTTATTTAATATATTCTTAATTTGCGTGGTATTGCCTTTAATATATTTTATTCTTTTTGAATTTATATGATTTTTCGTTCTACCAGTAGAATAATTATCTATGCTAATGACATCAAAATTTGTTTTTTTTATAATCTTGCTTATCAAATTAGAACCTATGAAACCAGCTCCACCTGTAATGACTACAATATTTTTCATTGAAAATAGCCTGGCAACGTCCTACTCTTCCATGTCTTAAGACAAAGTACCATCGGCGCAGAAGGGCTTGACTTCCGAGTTCGGTATGGGATCGGGTATTGCCCCTTCGCAATAATCACCAGGCAAAAATATATAATATTAATAGATACAAATGTAAACTATATTTAAAGAAGATTTTTTCTTTAAAAATAACTAATTTTTAGCTTTTTATAATATAATAATAATAAAACAGAATTATTTATGAAAAAAAAAAAAACTAGTCGAAATAATGCTTACAGATGAGATAAAATATTATAATAAATAAATTCATAATTAAAATATGTTAGGCTGAACCACATAAATCTATTTTCTCTTTTACATTCGGATAGTTTATTAATACTGCTTTTCTAGATCCTTTATATACAAACATACTACCTGCTCCTATACCAATTGGGCCATATTTTAATTGAATTTTTTTTATGTCATTATAATCTTTAGCTCCACCAACTACTGTAATAGGTATTTCAGTATTATCATAAATTAGATTGATTAAATCAAAATCGTAACCATTCATGCATCCATCTCTGTCAACAGAATTTACAACAATTTCTCCAGCACCTTTCTCTTGAATTAATTTTAGAAATTTTAAAAGATCGACTTTAACTTTTCTTTTTGCGTTATGTGTATAAATTTCGTAAGTATTTTTATTTTTAATTATATCCAATATTATTACTGTGCTTTGCCTACCAACATAATTCGATAACTTTTTAATTATATTTATATCTTCAAAAATTACTGAACTTATACCAATTTTTTCAATGCCATATGAAAAAATTTTTTTTGCTTGTTCAACTTTTTTAATACCTCCAGTATAACAAATTGGCATGCGGGCTTCCCTGGCAATTTTATCTATTAAATCAAAGTTAGGATCGTAAGATCTTGTTGTTGCATGAATATCCATAATAATTAATTCATCAGCCTTTTTTTCATTAAAAATTTTTACAGTATTAATTGGGTCTCCAATATATTTGGGATTTTTAAAATTTTGAGTTTTTACTAAGCCGTCATTTGTAAGAAGAAGACATGGAATAATTCTTGGTAATAACATTATAATTTCGCAAAGTTTTTTAAAACTTTTATACCGTTATCATGGCTTTTTTCTGGATGAAACTGAATACCATAAATATTATTATAATTTATTGAACTTGCAAAATTAGAACCAAAATTTGTTTCTGTAATTATGTGATTATTATCAACACAATTAAAATAATAGGAATGGCAAAAATAAAAATACTCTCCATCATCTATATCATCAAAAAGGATATTTTTTTTTAATTTTTTTATAGAGTTCCATCCCATATGAGGTAATCTGAAGTTATTATTTTTTTCAAATTTTTTGACACTACCTGATATCCATTCCAAACCACTTAAGCTACCTTCTTCACTTACTTCAGCAAATGTCTGCATTCCAACACAGATACCTAGAATTTTGGTATTTTTTTTCAGTACTAGAGAATTTATTTTTTCAAAGAAATTATTTTCTTTTAGATTTCTTATTGCACTATCGAAAGCTCCCACTCCTGGCAAAATAAGTTTATCAGCTTTTTCAAAATCATTAGATGATTTTAAAATTATATTATCAATTTTAAGTTTATTATATATGTTTGAAATAGCTTTAATATTACCAAGGCCATAATCTATAATTCCTATCACTCAATAATCCTTTTTTCTATTCCAGCTAATCTTACTAATTTAGTAAAGAAATTTATTAACAAATAATTCGAATTATAATCTCTAAAAGACTTATTTTCACCATTCATTAAATTTTTTAATTCCATAACAGAAATTTCAAGCTTATTTGCAACATACTCAAAATCATCTTCAATTTCTTCTGTATAAGGTGCAACAGATATTTGCTTCAGTGCATCTTCTCGTGTCATCTGGTTTGTTAGAATAAGACTTGAGTAATGAGCTTTTCTTTTATCATAACCAAATTTATTTAATAACCAATATCCTTCATAAAATTTGGTGAATCTAGACTCATAATGTTTATGTGAATACTCCTTCCAGTCAAATTTTCTCTGAAGCAAATCTATAGCTTCAGATTTAATATATTTAACCAAGTTAAGAGGTTGTATAACTTTAATACTTTTTACGAACCTATAATAAAATTTGTATTTAAATATATCTGCAGTTGGAAATTTATCTAATTTCAAATTTCCAAATTTTGAATGTATATCTTTTAATTGTTTTAAGTCTGAAGCGTGATAATGCCATTCAAGTGGCTCCCTTACACACTCAGTAGAGAAATTGCCACCATTTAATATATATTTAACTTTATACTTTGATGCGTAGTTATACATAGAAGAAAAAAAAGCATGATCTTGGGGTGTGTCTAAATGAGGAACTTGTGCTTTAAAAAATGACAATTGTAAGTCTTTCATTTCAGGCCAGTAAATTACATCTGTATGTAAATCTAAATTAAGTTTATCAATTATTTTTTCAATATTACTTACTGCTAGTTGGGAATTCCATCCTGCGTCTACATGATAAACGAGTGGTCTTAATCCTAATATTTCTTTTGCTAAATATACCAAATAAGAACTATCGACACCACCACTAATCCCAATGATACAATCAAATTCATTTTTTTTTGAATCTTTTTTTATTTTGTCTGCAATTTTTTCTAACTGATAAAATTTAGAATTATCATTTTTCCAAATAGGGATTATATTTTTAATAAAATTTGTATAGTAATGGGACTCTCCTGATTTGTTGAATTTTATATTTGGATCAGTTGTATCCATCACAGTTTTAGTACATATTTGTAAATTATTTTGTATCATTTAAAGTGAATATACCTTTATATATTCTCCAACAATTTTTTTTACAGAAAAAAAATCTTTTGAAAAATTATATGCGTTTAGAGCTAGGCTTTTTCTAAATTCATTATTTTCAGCAATTTTATTTATTGCTGAAACCATTTCATTAGTTGATTTAATTTTAATTATTATTCCATTTATATTTTGTTTAATAATTTGATTACATGCCCCAACATCTGTTGTTACGATTGGTAATTTCATGCACATCGCTTCATAAACTGTTATTGGTCCGGCTTCTGAAATAGATGAGCAGACAAAAATTTGGCTACTAAAAAGTAACTCTGCAACATTATCTATCATACCAATATATTTAATATACTTTTTTCCTTCCAATTTTTTTTTTATCATTCTTGAATATTTAATTTGAGAACTGATCTCAGGACCAGCTATAATAAAATTTAAGTTTTTATTTTTAGAATACAACTCATCTGCTGCTTCAATGAAATATTCTATACCTTTTACAGGAACTAGGCTAGCAACAGTAGTAACCGTTATCTTTTGTTTATTAATATAATCTGGTATATTGAAACGATTCATAATATTAAATTGATTTTGGTCAACAGGAGCAAAAATTTCTTTTTTTATATTTTTTTTATTAAAATTATTTTTAAAGTAAAAATCATTAACTCTACCACTAGTATATATAATTTTGCATTTGCTTATTTTGGCTAATATTTTAAATATTCTAACAACAATCTTAGGGAAATAACTATCTTCGATCACCCAAACAGAATCCATCTTTAATATAATTGATGCAATGATTGCTTTAAATTGAGGTGTGGAATTTGCTTGGATTAAATCATATTTTTTTTTTTTGAAAAATTTAATTAAGACAAAAATTTCATAAAAAAAAAAAATTATGTATCTAATTAAAAACTTTGGTCTTAGAGATAATCTATTAATGTTAAATTGGTAATAATTTAAATTAAAATTTTGTAATTTTTTTTTAAAAATGTCTACCTCTTGATTAGGAATTACAAAATCAATTTTATAACCGTGCTTCAAAAGCTCAGAAGCAACTAATATCATTCTTTGTTGGGGACCTCCAAATCGACCATCTTCATCAACATAACAAATTTTTTTCATTTTTAAGAAGATTTAACTTTATATTTTATTAAACAATAAATTGCTCTTATTCCATCAAAAAATCTAATTTTTTTCCCCTCTTCCACTGTTCGCCCAAAATAATCAATTGGAACCTCGAGTATCTTTTCATCAATTTTAGAAAATTTTGTCGTTAGTTCAGGACAAAAGTTGAAACCATTTTCTCTTAATTTTATTTTTTTTATTATTTTTTTTTTAAATACTTTGTAACAAGTATGAGCATCAGTTAAATTTTGATTATTTAAAATATTTGATAAAAAAGTTAAAAAATGATTTGCAAAAATTCTTACTTTAAAACTCAAAGTTTTTGGTCTAACTCTTTTTCCCCCATTTAAAACTCTTGAACCATAAACAATATTAGTTTTATTTTGTAAAATTGGTTGCAATAATTTATAATAATCTTTTGGATTATATTCTAAATCTCCATCTTGAATTATTATTATACCACCTCTAGATTTGCTTATACCTTGACGACATGCATATCCTTTTCCTATATTTTTTTTGTAAGAAATTATTTTTGTATACATTTTTTTGCAATCTTTTTTTAATATTTTAAGTGTATTATCAGTGGATCCATCATTAATTACTATAATCTCTTTTCTAATTTTTTTTGTTGAATTTACTTTTTTTAATAATTTTTTTATAATTTTCTCTTCATTATAAATAGGTATAATTATTGAAACGAGCATATTTTTTTTAATTTGGTACAAAATATATATTTCTAATAGATAGCAGATTTTTTTTATTAGTTCTTGCGATTTTATTATTTAAGTATTTTTTTTTTAATTTGATAAGTTTATCAGATTTTATATCATAAAAAAAACTTTGATATCCTTTTAGAATTTTAACAATTTTATCATAATTTTCTTTATTATATTCAACTAAAAAAATCGGTTTGTGCTTCTTTATTGATTTAGAAAAACCTTTAATTACATTATGATCATATCCTTCTACATCAATCTTTACGAAATGAGGTTTTATATCAGTTTTTAAATTATCGAAACTTAAAACTTCAGTTTTTTTTTCTTTTATTTTGATTTTTTTTATCAAATTGGGAAAGGTTATTTTAAGACTATTAATTAAGTAACTTTTATCAAAACTTCCAAAATAGTGAATGCTCTTATTACCTATGTATGGTAAGTAAAATTTTTTCTTTTCATTCTTATGACCTAAGGCAAAATTATTTATTTTAATATTTTTATCTCTTTTGCTTAGTGGCAATAAATATTTTTTATAAATTTCTTTATTGGGCTCAAAAATTATAATTTTATTTTTAAACCCCATCGATCTAAAACCCAAAGTAGAAATTCCAAGATTTGCACCAATATCGATGACAGTTAGGTTGGTTTTATTTTTACAAACTTTTTTCATTCCTAAATAATCTTTTTCATGTGGTAAAAAAAATTTAAAATATCTTATGTTGTTATAAATAATAAGATTAATCGATGGATTAGACTCGATAATTCTAACGACTCTATATTTGATTAAATTTAGTATATTATGATTAAGCATTTAATTAAATATAATTTAATATAAGTATAGTTTTAATATGTTTTTAATTTTTGTTTCATTGTTTTTATCATCAATTTATTTACTTTCATTAGGTTTGATTGGAAATAAAATTTTATTTAAAGAAAATATTGCAACAAATAATGATTATTACGAAAATGGGCTATTAGGCATAGTATTTGCCTCGATTATTGCTTTTTTGTTAAATTTTTTTTTCAGTTTAAATAAATTTTTGAACGATGCATTGTTCATTTTACCTTTTGCAATAATTTATTTGAGCAAAATTAAATATGAGATCAATTTCACAAAACTTTTAAAGTTTGCAGTTATTTGTTCATTGCTAGGTACAATAATCATATCTTATGACAATGTATACAGACCAGATGCAGGCTCATATCATTTGCCCTTTATAAGTATATTAAATGAAAATAAAATAATAATTGGTCTGTCTAATTTGCACTTTCGTTTTGGTCATATATCAATAATGCAATACCTATCAGCATCATTCAATAACCATTTGTTTAATGAAAAAGGCATATTAATTCCACATGCTTTAATTTTCAGTTTTTTTTTAATGTTTTTAATTAATAAAATTTTTTATGAGAAAGATAAATTTATAATAATTCTTATTTTTTGTTTTTTATCGTTTGTTATTTTTAGAATGAATAGATATAGCAGCTTTGGTAATGACGCTCCAGCACATTTTTATTACATGTATTTGTTAATATTAGGTATATATTTATTAAATAAAAATCAATCTTATGTTAGTAGTACCAATAAGATAATTCTTATATCTATCTTTATATTTTTAAATAAAATCACGATGCTCTTAGCATTATTTTTTCCGTTTATATTTTTATTTAATAAAAATTTTTTAAAAATATTATTTAATAAAATATTTGTATTACTTGCTTTTATTTTTTTATTATGGATTGGAAAAAATATATTAACATCTGGATGTATTGCCTTTCCTATAGAACAAACTTGCATAAAAAATTTAAGTTGGTTCGACAAAAGTGATACTCGAAGAAGTAATGCAAAAAGCGGAAGAATAGAAAATGAAGCATGGACAAAAGGATTTCCAAACCAATCAGAAAAAAATTTCTCAGAATTTATTTCGTCAAATGAATGGATAAAAGTATGGAAAGAAAATCATGGAATAAAAATATTAAAAAAAGTAGGTCCATTTTTAATATTTATGTTAATATTTTTTACTACTTTGATTATTACCGAACGCAAATCTAAGAATTTTTCAAAAAGAAATTTCAACATGAAAATTTTTATTTTTTTAATTCTAAATCTAATTGGATGTATAATATGGTTTTTAAAATTTCCAGTATTTAGGTATGGGTATGGATATATAATTTCGTCATTTGGAATTTTATTTTCTATTTTATTAATAAGTTTTATAGATATAAATTTATTAAAACTTAAAAAATATTTTAGATTTTTAGTTTTAATACTTTTAATAGGTTTGGTGTCAAAAAATTTTATAAGAATATATAAAGAGTATGGAACAAATTACTCTCCATGGCCAAGTATCTACACCGACCAAAAATTAGATAAAAATTATGAATTAGATCCTATATATTCTAAAAATGAAATAATTTTTTATAAGCCATTACAGTCAATGTGCTATTATACTAAATATACACCATGTACCCATTTAGTTGATATTGAATTTAAATCAGATGAATTAGTTTATACAAAAGTAAATGGTTATAAAATTTACTTTTTTAAAGATGAAAAAATTTAACAAAAAATTGTTTTCCTGTTTTATTATTTTTATTTTGACTCAAATTTATAATAAATCAATAATTGGACGATTTAGTTGTAATAAAAGTTTAGATTTATTTTCATAAAGATGAGAGAAAAAAGTCATAAATTTGATGTGTTTTTACCTGTAATGGATGAAACTATATCATTAATAAGGACAATAAGGATTATAGAAAATGATTGTTCAAAACATATTTCTAAATATTTGATTGTTGTTTCAAAGAAACTTACAACATCCGAAAGTAAAAATGTAATTAAACTATTAAAAAAAAAGTATAAAAAAAAAATTTTGGTTATTGTTCAAAAAGAAAAGTTTATTGGAGGAGCATTAAAATCGGCAATAAAAAACATTAAGTCTTCTCACTTTATTTTAATGGCTTCAGATCTTGAAACAAACCCTAAAGATGTAAAAAAATTAATCAAACAATCAATAAGAAATCCTAGTAAAATAATTACTGCCAATCGATGGTTATTAAAAAATTCCTTTTTTGGTTATAATATAATTAAATTATTGTTTAATAAAATTTTCCAACTTTTCTTTTCAACCTTATTTTTAGTAAAACTTTCCGACCTTACTTTTGCATTTCGAGTTTATCCCTCAAATTTAATTAAAAAATTTAATTTAAAAGAGATGAAGCATCCAATCCTTCTTGAAACGCTTTTGATACCAATTAAATTAGAAGTACAATTCATTGAAATTTCAAGTAAATGGAGGAGTAGAAAAGAGGGTAAATCTAACAATACATTTATAAAAAATTTTTTATATATTTACACTGGTTTTAGAATTTTTTTTTCACAAAGAGAAAAGCTGATTAAGTAAAACTTATTTTTCGATGTCTACAATATAAAATAAATTAAAATCCAAAACTGGAAGTTTGAATGGTTCAAATCTTTCAAAATTTATTTTATTAAAATTTTTTTTTATTATTGGTATCAATGAAAAAATACTATTTACATGGTCTTTGGCAGTAAAATAATAATAATCTTCTTTTGTAAATTTATAATTTTTACCAATTAAAAAATTTGCACTAATATATTTCCCGGTCCTCCACATAATACCTGGATCCGTTGGTAAGCTTATAGTTGCCGAACCACCTTTTTTTAATTTAGAGTAAATATCTAAAAGCACATCTTCTGGATAAACGATATGTTCTAAACAGTGCGATATTATGATTCTATCAAAATAATTATCAGGAAAAGGTAATTTATTATTTGTTTGATGAACAAATTTAACATTTTTAAAATTTTTATAGAAATCTGATAACTCTGAAATTTTATCAACAACATAGTATTCGTCGAATTCATGCTTTAGATAATCTATATGTGGGTGAGTTCCTGGGCCAATTTCTAATACTCTATTTTTTTTTTTTGTACTTTTTTCCATTCTTTTGTGGCTTAATGTCATAAAATAACCAATTAAACCGCTATACATATGTTGATTATAGTTATTACCAGTATAAAAATCTTTAAATTCAGTCATATTTTTGTAAGACAAATATTATTTAATTAGACAAATATAGAGTTATGAGCAAAAGTAAATGATTAAGCAAAAAAAAATTAACACATTTTTTTGGATAATTATAATACTCTCATTTATTTTACATCTTATATCAATTAATTTTCACCCAACAAATTTTGAAGGTGGATATGGCGCATTTGCGAATTTTTTTCAGGCAAAAAATAAAATAGAATTTCTAGAAGCTTATTACATAAGTCAATTTAATACTTATTCATTTTCTGCCTTAGCATCACTTATAAGCTATTTAATTCCTTTTTTAGATGGATATCAATCTGTTAAAATTTTATCAGCTTCAAGCTATTTTTTTTTAGGTTTGGGAATAATAAATATTTTAAAATATTACAATTTTAAAGATAATAAATTAATTTTTTTAATTGTTATTTTTTCTAATAGTATAATTTGGAGTTATGGATTTAGAGCATTTAATGATTTATTTTCATTTTCTATTGGAATTTATTTTTTTTCTAAAATTTTGATTTCCAAAAATATTCATGCTGTTTATCTAAATAGTTTTTTTTTAGGAATATCTACAATTTTAAAGACATATAACTTAATATTCATATTGCCAATTTTTTTTCTTTATATAAAAAAAACCAAAAAAAAATTAAAATTTAATAAAGATTTTATAAAATTAATAATAATAATATTTATACCATTTTTGATTTTTCATTTTATAATCTATAAGTACTTAGGTTTTTTTTTGGCGCCAAAAAATGAAGATTTACAAATAGCACTTATTGGCAATGATGAAAATAGAAATTTATTATGGGTACTAAATAATTTTATTTTTTATATTGGATATCTGTTATTATTAACCTTTCCATTTTCGTTGGTTTTCTTTTTCAAAGTTAATAATAAAATTAAAATCGAGTACTTATTTTTTTTTATATTTGCTTTTTTTTTTAGTCTTTTTTTTCAAAAATATTTGTTTATTTCATCGGAACTCGACTTTGGTCCAATTCAAAAATATATTCCTGAAAATATTTATAAAGGAATTATCTTATTTTGTTTCCTTTTTTTTATATTTTTATTATTTACATTTATTAAAAATAACAAATTTGAAAAAAGAAAATTAAAAATTTGTTTAATTATTATTTTTTCAATTGTATGTTATCTATTAGCCCTATCTTTTGTTAAAGCTGCACAAAGATATCTTATTTTGCCTCTTCCTTTTATATTTTTATTTCTATTTACAATTATTCAACCTAGGCTAATTATATTTGCAATTTTAATAATTTATACTTTTTTTAACTCATTTTTACTTTTAAATTATTATATAACTGGTAAATCATCTGAGATGGTTTTTAATTATTTAAAAAAAGAAAATATTTTAAAAAAAACGAATCCAGGTGTAATAACACCTCATGTGTATCATTTGTATAGTAATTGTAAAAACACTAAGACAAAAAATAAATGTAATGATAATTCTAATAACACTATAGAAATAATTTCAGATGAATATAAAATTGATTATTATAGTGAAAAGGCGGTATACTCTAGCGATGTTGAGGTTTTAGGATTTAGTTTCAAAAAATACTCTATAATTAAAAACTAAAATGAAGAAATACATCATTTCAACAACAATAAATTCTCCAACATTGGCAATAAAAAAATTTGATAATTTAAAGGGTTGGAAATTAATAGTTGCAGGGGATTTAAAAACTCCAATTGATTATAAGCTTAAGAATGGTCTTTATTTGGGCCCAAAAGATCAAATAAAAATTAGCAAAAAACTCTCAGATTTAATTGGATGGAATTGTATTCAAAGGAGAAATTTTGCAATGATTGCTGCATTTAAAGAAGGTGCAGACTTGGTAGCTACAATTGATGATGACAATATTCCTTTTGCTAATTGGGGGAAAGATTTACTTATACAAAAAGATTGTATCATAAAAAAATACTACACAAATGAAATAGCTTTTGATCCCTTATCAGTAACTAACCATAGCCATTTGTGGCATAGAGGTTTTCCGATTCAAATATTAAAAAATAAAAATAAGAAAAAAAAGTCAAGATCTAAAAGAAGTTCTTTTGATATACAAGCAGATTTTTGGAATGGAGATCCAGATATTGATGCAATTTGTAGGATGGAACATTATCCAGAATGCAGATTTAATAAGTTTGATTTTCCTTTTTGCTCAAATAAATATTCACCTTTTAATTCGCAGAACACATATTTAACAAGAGATGTAATAAAACATTACTTTTTATTTCCTCACATAGGAAGAATGGATGATATTTGGGCATCTTATTATGTGCAAGCCAAAGGTTTTAAAGTTCTATATAATAAACCGTCAGTTTATCAAGATAGGAATGTCCATGACCTAACTAAAGATATGGAAAAAGAAATTATAGGTTATAAAAATAATTTTGAACTATTAAAAAATTTAAAGAAAAATCCTAATAATATAAAAAAATTTTTACCAAAAAAATCATGGGATGCTTTCCAACTTTATAAAAAGGTTTTAAAAAAATGAAGAATGTTCTAATTACAGGAGTATCTGGATTTGTAGGTAGACATTTTTGTAGATATTTTCTAGAAAATAAATTTCATGTAACAGGAGTTGATAATTTAGTAAAATTTACAGGTGCCATAGATCCAAACAAAGGTTGGCCTCTATTTAATCCATACGATTTTAAATACTTTAAATTTATAAATGCTGACTGTGTTGAGTGGTTTAAAAAAAATAAAAAAAAAAAATTTGACTATGTGTTACATCTGGCTGCGATTGTTGGTGGAAGAGAAGTAATTGAAAATAATCCCCTAGCTGTTGCTAGTGACCTTACAATTGATAGTAATTTTTGGCAATGGTGTTTAACTGCTAAACCAAAAAAAATTTTATACTTTAGCTCTAGCGCAAGCTATCCATTAAATTTACAAAAAAAGAATTACTACAGATTGTTGAGAGAGAATGATATTAGCTTTAAAAACAATCTTGGTGTTCCTGATTACACATACGGGTGGTCTAAATTGACTGGGGAATATTTAGCCCAAATTTGCTACGAAAAATACGGTCTAAAATCAGTATGTTACAGACCATTTTCAGGTTATGGAGAAGATCAAGATATGAATTATCCTTTTCCTAACCTTTGTAAAAATATAATTTTATCAAAAAAAAAGAGAAAAGTTGAAGTATGGGGAAACGGAAAACAAATGAGAGATTTCATCCATATTGATGATTGTGTAATGGGCGTTATAAAAACTATGGATAAAATAGACAATGGCGAGGCAATTAACTTGTCAACTGGTAAATATACCAGCTTTATAGAATTCTTAAAAATTTCGAGGAATATAATAGGTAATGATTTTAAAATTGTAACAAAAAAATCAAAACCCGTTGGTGTATTTGCCAGAGGTGGATGTACAAAAAAGCAGAGAAAATTAGGTTTTAAATACCAAGTAGACCTCAAACTAGGAATAGATAAAGGAATTAATTACTTATCAAAAATTATCAATTAAATCTAATTTTTTAATCTCAATATGATTAGTGAATAAGAAATTAAAAACAAAGTAATAATTAGCAGTAAATTAATTTTTAAAATCATTAGTAAGATTGGAACCAATATTAAAAATGAGCTAATTAAAAAAACTTTTGTTGAATTGAAACTTTTTAATAACAGGTGGTGAAAATGGTTCTTATCAGCTTTTAAGGGATTTTTTTTTCTAATCATTCTCTCAATAAATAATCTAGTCATGTCAATTCCTGGCAACATCATTAATATAAAAATTTCTTCGCAGACAAAATTATTAGACGAATTATAAAATTTGATTATCATAACTGAAAACAGAAAAGAAATTACTAAAGAACCGCTGTCACCTAGAAATATTTTACTTTTAAGATTAAAGTATAAAAAAAATAAACTACAAATAATTATAATCAAACCTAATAAAAAATTTTGTCCATTAATTAACAAAAATGAAAATAAAAGAAGAGTATAGAAACCTGATTGTCCATTTATTCCATCATACATATTGAAAGCATTCATAAAAATAACAATCGATAATACTGAAAAAATAAAGGAATAAGTACCAAGATGAATTATTTTACTAAAAGAGGAGAATTTTAGTTCAGTTACTATTTGCTCATTATTCAAATAAAAATAAATTGATATAATTAAAATAAATGAAATTAATTTGAAATTTGAATTAATATCAAATTTATCATCACAAAAACCCAAAATGAAAATTGTTAAGATTGTGAATATTAAAAAAATAGTTTCGGTTTGCGTATTGATAAATTGAAATGTTAATTCAAAAAATAAATATATTAAAATATTTAATATAAAAATAATTCCACCAATTGATGGTACATTATATTTATGTATTTTTCTTTTTTTATCTGGTTTATCAAAAATATTAATGTAATTTGATATTTTATTTAAATTAAAATAAAATAAAAAATTAACTAAGACCACAATCAATATTATAAAATCATTTATTTCCATATTTGAGATTTTTAGTATATATATAAAATCCTAGCGGGAAAAATATAATAAATGAAAGCCAATTATTAAAAAAATTACCAGAGGGTAAAAGAGGCCAAAGGTTAATAATAAAAGTAATTAAAATAAAATATTCTAAATCTTTATGATCATTATATCTTTTTAAATTAATTTTATTAAAAATATTTATAAAAAGGTAAAAAATAGTGACTAAATAAAAGATAAAGCCTATTAATCCAGTTTCAGATAGAATTTGAATTAAAATGTTATGAGGATGCGTAGAACAAGGATCAGAACCAGATGCATACTTGATGTCTTTACATTTTTCTCTAAATTGCTCAGGACCAACGCCAATAATAAAATTATCTTTAAAAATGTTTATTCCAGTCATTATGTGAGAGTGATGATGAGAACTAAAAATATGAAAATTTTTTAAATTATCTGGTGAGTAATCTGTTGCTACATCAGAATATTTTTTTAAAAATTCATCATCTAATAAAGACATTTGATGTAGTGGCTCAACAAATATCCTATATCTCTGTGATTTGTTGAAATAGCTTAAAATACTCAATGATAATACAGCAAATATTAAAATATAAATTGATATTTTCCTAAAATCCTTTTTTAAAAATAAAAATAATATCGTGAGGAAAGTAAGCCCCAATGCAGTTCTCTCACCACTGATAAATACAGCCAAACATACGAAAGCTGAGAAAAATAAAATAATTAAGTTATTAAATTTTAATTTCTTATTAATATATATTAGTCCAATAATTAATGGAAAAAATCTAGAAAGATAACTTCCTAAAACTAATTCTTCACCAAAAATACCTGAATATCTATTTGGAGTTGATGACACAAAGCCAAGTAAATTTTTACCATAAAAAAATTGTATAAGAACATCAATAATTAAAAAGGTAAATAAAATTATAAAAAAAAAACAAATCTTATCTAATAAATCCCGGTTTTCGCTTAATATTAAATATATTGCATACGAAAATATTATAAATCTAAAGTAAAAAAACTGATCTTTAAAAATATTTTCAATTGGAATTAAAAATAAAGAAATTATTAAAAGGTATATGTAATATAAAATTAAAAATAAAAATATTTTATCTTTTAATATTAAAATACTTTTTTCCTTGATTAAATAAATAAATAAATAGATAGATAAAGTAAAAGATAATATTTCTGGAATAAGTGGACCTGAAATTAAAGTTGCTGGAAATAAAATAACTATGATTGACGACAATTTTATTCTATTAAGTTCTAAAATCATTAATATTTTTTGATTAAATTTAAAACCTTAGAACTTACTTTTATACTTTCATAATCTTTTATTTTTTTAATCTTATATTTTTTTTTTACAGCTAAACTAATTAAGTTCGTAATTTTTTCTTTATTATAATTTGTTAAGATCGCACTTCCAGCTTTTATAGTTTCGGGTCTTTCAGTATATTCTCTGATTACCGCACAAGGAATTTTAAATAATGCACTTTCTTCCTGTACTGTTCCACTATCAGTAATTGTCGCTACACATTTTTTTTCTAATTTAATAAAATCTATAAATCCAAGAGGCTTGAGTAATATGATATTTTTATCGATTTCAATTTTATTTTTCAATAATTCTTTTCTCGTTCTTGGGTGAACTGGCCAAACAATCTTTAGATTAAATGTATTTACTATTGTATTAAAAATATTGATAAATTTACCCAGTTTTTTAATATTATCAGCGTTTTCCTCTCTATGCAGAGTTAAAACTATAAACTTATATTTTTTTAATTTTAATTTGTGAATAATTTTTGAATTATTTATTTTTTTTATATTAAAATGGATAACTTCTTTTATTGGATTTCCAGTAGTAATAATTTTATTACTACTTATGCCTTCTTTTAACAAATTCATTCTACTCCCTTTTGTATATGGCAAAAGAATATTTGAACTATGATCTATTATTCTACGATTAATCTCTTCAGGGCTCTTGTCACTGTAACATCTATTCCCTGCCTCCATATGAAAAACTTTGATATTCAGTCTTTTGGCAACAATTGCTCCAACACTACTGTTAGTATCACCTAATACTAAAAATTTGTCAGGTTTTTCTTTTTTTAATATCTGTTCTAGCTTAACTAGAATGATAGCTATTTGTTTCGCAAAAGTACCTCTGGCATTTAAATAGTAGTTAGGTCTTCTAACATTTAATTCTTTTAAAAAAATTCTATCAAGCTCATAATCATAATTTTGGCCAGTATGCACAATAATATTTTCAAAATGAATATCTAGTTTTGGAATAATTCGAGAAAGTCTTATTATTTCAGGCCTTGTGCCAAGAATAGTTAAGATTTTTTTTTTCTGGGATCTCATTTATTACAGAGTTTCGTCTATAATTTTTTTTACTGAAGGAATTGACTTAAAACCCATATAATTAGATATCTTTTGTATCAATTTTTTATGTTTTGTAATTATAACTCTATTTACTTTATTTGTTGACTTAGATTTTGTAATTTGAAGATCCACTCTTTGCAGTTTTTCCGCAAAAATTTTTAATAATTCATACTTATTGACATAATTAGATGGAGTAAGATGTATTAAATTGGGTATTTTAACGTTTTTTATAATTAAAATTAATAAAAACTTAGCAAAAAAATTTGTAGTTACTCCATTCCACAAGTGATTTGAGAACCCATTTAAATTAGAATTTTTTTTGTTAGATAGAAACCAATTTACTAAAGATTTAAAACCTTTTATCTCTTTTCCAATTATTGAACATCTAATATTAAAAAAATTTTCAGAGTCTACCTCGCCTAGGCTTTTAGATTTTCCATATACATCGGTCGCATTGTGAGAAAAAGACTCTTTATAAAAACCCTCTTTTCCATCGTACACACAATCTGTTGCTATTTGCAAAATTTTTGTATTTTTTTCCTTCAAATTGTTTAGATTATGAGGAAATATTGAGTTTATCAATATTGCTTCTTTAATTGATTTAAATTTTTTTTCATTAATATAAGGTTTTATAATACCTGTGCAATTTATTATATAATCTTTATTTTTGAGTATTTTTTTTAGTTTCTTTTCATAATTCCCTTTAATAGAAAATTTAATCCACTTAACTCGCGGTTTTTTAAACTTTAGAATTTTTTTTAAAATATTCAAATCCTTTTTTTCTCTATAAGTCGCACTTAAATTTATTTTTTTATTTAATATAAATTGATTAATTACAGCAGATCCGAGCATTCCCGTAGAACCAATAATTAATACTTTTTTTTTCATTAATTAAATTTTCCAAATTTCTTTAGGAAACCTATAATCGTCCTTTAAGCTTTTTTTTAAGGATGTAGTTGATAATACCATTAACTTCATATCTTTGGATAAGGATTTAGAGCCATTAGCATATCCTGGTGGAATATAAATTACATTTGGTATTTTATTATCAATTATCCATGAGTAAACTTTTGTTTTTCTTGAAGGATTTTGGAAATTATTAATTTTTACAGCAGAAATTTTTGCCTTACCTTGTAAACAAAGAATATATTTTGCCTCTATTTTATGTCCATGCCAAGCTCGCACAAAATTTTTTTTTTTATTTTTAACAATATAAAATCTTTTTACATGCTTTAGATCCAGATTATTATTAAATGAGACGCTTCCTCTATTATCTTTTGATATTCCTCCAATAATTAAGATGGGTTTCATTAATCAATATTTAGTTTGGTTTTAAATATTTCTAGATATTTTTGATTTGTATACCTGGGATCATTTACATCTTTAATTCGATTTTCAAGTATTAAATTTTTTACTTCCTCTATTCCATCATTTACTGAATATTTCGGAACAAAATCAAAATCTTTTTTTAGTTTAGAACCATCAACTCTATAATTTCTTGCATCTTGAAATTTTATATTTACTTTTTCAATCTCAACATCTTTAAAATGTTTTTGAATTTTTTCAGCTAAATCAATTATTTTAATATTTTCCAAGTGTAAATTATAAATGCCTTTATTTTTTGAGAGTATTGAGTCCCTTATTATTCTTGCAGCATCTTTTACATGTAATAAAGGTCTATATTGTGCTCCACCAAATACTGTAAGTTTTTTCTCAAGAATTGCTTTGGCTGTTAAAACATTTACTACTAGATCCATTCTTATCCTAGAAAATAAATCTCCAACACCAAACAAAGTTCCAAGTCTAAATATCAATGCATCATTATTTAATAATAACTTTTCCGCTTGTAGTTTGGTTGACGCATATACTGATAAAGGATTTGTTTTTGAATCTTCGTTTAAAACATCATTCTGTGCACCATAAACACTACAAGTGGAAAAAAAAATTATTTTTCCCCTAAAATTATTTGATAAAAACTCTACTGATTTGAAATTAATATCGTTAGTTATAGAGGGATTTATGCTACATGCACCGTCACCCACTAAAGCGGCCATCCAAATTACGGCATCTGCCCAGTCCAAATACTTTTTAAGTAATTTTTTATCTCTTATATCACCATATACAAAATTTACATTTTTTTGATATTGAGCTTCATATAATAAATTATCAAAGACAATTACATCGTCGGTTTTATTTTCTAGAATTAAGTCGGTAACATATCCACCGACATAACCAGCTCCACCTACAACTAATATTTTCATAAATTAGATCTTTTTTATTTCATAAGATATTTAATTCAAGTATTATATTTATTTAGCAATCAAGATTTGAGCAAAAAGTTGCTCTAAATTTTTTATCCAGCTATTGATTTCAACTTTATCTTCGAAAATTTTTTTCGATTTTAAAAAAATTATTTTTCTTTTTCTTTCTGGTAAATTTAAAGTTTTGGAAATTATAGATACAAATCTATCAATATTTTCTGCGGGACATGAATATCCTAATCCATATTTTTTGACAAATTTTTTAGCCTCGCCATCAGAACTAACTATAATCGGCTTACCAAATGATAAATAAGTTTGAATTTTTGCTGGTAAGGTATTTGATAAGGCTTTACCTTTTTTTAAAAATAGAATTAAAGCATCTGAATTATTTATTTTTTTTTTTAATTTATTGAAAGATAAAGGTTTAGAATAAAAAATTTTTTGATTAAGTTTTTTTTTTTTAATATATTTGATCATATTATTTTTTTCCGATCCATCTCCATATACTTTTACAATAAATTTTTTGTCACTTAATTTTGATATTGATTTTAAAAAACAGTCAATAGACTGGGCCTTACCTAAATTTCCAGTGTATGTAATAATTAAATTTCCTCTATTTTTTTTTTTGTATTTAAAATTTGAAACTTCAGGATTGTGAAAAACTCTAATTTTTTTTTTTACAATTTTTGAAATTATTTTTTTATATGAATTAGATTGAACTAAAATAAAATCAGAATATTTATAAATTTGATTTACAGTTTTACTTATTAAATACAATAGAAATTTACTCTTTATAACTTTTAGATCTTTTAATACATCTGGCCATAAATCTTGTACCCATAAAACTAATGGAATTTTATATATTTTCGAAAAAATAATTCCTGCAATAGCTTGAAAAATTGGACTGGTTGCGTATACAAATATTATATCAATTTTTTTTTTTTTAAAAAAAAATATCCCTATCGTAGACATTAATATAAAATTAAAATAATTAAAAATTAATGTAAAATTACTAGTACCTCTTCTAACTGTGGGTATTCTAATTATTTCTATATTTTTATTTTTTTCTTTATAAAAAAATTGTGATTTGAACTTTTTTGGAATATTATTATTCGGATAGTTGGGTTTTTCTGTTAAAACAAATATTTTATTATTTTTTTTCAGTTTTTCTACAACAAGATTAATTCTAAAGTTTTCTGGCCAAAATCTTTGGGAAAGGATTAATATATTCATTTAATTTTTTTTTCATTTATTAATAATACTGATACTATTATCAAGGATAAGGCAAAACCACCATTTGTATAACCAGCTCCACTGCCTAATTGTGTTATTAAAAGTGGTAAAAGAAAGCCTTTGTTTGTAATATTTTGCTTTCGAGATATTCCAAATAAAATCAAATAAACAAAAATTGGAATACAAAAAATACCATATTCAACAACTAACTTTGAGAAATTATTTCTACCATCATTATAGTTTAAATAAAAAACATCATTATCTTGTAAATTTTCTCTTGAATTAATGGGTTTATTTTCGTCTCTATATTTAGATTTAATGTCTAATTCAATAATATTGTCTAAAACATATTTAAAATGGGCATTTTTATAATTTCCATATCCCCAACCAAAGAACTCATTTGTTATACTATTGAAAGTATTCAATAATGCAATTTGATATACTTGTGTTGTTATATTGGGATTAAGATAAAGAGAGTCTTTAAATGAAATTTCTTGAACAATATTTTGATATTTATCTTTTTCTTTTTTAATTTTAATAATCTCTACTTCAAGTAGTTCAATATCTCTTAAATTATTATCTTCATATTTACATTCATCTAATGCTCCCGGAAATGTAAACTCCACAAAGGTCAAATAATCATCTAATAAAATATTTTTTTTTTTTATTAGAGTTGCTGTTTCTAATTGTATTTTATAAGTTTCATCATCAAATTTTTTAAAATTTCTTATTTTTTCTCTGTTTATATTTAGTTTTTTTGAAAGTACGGAATACTCCTCCTCAATACTTTGAAATGAATGCATAGCATTTTTCATTCTGTAACATTTTGAAATTAAAGCTTTAATTTCATCACTATTTTGATTGTATTTCTCTTTAAAATTAATTACTAAATCAATAATTTTTGTATTAACCCTATCTTGTAATAAATTTGCACTAACACTGTTAAAAAAATCTAATCTTGATAACCGTGAAGAACAGCTATCCTTGAAAGATATTGTTAAAATAGAGAGGCATACCAATGCTGCTGGAACAATATAAATCTTTAAATTTTTTTTTGTGATAGAGAATAAAAGACAAATAAATCCACAAACTATTCCAAGAAGAAGTGTCATGGAAAAAACTAAAAAAGAAAGAAAAATAATTAAAAGATAAAAAAATATATTTTCTAGTTTAAATATCTCTTTTTTTTTTATCGAAAACAAAATACAAAACATAGCTGCAGGAGCCACCATGCCAAAATGAGAGTTTTCAATAAAAATATTTACTTTTAAACTTGCTAAATTTGTAAACATTCCACAAGCCCCGGAAACTGTATTTTCAACAATACTGAACGTATTGATGTTTACAATTATATAAATAGAAAACAAAATTATAAATAATTTAGAAGATACCAGTAAAACTTTAGGTAAATACTCAATATTATTTTTTATAAAAAAGAAGTAAGCATTAATCAATATTAAAAAATATATTATTTTATATTCTATTTTAATCTCATAAAATATAGAAAAAAAAATATAATGAATTAAAAGTAATAGTGAAATAAATAAAATAAATAAATAATTTCTAAAATTTATTCTTTGAAAATTTATAAAAAAAAAAACAAAAATTATAAACAAAGGTATAATCCTTGAGTCAAAGGGTAAATCTTTTAAATCCCATAAAAAAAAAGCTGAAATTATAAATAAACAAGAAAGTAACAAATTAATATTTCTTAAGGAAAAATTATTCATAAGAATTCTATATATTAAAATTTTTTTTTATCATATTAATTATCTTATAAAAAAATATAATTATAATAACATTTAGAAATATACTTATTAAAAGCATATAAGAATTTGATGGATTATATCCAAAATGAATAAGCCTGTAAGCAATCACTTGAGAAAATAGAGAACATAAAAGAAGATTTGAATTACAATATTTGAATATTAAAAATTCAAAAAAACTGAAAGATACAGTAATAAATAATAATGCAAATAGAAGAAAGTAAATTGACCCTGAATAGTAAAGGAAAGCTACTATACCCGGTAAAGTGATTGATACCTTTGATAAAGTATTTTCTCTATAATCTTCTTTTAAAGCATCAAAAAATGAAACTTCACCAATACTTGGCTTGTATGAAAAAGCTTTATAAAATAAATCAAATCCAAGTCCGTCTAATGAATATACAGCCATTAGCGCCTCTATTCCAAATAATCTACTGAAGATGAAATAAAAAAAATTTTTTATTGAAATTATAATTTCCTTAAAAAAAGATTCGCTATTTGTTTTAAAATCTTGGAATACTAATGAACTATTAATAATACTCTCATCACCTCTAATAGGAGATGACAACTCTATACCTAAAACGAAAAAAATTAAGATAAAAATTGCTGAAAATAATAGGTAATTTAGCCTTTTAACTCTTATAGTTTTATAAATTGCAAATATTATTGATGAACTGTTCAAAATATTTCCCCTACTCAAAATTGACAGATTAGAAATTAGAGACTCAAAAAGAATAAATAATGTGAATAATTTATTAAAAATATTGTTAGAAATTTGCAAATCTATTAAAACACAAAAAAAAGAAGCAAAGCCGAAAAGTAACAACCATTGCAAAACATACTTTAAGAAAAAATTGATCTCTATGTCATTGGCGACACCTCTTTGATATATCGAATATTTAAAATTTATAAAAGCTAATATTCCTACAATAATTGTGAGAATTAGATAAATTAAAATATTATATTTTTTAGAAAAAATTAGGAATTTATTACTTAGTTTTATTTTGTCTAATTTTTTATTTTTTTTAGGAAAATATTTTCTTCTTAGAAAGATAGAAAATGTAATTGAAAAACATACTAATGTTGAAAGTAATAAAATATCGTCTAGAGACTGTTTATTAAATGTAAATGAACCAAAACCTTCTGAAAAAAAGTAATCATAAAACGAAATTGTTACTACAAAGTCTAACCAAAAATTTAAAAATATAAAAAAACAAAAAAATATTTCAAAAAAATAGTACTCCCTTTTGAAGGAATAAGTCAACATTATTAGAGAAGTCAAAGTAAAGATTGAATATATAATTTTTGATCCAATATAATTTTTGAAACCAAAAATAAAAAGGATTAGAAATGAAATTAAAAATATATACTTTATGTATTTTGTCATTTACTAGTATTTGTATATTTTTTTAAAATAATTGACCAATATAAAAAAGTAAAGCTTCCTACATAAATATCATTTAAAGATAAACTAAATAAAGGAAATATAATGGAAAATAAAATAAAAAAGAAAATTTCGTTATTAAATACACTTATAGGTAACTTCTTTAATTTTAAAAAAGAATAATAAAATAAAAATATAATTGGTACCAAGCATATAAAACCAAAGTTATAAATTAAATCAATAAAATAATTCTGTGATAAATATATATCATATAACTCGTTTTTTATATTGGATCCAAATAGAAAATTATTCACGCTTGAGAAATTTTGATAAGTATAAGCGCTTAAAGATTCGATATAATTTGATTTATAAACAATTAGTTCATCATAATTGTAAAATAATGATACAAAAAATATTGGTACCATATAAAAATAACACGACTTGATTTTTAAAATATTTTTTAAGTAAAGAAATAGTAGAAGTGCACCAAAAATTAAATAAAGACTTTCTTTAAAAAGGCAAAACAACAAAATATTCAAAAATAAAAAATGAATTGAAAGTTTGTTGATTTCAGAATTTAAGATTATTTTATATAAACAATAAAAACAAAAGAAAAGTATAAAAATATCTTGAGTGTGAAAAATATTTTTTGATAAGAATGTGAAGTAATTTTCTATAATATCAACCTTGTATAAAGTAAAAATATTTTTAAGTAAAATATAACTGCTTAAAATCCAAAATGAATATTTAAAAAATAAATTTTCTCTATATTTTTCAGTAATAAATATTTCTCCTAATATTAAGAAGAATATTGGAAAAAGTAATTGAACCAAGTTTATATGGTTTTCTATGGTGATTTGATCTCTAAATAAATTTATATTTATGATGCCTATGACTGTAATAAGTATAAAAACAATTGAAATTACTGGACTTTTAATGCTCCTAATTCCAAAGTAGAACAAAAACGGGACGATTAATGCTGCAGTTAAAATTCTATTTTTTTCAAAAAAATTATTTTGTGAAATAAATATATTGTGAAAATCAAGTAAATATAGGTTTAAACTTCCATCATAAAACATAAAAAAAATTGGAGTAATAAATATTATTAGAAACAACCTATAAACCAATAAATTAAATTGCATTTTTGGAGATGTGTAAAAGATCAATGAAAAAATAGAGCAAAGGAAAAAGCCAACTGTAAAATATTTTTCTGTTGCTCCAAAGAAAAAATATATAAGTGGTACTGACAATATAACACTTAGACTATAAAACATATCAATTATAAAAAAATTTTCTCTTATAGATGTTTTGAAAATATTTTTCTGCCTGATGTATAAAGACGTAATCATAATATTAAGTCCTATAACTGAATAAAATATTGTTGTTAAAATTAAATCTTTCTGACTTAAGAAATCTTTTTCAAAAATTAGTGTTTCTAAAGGCACATACTTAAAAATAAACATCAATGCTATTAAGCTCAATGTAAAAATTGGAAAAAAAATTTTTTGTAAACTTATTTTATTATGTATAAAAGTTGCACCAAAAATTTGATTGAAAAGCGATCCGGGAAATGAGCCTACCATAAAACATGCAAATAATATTCCCGCTACATCTTTAGATAAGAATAATATCAAAAAGTACCTAAATAAAAAATTACTTAAAGATGTTGATAAAGAAGATATATAATTTGACTTAAAAAGATCTTGAAAAATATTTTTATTGTAATCAATAATCTTAAAATTTTTTATATTAAGTCTTATTAATAAAAGTATTAGAATAATCAAAAATAATAAATAAAGATATAAAGTTGACTTTAGTAAAAATAAATTTTTAGTTAACCCAAAAATGAATATCGAAAACATAAAAATTATAGATACAATTAAATGAACTCTTGTACTTTTAATTTTCTTCGAGATTTCAAATTTTGTTAACATAATTTCAAAAATCCATCCAAGAAGTACGAGAATTGATGTGGCTAAAGCCAAAGAAATATCACTTATATTATTTTTAAAAATGAAAAAAATAATAATTATTATAATTAAGAGCGATAACAATATTCTTTTAAATAGCATTTCATCAGCAAGTAATAAATTTTTGTCAGCAATAATAATTGATCTCAAGTTTCCTGAAAAAATATTACAAATAAGGAATGTTAAACTAATAATTACACCGACTTCAGCTGCTAAAGAATAATATCCAGAAATAAATAATGTGACTAATAAGAAATTTGAGAAAAAATTATTTATTACTAAATTTGGATATATAAATACGTATTTTCTATACAATTTATATAGCTTTACAAACATTATATATTTAAATTTTATCTAAATCATATACGTTATCACATATTTCAAGTGGTTTTTCATCGTGAGAAATAATAATAACAGTTTTATTTTTACTAATTGATTTTATTGAGTCTATAAATGCTTCTTCTGTAATTTTATCTAAATTACTAGTGGATTCATCTAATATTAGTATTTCTGGATCATTAAATAAAGCCCGTGCTATTCCAATTCTTTGTATTTGTCCTCCAGAAATATTTTTACCTAGCTCACCTATGTTTATATCTAGACCACCTTTTTCATCAACAAATGATTTTAGTTGAGAATATTTTAAAACGTTATCTAATTTATTTTGTATACTCTCATCAATCTCAGCACCAAATATAATGTTATTTTTAATTGAATCCTCATTTAACATAATTCTTTGAGGCACATATCCAATTTTGTTAAACCATTTTGAATTATTTAGGTTCACTTTTTTATCGTCAATTAAAATATCACCTTTTTGAGGTTGTAATAATCCAGTAATTAAATTTACAATTGTCGATTTCCCACTACCAGTTCTACCTTTGATTCCAGTAATCTCATTTTTATTTATTCTCATGTTAAAATCTTTTAAAACAAAGTTTTTATTTGAATAAGCAAATGATAAGTTTTTAAGAGTAATTTTATTATTAAATTTTACGTCCTTATCAACAGTTAGATTTTTATTTAAAAAATTTAGGTCGTCACTAATATTATCTGTTAATTTTAAATAATATTTTAGATGCTGAATTGCGGCAATAATTTTATTTAAGGATGGAATTAGCCTGAATCCAATTGCTGCAAATAAAGCAACAAAAGTTATAATTTCCTCTTTTCGTACCTCAAGCTTTAACATTACAAAAATAATTATTAGAACAATAAAAACAGCAATTAATTCAATGATAATTCTAGGTAAAGTTTTTAAAAATTCATTATTTTTAATTGCATCGCTATAAATTTTTGTAGAAATTTTAAATTGATTTAAAAAAAATTCTTGCCTTTGATAGATTTTTATATCTTTAAAATTATTTATAGATTGATTTATTTTCTGAATAAGTGTTTTAGATTTGTTTTGATAATCTTCTCCTGATTTTATTAATTTTGGATTAAATATTTTTAGAAAAATATAAGATAATACAAATCCAAAAATTATCGTAAAAAGTGTTATAATTGGTTGAAATATTAATAAAATTAAAGCAAAAGAAAATATTAGTATAATTTCTGAAACTAAAATTACTGACTGGTAAATGTTTTGAGAGAAATTCTCAACATTAATAATATTTCTAACAAGCTCTGATGAGTTTTTTTTTAAATAATCGTTATAATCAAAATGTATATATTTATAAAATAGTCTGTTTGATAAATTGTAATTTATATTAAATATTAAATTAAACTGCCAGCGATTGAATAATATTAAATAAAAAGTTTTTGCAAAATAAACAAGCATTAATAATATTAAAAAAAAATAAAAACTTTTATTTTCTAAATTTAAGAAAGAAATTTTGTTATCTAATAATGTTGATATTAAGGGCACTATAAGACCTATACTTAATATTTCAAATATAGTGCTTACTAAAGTAAGGAATATAAAAACGGGTATCTTTTTTTTAAACTGATTTCCAAGTAAATTATATATTTTAAGCAAATCTTTCATCAGAATATTTTGTTATATAAATTTGATATTAGGAGTAACATAAAAAAAACAAAATAAAATTAGTTAATGTTTAAAAAAATTGATTTGGTATTTTTAGCTGGGGGAAAAGGTACAAGGATTAAAAAATATTTAAATGGTGACCCAAAACCATTAGTGAAAATAAATAATATAAGTTTTATAGAAATATTACTCAAATATTATTCGAAGTACATCACTGGTGATATTTATATTCTGGCAGGTTATAGAGGTTGGAAAATAAAAAAAAAATATAATAATAAATATTTCAACTTCTGCAAAGTTAAAGTCATAGTCGAGAAAAAACTTCTTGGTACCGGCGGGGCTATATTTAATCTAAAAAGAAAAATTAAAAATGATTTTGTTTTAATAAATGCAGATACTTTTTTTCCAATAAATTTACAAAAATTTGTAAATTTGTCTAATAAGAAAAAATTAGTTAATATTGCATTAACAAATAAAAAATATTACTCATCAAATAAAAAGTTAATTAATTTGCAACTGAAAAATAAAATTATTTCAAATTCAAACAAAAATACAAAATATATGAATGGAGGAATATATTTTATCAAAAAAAAATTATTAAAAATAAATAAACAAAAAGTTTTTTCTTGGGAAAATTATTTAAATAATAATCTTATAAACAATAATCAAGTTGGAGGATTATTTTTCAGTAATATTTTCATTGATATTGGAACGCCAAATAAATTAAAATTAAGCGGAAAAACTTTGAATAATTTTTTTTTTAGACCAGCAATAATTCTTGATAGGGACAATACTATTAATATTGATAAAGGTTACACGTATAAAAAAAAAGATCTAAGATTTAAACCTAAAATTTTAAAATATCTGAAATATTTATCTAATAAAGATTATTTTAAATTTATTGTTACAAATCAAGCGGGCATTGCAAAAGGCTTGTTTAAAATTCAAGATTTTATTAATTTCCAGCAATTTTTAAAAAAAAAATTAATTAAAAAAAATATTTTTATAGATGATGTTATGTTTTGTCCATATCATCCTAATGCAAAGATAAAAAAGTATAAAAAAAATTCCGATTTTAGAAAACCGGGGATACTAATGATAAAACAACTAGAAAAATTTTGGAAATTTAATAAATCTAAAAGTTTGGTAGTAGGCGATTCTGTTTTAGATGAGAAAATGGCAAAAAGATCGAGTATTAGATTTTTATATATCGATAAGTTATTAAAAAAAATATAATTATCTTTAATAATTAAAATTATTGTTGAAGTTTTTTTTATTTAGAAATTTGACAAGATGACTAATGCCCTCTGATAATGTTATTTTAGGTTTATATCCTCTTTTCTCTAGTTTCTTGCTACTGACAGAATAGTCTCTTTGATCAGGATCTTTTTTTTTTTTATTATCAACAATTTTAAGACCTTTTACATGTTTTTTTATTATTTTTGCAAGTTCAATTTTAGTGACATTTCCGTCTCCTAATCCGACATTAAAAATTTCATCTCTAAAATTTTTAAAATTTTTGATTATATGTAAAAAGGTATTTATTACATCTTCGATTGATATAAAATTTCTTCTATAGTGTCCTTCAAATATATCTAATTTTTTATCCTTTACTGCTTTTGTTACTAAATTATTAACTAAAAGATCTTGTCGAAATCTATAAGATAAACCAAATACAGTCCCTAATCTCAAAACTACAGAATTTCTCCTTTTTAATACTAATTTTTCAGAGTCTAACTTAGTTCTACCATAATGAGATATTGGATTTACGGGAGTATTTTCATCACATACTACATTTTTTTTTGTCTTGCCGTAACCAGACTCTGTGCTTGGTATTATGATCTTTGTTGACTTCTTTATATTATTTATAATAAATTTGACAGCAAGCAAATTGGTTTCAGTAGCCAATCTTTTATTTTTTTCACACAAAGGGGCACCTACTAAGGCTGCCAGAGGAATTACAAAGTCCTGATTTTTTAATATTTTTTTCATTAGTTTCTTATCTCTGACATCGCCTTTAATAAAAATAAAATTTGAGTATGGAATTAAATGATCTAAAGATGTGTTCGAATATAATTGTTTATCAATTACAGTAACTAAATAATTTTCAAAAACTAGTTTTGTAGCAAGTTTTGATCCTAAAAATCCAGCACCTCCAGTTATTAAAATCTTTTTATTTAAATATTGTTTATTATTTGACATATTTTTTTTATTTTTTCTTTTCTCAGTGTTGGAAAATTTCCCAAATAATATCCAAAAAAATGCATGTGTTCAACATTTCTAAATTTAGAAATTTGTATATTTTTTACATATTTTTTTAAATAAGGCTGTCTTAATTGATTGCCCCCACCAGCACCTCCTCTTCTAAACTCAATATTATTTTTTGATAAAATTTTTTCTAATTTTATAGAAAATTTTTTTGATTTTTTTCTTATAATGAGAGGAAAAGCATAGTTAGAACTTCCTTCAACATTAAAATTAGTAAGATACTTTGATGTGTCTAAATTTTTCAAAAAAAAACTTAAATTATCCATTCTTTTTTTGTTATTTTGATCTAATTTTTTTAATTGATTAATGCCAAGTAATGCACCAATTTCATTATTTCTCATATTATAAGCATCATGTAAAAAAATAAACTTTTCAGACAAATTTTTATATTTTTTTATATAATTTTTTTTAATTTTCATGTTTTCGATTTCTCTCACCATTCCATGTGATCTTAAAATTCTTGATAACTCATATATTTCTCTATTATTAGTCGATATCATTCCCCCTTCAATAGTTGACATATGATGTGCATAATAAAATGAAAAATTAGAAATTAAACCAAATGTTCCTAGCTTCTTATTTTTAAAAAGTGCACCATGAGACTCGCATACATCTTCAATTAAATGTATTTTTTTTTTTTTTAAATGATTTATGACTTTTGTACTAAGTGCATTAAATCCTTGAATATGAGAAACAAAAACTGCAGCGGTTTTTTTATTAATTTTAGAAATTATTTGATCATTGTCTGGTCCAAGATGTTTAAAATCCATATCGACAAATACTGGTTTGAAATTGTTCTGTATAACAGATGCAATATCTGATACCCAAGTATGTGTAGGTACTATAATTTCATTTGTATTTTTTTTTTTTATTATTTTAAGTATTTTCAAGCTTAAAAGGTTGGCTGATGATCCGGAATTAACAAAAGTGCTGTATTTTACACCCAACCACTTAGACCATTTTTTTTCAAATTCCTTAACTTTTGGGCCTTGTGTCAAAATTGTTTTTTCATTAGCTCTTTTAAAAAATTTTTCTAAAACTTTAAAATCATCCTTAGAAAAATTTGATTGCATAAGTTTATGATTTATTTTTTGATAGCTCATATTAACTGCACACATCTATTTTAATATGTTTAATAATTTGGTTTGCAAAGAATTCAACTGAAAATATTTGATTAGTCTGCTCTTTTAAGAAGTTATTTATATTATCTTGCATATTATTATAATCTCCTTCTTTAAAATTTTTTAAATAATTTAAAAGTTCTTGATTATTAGTAAAGTTTCTTCTGTCAATAAAGCAGTTCTGAGGAATGTATTCTGTTACATTTGAAGATCCTAGATAAACTGGAATACATCCATTGTTCATAGAGTCAAATATCAATTCACAAAAATAGCCTGATTTGCCTAAGACATTCTCGTAGCAAATTGAAAATTTGTGATTTTGATATATTTCTGATTTAGATGTAGCTACACCTTGATAAACACTAATTTTTTTTGTGTATATTTTATTTATTAGTCTACGAAAATATCGATTTAAATAATAATTAGAAGAAAAATAGCCATTCCAGCCAACACCATATAATGATAAATCTAGTGGGTTATATTTTTCAAACCATTTTATAATTTTTACTCTTTCAGAATATCCTGAATTGCTAGAATTAACGGATAAAGTTTTGTTACTTGATAATATACAGCAAAGTTTTTTTCTTTCACTAAATTTTGGATTTATAGAATTTCTAAAATTAATAGGATATTTTATTGGAAAAAATTTTTTGTTATCAACATCGTTATCAAAAGTTGTAAATATTTTATTAAAATCTTTATCTAATTGAGAGCTAGCATTCCTCGGATAAATTTCTGGCGCTTCAGGCCAAACACAATATTTGATAATTTTTTTTTTTTTTACGTTAAAGTTAAAATGAAAAAAGATCTCTAAATCTATTTTGGTTTGATCAACAAGATCATGGGTATTTATGTTAATGCCATTTTCAAAAAGTTTTTTTTTAAATATTTTGAAGCACTCATTATTATCGTCTCTTGGAATGGAAATTTTATTTGGAATAACTTGTGGCATCTTAGAGTCAAAGAAAAGATTTTTTGTATAATCTTGCTGAACAATCGCCGAGACCTCAATCATTCTTGTCTCTATAACTCAAAATTGGTTTTTTTATTGGCCATTTATAATTTATTTTTTTATCATTCCATGGAATAGAAAATTGCTCTTTAACATCATTATACTTACCTTTATAGGAAAGTTTATAATGAAAAAGACATTGTTCTGTCAGACAAAGGTGTGCGTTCAAATAGTTTGGTGGGACTAAAACAGTTTTTTTATTTTTATCTGATAAAATAAATGATTGGTGACTTAAATACTTTTTACTTTTTGGTTTAAAATTTACGACTACAAATAAAATTTTCCCATATACACATGAAATTAATTTCCATGTTTTTTTATCTCCATGGAAACCTCTTATTACATTTTTTTTTGATAGTGAAAATTTATCATGATTAAAATTTAGTTTAATTATTTTATGGTCCCAACTAGTCCATAATTGACCACGAAAATCATTAAATGATTTGGAGGTATAAATTTTAATTTCATTATCAAACTTATTTATTGAAGCTTTCAACATTTAATTTAAATTTAAACTATCTTAAATATTTAATAATTTTATTAAGAGATAATCCATATTTATTATGAAGATATTCTCTTCCACCATTTTCAAAGTAGTATTTATCATCTAGACAAAATTTTTTTAATTTAATATTCATTTTTTCATCCGATATTTTTTCTTGAATTGAAGCTCCAAATCCACCTGTCGCAAGTTGTTCTTCTAAAGTAATTACCTCTTTGTATTTTTTTATTTGTGAAATTAATTTTTTTGGAAATGGCTTTATTCTAAATAAATCTATCACATCGACTTTATGATTGATTAATCTGCAAACTTGAAGAGCTTTATGTGTTAGATAGCCACAAGTAATTATACAAACTTTATTATTTTTTTTTTTATTTAAAAAATTGAATCCATTTTCAAAGTTAAAATTCATTTTATTATATAAATTTGGCAAAGCATCTCTATCTAATCTTAGATAAGTAAAATGATTTTTTTTTATAATCTTGTCAGTTATCACGCTAGAGGAGAAATCATCTGACGGGGTATAAATTGTTATGTTCGGAAATACTTTCATTATGCATATATCTTCTGTAGAATAATGCGTAGGCCCAGCATCTGCATATCCAATACCAATACCAACTGCAATTAAGTTTACATTTAAATCCATTGCAGAAATTGAACATTTAATCTGTTCATAACATCTAGAATTTATAAATGGTGCCATTGCATAGCAAAACACTTTTTTTCGCATTAATGCGAGACCACCAGCAAAAGAAATCATTTGTTGCTCTGATATACCGCAATGAATGAATTGACCTGGTAATTTTTTTCTGAATTCATCTAAAGCTGGTGCACCCATGTCAGGTGTTGCAAAAAATATATCTTTATTTTTCTTTGAATGCTTATAAATTTTATCAATTACTATATCTCTCATGAAAGGAAGATCTAATGATCTTTTAAAATCTAAATAATTTTTACTCATAAATACAATTTTTCTTTAAATCTTGTCTTGCTATTTCAATTTGACTTTTGTTTGGCATAGTATTGTGCCATCTTGTTACATCCTCCATATATGAAACACCTTTTCCTTTAACGGTGTTTGCAATAATTAAAGTCGGTTTTCCATTTTTTAACTTTTTAGTTTTTTTTAAAACTGGAATTATCTCTGAATATTTATGTCCATTGATGTTAAATACATTCCAGCCAAAACTTTTCCATTTTTTATCAAGAGGTTCGAGTTTTAATAATTCCTCGTTTTTTCCTAAAATTATTTGTTTATTTCTATCAACTATAAATACTAAGTTATCCAGTTTGTAATGAGATGCAAATAGCGCAGTTTCCCAAAGTTGCCCTTCATAATGTTCACCGTCACTTAAAATAACATAAGTGTAAAAATTTTGTTTATCTCTTTTACTACAATATGCGAACCCACTCGCTATACCAGGAGCTTGCGCTAAAGATCCAGACGTTGTTTCAACCCCAGGTATACTTTTATCTCCATATATTCTTAATTTTCCTTTTGGAGTTCCATATTTTTCTAATTCGTTTTTTTTTATGTATCCTAAATCTGCAAAGATTGGATATGCACCCATGGCTGAGTGACCCTTACTTACAATTACTCTGTCTCTTTTTTCATAATTGGGTTGATTTTTTTTAATATTTAATGTTCCACCGTAATAAAGTGAAATAAGTATTTCAGCTTGGGATAATGAGGAAGCTATGTGGCCTTGGTTGACTTTCACAACCATCTCAAAAATTTCACTTCTTAACCACTTTGACTTTTTTATGAGATATGAATATTTTGATTTCACGTTAATATTTTAATTAAAACCTAGTTCTTATTAAATTAATTAAATTAAATTTCAATATCTTTATGTTTTTTAATAATCTAACATTAAGATTAATTTAAATTACAAATTATTTTTAATAATGTATAAGATTTTGATGATAGTTTGTAAAACTCCCTTCAGAGTCTCTCTTTTTGGAGGAGGCACAGATTTTCCAGAATTTTACAATAAGAATGAAGGAATGATAATTGGGGGCTCAATAAACAAATTCTGCTATATAACACTTAGAGATCTCCCAAAATTTCACAACCATAAGTTTGAAGTCCATTATTCAAAAATAGAAAAAGTAAACAGAGTCAACAAAATTCAACATCCTGTAATAAGAGCTTGTTACAAAATATATAAAATAAATCCCTATATAAATTTAAACTATGATGCCGACATGCCAGCGAAGTCCGGTTTAGGCACAAGCTCATCATTTACTGTTAGTTTAATTAAAACAATACATAAATACAAAAAAAAGAGATTAACAAAAAAAGAACTTTTGGAAAAAAGTATTACTTTAGAGAGAGGTTATCTTAATGAGGCTGTAGGATGTCAAGATCAGACTTTGGCTGTTTACGGTGGATTTAATTTGATTAAATTCAAAAAAAATAAAATAACTGTTAGAAAGATAAAGATATCAAAAACAAAACTAAAAGCTTTAGAAAATAATTTTTTTTTGGTTTATACAGAGAATTCAAGATATGCATCAAAAATTGAAAAAAAAAAAATCAACAATATAAAAAAAAATAAAAAAAAGTATTTTGAAATACTTGAAATCACAAATAAAGCTTTAGAAATTTTTGAAAATAATAAGAATATAGATAATATAGGTAAACTTTTAAATAATTATTGGGAGTTAAAAAAAGGTCTATCTAGTTCTGTTAGCGATAAGAAAATTGATAGCATCTATAATAAAGGGTTGAATTCTGGGGCTCTCGGTGGAAAATTATTGGGTGCTGGAGGTGGAGGATTTATACTGTTTTATTGCTCAAAAAATAAACATAAAAATTTTTTAAGAAAGATGAGAAATTTTTATATTACCAAATTTAACTTTACAAATGAATGCTCAGCAATTATCCATTCTAATTAAATCTTAAAATTATGGAAAATGTTATAATTACAACAACGATAAATATTCCAACATTCCTCGAAGGAATATGTAAGAATTTAAAAAAATATAAACATAGAAAAGATAAAAATTCAATAATTGTAATTGGTGATTTAAAAACACCAAAAGAAGCTCTTGGATATTGCAATAAACTTTCTAAAAAGTTTGGATACAAAATATTATTCATGGATATAAAATTTCAGAATAAATTTTTTTTGAAGAAATACAAAAAACTTTATAAATTTTTTCCTTTAAATGATGCGGTACGAAAATTACTAGGATCAATTTATTTATTTGATAATCTGCCAGACAAGGTTGTCTTTATTGATGATGATAATTATGTAGATAAAAATAAAAATTTTCTTAGAGGTCATAGTTTAACAAATTCAAAAGTTAAAATTAAAACAATTTATTCAAATGACAAATGGCCAAATTTATATAAATACTTTAAAGAGAGAAGTGATGTACCTTTTTATCCAAGAGGTTTTCCATGGAAGAATAGAAAATTGAAAGCAAACAAATTTAAAATTAAATTTATTGAAAAAAAAATTATTGCAAATTGCGGTTATATACTCGGTGATCCAGACATAGATGCAACATCAAGACTATTTTGGCCAATTGAAACATTAAAAGTTAAAAGTCAAACCCATTTTGCTCTTAGCAACGAAAACTTTTTTCCTTTAAATGATCAGAATACGAGTGTAGGAAAATCTTATATTCCTTTATATTTCAAACCTTTGGCTGGAGGGAGAAACTCCGATATATGGACTAGTTATTTATTAGAAAAAGTTGCTTATAAATTTAATGAAACTGTATCCTATGGACCTCCAATCATAACTCAGATCAGAAATAAACATGATTATTGGAAAGATTATGAGCTTGAAAAAGAACATAATATTTCTACAGACCTATTTGCAGAGATATTAGAGAAAATAAAACTGAAAAGTAAATCAAACAGAGTAGATACTTTTATTGAACTGTGTAAGAGTTTTAAAGATTCTATAGAAAAAATGTTAAAAGTTAGAAAAAAAAATTTAAAAAAAATTAGACATTATCAGGCAATTTCAAATATTGAAATTGATGAAAGAAGAAAAAAATCTTTAATATATATATATAAGTATATTGCCGAATATGAAAATTGGTTATTTCAAATAAAAAAAACTTTTAAAAATAAGAATGTCAATTGATATACTATTCATAACACCAAATAGCTCAAAAAAAGTATACCAAGATCTTTCAAAAAATTATTCAGCAATTGAACCACCAACATGGTCATTACTTTTAGCGGAGTCTTGTAGATCAAAAAATTTCAAAGTTGGTATTCTTGATGCAAATGCAGAACAATTAGATAATGTTGAATGTTTAAATAAAATTAGACAGTTGGAACCAAGATTATTGTGCTTTGTAGTATATGGTCAGAATGTAAATGCAGGTACTACAAATATGGTTGGAGCTGTTCAATTAGCAAATCATATAAAATTAAATAAAATTCAAAGTCCAATAATTTTTGTAGGTTCTTATATTCAAGCTTTGCCATTAAAAACTTTAGAGGATGAAAAGAGCGTTGATATTGTATGTACAAACGAAGGTGTATACACTCTACATAACTTACTAAGACTTGAAAATTTCAATTCAGAAGATTTACGAAACATTAAGGGTATTGGTTACAGAGAAAATAATACTTGCAAATTAACACCACCAGAGAAGATTGTGCCTCAAGATAGAATGGATATAGATTTGCCAGGATATGCTTGGGATTTATTGCCAAAAAATAAAAAACCATTTGATTTATACAGGGCTCCAATGTGGCACGCTGAATACTTGGAAGAAAATAGAAGTCCTTACGCGGCTATACAAACATCTTTGGGTTGTCAGTTTGGATGTAGTTTTTGTATGATAAACATTATTAATAGAAATGATAATGAAGAAATTGGTGTTGCAAGTAATTATAGTAAGATGAGATTTTGGAGTACTGAATTTATTTTTCGTGAATTTTTGAAACTTTATAATTATGGGGTTAAGACTATTAGAATTGTGGATGAAATGTTCTTGCTAAATCCAAAATATTATATTCCTTTGTGCGAGAAACTAAGTAAGCTTAATAAAAATGATGAATTAAAAATGTGGGCTTATTCCAGAGTCGATACTTTAAGAAGAAAAAATATTTTATCATTAGTGAGATCTGCAGGAATAAAATGGCTGTGTCTTGGGATTGAAAGTGGTGATAAAAAAATAAGATTAGAAGTTTCAAAGGGTAAATTTGAAGATGTAGATATAAATAAAGTTGTAAATCAAGTCCACGAAAGTGGAATTGAAATAATGGCAAATTATATTTATGGTCTACCTGGAGATACTAAAGATACAATTAATGAGACATTTAAATTAAGTAAAAAACTAAATACTCTTGGTTGGAATACATATGCAGCTATGGCATTGCCAGGAAGTGCGTTGTACAAAGAAGCATTAGAAAAAAATTATAAATTACCAGAGAAATACGAAGATTTTTCTTTCCATTCATATAACACACAACCTTTACCAACTGATAGTTTGGATCCAGCTGAAATTCTTAAATTAAGAGATAACCATTATTTTGAGTATCATACTAACAAAAATTTTTTAGATAAAATAAAAAGTAAGTTTGGAGAAAAAGCAAAAGAAAATATTCTAAATATGTCTAAAATAAAATTAAAAAGAAAAATTATCGAGGATTTCGAATTAAAGCACTCTTCAATTTCTTAAAACTACAAATATTTCTCTATTAATTAAAAATTTATTTGATGAGTATGAAAAAATTACATTTTCATAACTTTTAATTTCATTTGTAATTATATATTTCTTTTTCTGATCAAATATATTATTTTGACTTATTATATTCATTTTACTGTCATAAAATTTAGCAAATCTAGATAGAGAGTGTTGACCAAAATAACCCGGGTGAGTTTGATTTAATAAGCCCTCTTTAATTAAAAAATTATGTGTTTTTTTTGATAAGTCACTTATGACTAAATGATTGTTCAAAATTAATAAATTAAGGACAAAGTAAGTGAGTAAAACAATAATATAAATTATTTTATGGTAATTTTGTCTTAAAGCTAAAAGATAAATTGTGGGAAATAAAATCATCAAATATCTTTGTGCTGGGCTAAAATTAGAAATTATAAGTAAATAAGTTAATGTAGTGATTAAAATAAAGTAGAGAGTGTGATTTCTATTTTTTGTAGAAATAGATATAAAAAAAAAGAAAATAAAAAAACAAGCATTTAAACCAAAAAATAATTTTAAAATATATTCATTTAAACCATCTGATAAAAAACCAAAATTAATTTCATTTATGCTCTCACTGATGTGAATAAATTGATAAGAAAAAATTGTTAAACTTATTAATGTAAATAAAACAAAGTTTTTTAAATTTAGAATTTCTTTTAAAATAAATTTAAAATTAAATGGTAAAATAACTAAATTTAAAAAACCAAGGTAATATATAAAATTTACAAGAAAATTGTTTTCCGAAGTATCTAGATTTCTCCAATTTGGAGAAATTATTGCAAATCCATGATTTTTATAATTTAAATAAAAAAAAGTTGTAGATAATAAAAAGAATAAAATAACACCTATAATATTTTCTAATTGGAAAATTTTTTTTTTATTAAAAAGAAAATAATATAAAAATACGAAAAATAGAGCAATTCCATTAATTGGCTTTATTACAAATGCTATAGATAATAAAAAAAATGCTAAAAGTTTTATAATTATTTTTTTTTTTATTAAAATTAAAGAAAATGAAAAAAATGCCAGGCAAAAAGAAAATAAGTCTGGAGTTGCTCTAAAGCCATATGTAAAAACTATAGGACAAAGAAAAATAATAATTAATATTTCAAATTTTTTTTTTATTTCAAATATTTTAATAAAATTCAAAATTCCAAAATAAAGGAAGATATAACTGCTTAAAGATATAATTTTACCTATTAAATAGAAATTATCTGTATTGAAAATGGTTGAAAAAATAAAAATTAGGTAAGAAAAACCGAGCGTATTTGCATTATAATCAAAAAATATATTTATGATTTCAATATTTTGTGTTCCGATAAAATCTGCACCTGAATAAAATATATATTCATCATTAATTGGGTCTAAATTAATAAAGAAAATATGGAATAAGATGTATATAAAAACAAAAATATACTCAAGTTTTAAAATTGTTAAATTTTTCATTTAACTAGTCTAAAATAAAAGAGTCTCAAAATTTGAATAATGATTTGTATTAATGTTTTAAATGACATCTTACTATCTCCAGAGTTTCTTTTATAAAGTATGATATCATGTTCTATTATTTTAATTTTTTTATCTGATAAATAGATCATATCAAAAAGTATCTTATACCCTTGTCCATAAAGTTTTTTTTTAACTTTAAAATAATTTTTTTTTTTGAATAGAAAAAAGCCACTCATTGGATCATTCAATTTTTTTCCTAAAAGGATATTAATTACAAAAGTCAAAGTAATTGAAGCAAAAGATCTTACGTAACTTAATCCGTAATGTTTTTTATTGAAATTTCTTGTACCAATCACAAAATCTGCATTCTTGTTTTTAAATTTTGATATCATAAAATTAATATCTTTTGGATTATGTTGAAGGTCACAATCCATAACAAGAATATTTTGATATTTTGATGATAGAAAACCATCAATACACGACTGTGTAAGATCTCGTTTTTTTTTTCTCAAATAATGTATAACTTGATTATCTTTTTTTACTATTTTATCTAAAATAATTCCTGAACTGTCATAAGAATTGTCATTAACGAATATAATTTGAATACTTTTATTATAAAAAACTTTTTTTAATTTTTTGTATAATTTTAAAATATTTTTTTCCTCGTTAAACACTGGTATGATAATTGATAAATTCATAATATTTATATAAGTTTATTGTTCTCTGAATGTTTTTCAAAATCTATATTGCCAATTAAATTATATAAAAAATTATATTTATATACTAGTTTTGTTAAAATTTTTGGTAAAAATTTTGTAAATAATTTAGTTTTAATTTTAATTATTTTTTTATTTTTTTTTTTTGCTATTTTTTCAAATAACTGCCATGTACTAAATTTATTTAATCCAGATAAATTATAAATTCCTTTATTCTCTTCTGAATTAATTAAAGATAGAATAAATTTTGAAAGTTTGCCAATATCAATTGGATTAAAATAATTTCCAGGATAAATCATTGGATAAATCGGTAAAAATTTTAAATCTAAATATTTAAAAAAAATTGATAATTGTCCTGATTGAATTAATTCTTTATTATTATTCTCTTGTATTATTAAAGGTAATTTCAAAATTATTACATTTTCTGTTTTTAATAATTCTTCTCCTCTTTTTTTCGATAATGAATAATTATCTTTTAAAAATTCTACATTTGTATTCACGGTACTAATATGAATAATTTTAGTATGTAAATTTTTATCATTTAAATATTTTGATAAAAAATAAGGAAAATCAGAATTTATAAAAAAATCTGTTTTATTTTTTGGTCTTAATGAAGCTGCACAATTAATAATTATATCTCCAGAATTTATTTCTTTTAATAATTTTGATTCATTTAAAGTCTTTAAATTATTAATTTTTCTTAAATCAAAGCTAACAATTTCAAAATACTTTTTCAAATATCGGTTTAAGTAATTTCCTATGAATCCCGATGTTCCAGTAATGAATATTTTCAATATATATTTAATTTAAAAATTTACTTTTAATATACTTAACAATCCACTTATAATTAAGATAATAATCAGTGTAAGATTTGGTAATTAATTCACTTATATCTGACTTAGAAAAGTTATTATGTTCAAAAACTAATCTCCATTGAGTAAAATCTTCTAGTTTTTGTGTTTTTATTTTATCTTTATAATCTAAATATGCTGGTGTTCCAGGATATGGTGTGAAAACACTGAATTGAGCATAACTAGTGTTAACTAGTTTTGCGTATTCTAAAGTTTGTAAATATGTTTCTTTAGTATCTTTTGGAAGACCTATTATATAATTAGCTTTAACTAAAATTCCCAAGTTTTCAAGTGTTTTGATTTTTTCAATTTGCTTATCGTTTTCCTCAGATAGACGATGTGATTCATCCCTGACTTTTTTTACTCCAGATTCTATTCCAATATATATTAATTTCACACCTGCTTTTTTCAACATTATTGATAACTCTTCATCAATATTATTTAAGTGTGTTTCTATGCACAATTTAAAATCGATACCGTTATCAATAATTTTTTTACAAAGGTCCATTGTATGCTTTTTGCTTATCGCAAAAACAGGGTCTCTAAATACATAATTACTCACCTTTAGCTCTTTATAAAAATAGTTCATCTCATTGACAATTAATTCTACGGATTTAAATCTTAGCTTTCTGCCTTGCTGAGTTGGATAAGTACAATAATAAAAGCACGGATAAGGACACCCTCTAGATGCTTGTATATAAATAGAATTGCCTTTACCCAAAAACTTCATTCGTGGTTTTACAAATTTAAAAATCTGTTTCCAGCCTGGGATTGATAAATCATTAATATCATAAATTTTAAAATTTTTAATTCTAGATGGTAGATTGTTTATTTCCTGTAAATTTAAATTAAATTTATGGAAAAACATATCAGGTTCTCCAAAAATTACTTTTGCTCCTGCCTTTAAATATGGTTCTGGATATGAAGTGGCAAATGGACCTGCTACTATAACATTTTTGTTATTGCTTATTAAGGTTTCAATTTTTTTAATCTCAGTTTCATGACATACTATAGACGAAATGATTATAAATAAATCGTAATTAAGATTATCTATTTCTTGATTATATTTTGCATTATGACCAGAATTAATTAATTCACCAATAATTTGAGCAGCAAATAAAGGTGGTGATAAGTCTGAATTTTTTACAAAATAATTTAAGAATTTACAAAAAAGATTATTACCATAATGATTTGCGGTCCCATAAGCGCCGGCATTATCTTTGCAAATTCTGTGGCCTGCTTTTGGGTAAGGGTCTAAAACTAAAATATTTAACATTTCTTTTAAATTTTGTTTTAATTAAATAATTTAATTATCTAATAATTATTTGTTTTTAACAAGTTTTTAAAACTAAACCCTTGCAGTAATAAATAAAGTGTCTGTTATTTTATTTTTAGATAAATAATGCACATATTTTTTGTTGATTTTTTCATTGTAAAAATTTTTAAAAAAAATATGACCTTGGGGTTTCTCTCTTAGAAACCAACCTAAATGATTTATAAAATTATACCTTTGAATATATTTTGTATTTATGACCTTGTAACCAGAGTATTTTAGAATTTTTTCTACTGATTTTTCTGTATGAAGAACCAAATGTTCGCTCCAAAGTGAAAAGTTTTTAAATTCATTAATATTGAATAGAATATCTTTGGCATGTGGGATTTCTATAATTAATTTTCCTTTAGGTTTTAATAATTTTTTTAATTTTTTTAATACTTCGATTGAATTAGGAATATGCTCCAGAACATGAAACATTGTGATATAATCATATTTATTGTTTATTTGATCAATATTTGAAAATATTTTCGATTTATTTTTGAGCTTTAATAATAAATTTTTATTAATTTCTAATCCATGAGATTCTTTTGTAATCTTATTTGATAATTTAATGAATGTACCAATGCCACATCCGAAATCTAGGACTGACTTATTCTTAATATACTTTTTCATATATTTATATCTTCTAAGATCATCATTTGGAGTAACTAAAATAAATTTTTTTTTTTTATATTTTTCTACCGTTATATTATTTTTAAAGTTTTTACCCTCAAATTGGTCAATTTTTTTTTTTATAATTTTAGAAGTATGATTTACTTCTGATAAAAAAATTAATTTAGTTTTAATATCAATGAGAACAGGAATTCTTTTATCTCTAGTTCTATTATTGAATAATCTAATATTTTTTAGATTAACTAGACCAAGTTTTGATAAATCCTTAAAAACCTGATTATTTTTGATTTTTTTTTTAATTAGCTGATCAATGTTTCTATTCATAGAGAAAATAATTTATAATATGTCATATATAATAAATGGAAAAAAAATTAAATTATTTTTTTAATATAGAAAAAAATAATCCATTAATTCTTATTGGTGCAGGTCCTAGTATGCATCATTTTGATTATAAAAAGTTTAAAGGTAGAAAAATGGGTGTTGGCACAACCATTTTGAGGTTAGAAAACAAATTCAAACTTGATTATTTTGTTTCATCTAATAATGAATTTCCGATACCTGAAATTGATAAACATTTAATTTTTATGAATCAATTTGAAAAAATGATTTGGTTTTTTTCGGATACCGCATGTTATGATGGAATATGGACAAAATCAGATAAATTTTTAAAAAATAATTTAAAATTAAATTATTGTTTTTTTGACGAAAGACATTTTAATAAAAAAAAATGTGATCCTGTTAAAAAATGTTGTAATTTAATTAATTACAAAGAAGAAACGAATAATATATATGATTTATTAGCTAAAAAATTTGAAAAAAAAATAAATTTCAATTATGTAAATTGCACTGTTGCAGAACACGGGTTAGCGATTGCAATATTAACTGGTGCAAATCCAATATTTATTCAAGGAATTGATCTTCCTAAAAAAAATTATCAAGCTCATAAAAAAGGTCTTGTTTATCATGGTTTCAATAGTAGTACGGCAGATGAAATGCTTAATTATACAAATAAAATTATTAGGAAAAAATTATTTAAGCACTACTTAAAAAATTTTAATATTTTCCCTTATCTACATGAATTAATGAACAAGATTAATTTTAAAATAAAAAAAAGGTCAAGATTTTCTTTAGATGATTTAGGAGAATCTTACAAGAGATTCGAATATTTATCTACGCTTGCAAAAAAAAATGATCAAAGAATTTTTGTTTTGAGTGAAAATTCTAGTTTACTTGATTTACAAAATTTTGAATACTTAAATCCAGATGATGTATATAGAAATTATTCTAATTTTTTTTAATAATTTTATCTCTTAAAAGCTTATCTTCTACTTTTTCAAAGATATAGTGGCCTAAAAAAATATGACACTCTTGTATTCTGGCTGTTATTTTTGATGGAATATTTATTTCAATGTTTGATAAATTTTTAACTTTACCGCTAGTTTTTCCTAAAAATGAAATTGAAAAATTTTTTTTTTTTTTGCTTGCTTTTAAAACCCTTACTATATTTTGAGAATTTCCTGAAGTAGAGATTGCTATTAAAAGGTCTCCAGAATTTGAAATAGCATTATAATTTCTTTCAAATAAATACTTGTAACCATAATCATTACCACATGCCGTAATTGTAGATGTGTCCATTGCTAAACTTATAACTGGCAGTGGCTTTCTATTTATCTTTGGACGAAGTCTAACCATAAATTCTGCTGCCAAGTGTTGAGCGTCAGCTGCGGACCCGCCATTGCCACAAATTAAAATTTTATTTCCGTTTTTTAATGCTTCAAAAATTTTCTCAATTGCAGAGTTTAATTTCTTTACAAATTTTTTATTTTTTAGTTTTTTCTTAATTTCAATTGATTGATTGATAATACTATTAAAGTTATTCACAAAATTAATTTTCTGTTAAATGAGCTCTCAGTTTTTTTGCTATGGGTAATTCCTCATCTAAAATATGACCAATTTTTTCAACTCCTATTGCAGTTTTCATTTTTTTTATTTGCGAAACCATTTCAACCATACCTTTCATCTCTAGAGAAGCTGATTGATCAGATCCATACATGGTTCTATCTAAAGTTATATGCCTTTCTATTGATGAAGCACCTAAAATAGCCGCACATATAGATACTGCAATACCATTTTCGTGACCACTATAACCAACATCTATATCGAATTTTTTTTTTAAAGCATTTATTGTTGCTAAATTAGCGTCCTCAGGTTTCATTGGGTAAGTAGAAATACAGTGCATTAGTTCAAAACTACATTTATTTTTTTTAAAAATATTCACAGCATTAATAATATTTTCTGTTGTAGACATTCCTGTAGAGATAAATGTATGTTTTCCCTGTTTTGCTACTTGCTCTAAAAAAATACTATCAACTATCATTGCTGAAGCTATTTTATTAAATTTTAAATTATAATTACTAATGAATTGTAAACTTTCTAAATCCCATGCAGAGGCGAACCATTGTATATCAATTTCTTTGCAATATTTATCTATTTCATCATATTCTTTTTTGCCAAATTCTAATCCTTTTTTTTGCTCCCTTGTAGTTTTTCCCCATGGGCTCTCTCTTGGAGTATCAAGTTGCTCTTTACTATAAACTTTATCAATTGTTCTCTTCTGAAACTTAACAGAATGGAATCCAGATTTTTTAGAGTTATCAATTAGCTTTTTTGCAATATTAATATCGCCGTTATGGTTTATTCCAATTTCAGCGATTAAATGAATATTATTTCTCATTAGAAATAACTACAATACAGTTCTGCCTCCGTCTACCTTTAAAACAGTTCCATTTGTATAGGATGATGCATCAGATATTAAATATAAGATACTTGATATATATTCATTTTTTCTTGAAAGCCTTCTTAAAGGAATTAATTTTGATATTTTATTAAGAAAATCTTTTGGCTGATTATTAAAAATTCCTCCAGGAGCAATAGCATTACATCTTACATTTTTATCTGCCCAATATGTTGCTGTATATCTTGTTAATCCTATTATGCCATGCTTAACAACTGAATATGAAACTGGCTTGACTATCTTATTGATTTTATCACTTGTATTGTAAATCCTATTATCAGGCGAAATAAAAGATAGATCCGATGCGATATTTAGAATTATTCCATAGTTGTTTTTCGCCATCTCTGCGCCAAATACTTTTGTACATATCAATGAACCCAACAATCCAACGTCTAAATCTTTTTTCCAAATATTTATATCAAAATGTTCAAGTTGTGTTTTTTTTATTAAATTTAGATGTTTAGAGTCTAGCTTGTAGTCTACTGCGGCGTTATTGATCAATACATGAATTTTTTTTTTCAATTTTTTGATTTTTTTATTAACATTAGTAATAAATTTTTCACTAGTGATGTCTCCACTAAATATATTTATTTGTTTTTTGGAGTAAAACTTAATTAATTCTTTATATCTTTTATTCAATTTTTTTTTATCAATATCTATTAAAAAGGCGTTACCATCATTTTCTAATACAGCATAAATATGCTGTAAAGCTAGTAGCCCAGCTGCACCTGTAATAATGACATTTTTATTTTTAAGGGAAAATTTATTTTTCATAAACTAATTGCTTTTTTATATTTAACAGATTTTAATGCAGCGTCGAATATTTTAAAATTAGATTTTGCTTGAATTAAGCTATTTTTTAAGCTGTATCTTTTTGAAAAAAAATATTTAATTTGGTTTTTAAATTGCAAATCATTATCAAATTTCTTACCTTTAATTATTTTTGTTTTCACAATTTTTTTTTCAATTAAACCTTTATGTAAATCAAGCTTATATGTGTTTCCATTAAAGACTACTAATTCTCTTTTTAAATTTTTATTGAACATATTGATCTTAAAAAAAACTGAAAAAGAGTGATAATCAAATCTCATTTGATAGCCGGTTTCCACATCAATTTTTAACTTTTTATTGTATTTTTTTTTACAGATTAAACTTTTGGGAACCCCAAATAAACCTAGTATTAAATCTATTTCATGACATTCTGTCATTAATGCGCCGCCTCCTAGGATTTTCTTGCAAGCATAAAGTTTTTTGTAATCTTCATATTTATGCCAGTAGGGTACATAAGAATTTACATTAACAATTACTTTATAAATCTTATTTTTATCTTTCTTTATAAGAGACTTAAATTTTATAAATAGAGGATGAAATCTCCTTTGATATCCAATCAAAAATCTCTTTTTATTTCTCTCAATCCTTTTAATGAAATTTAAAAAGAGTTTTTTTTTACTGTAAAAAGGCTTTTCAACAAATATTGCCTTTTTTCTTTCTGCAGATTTATTTGCTATTTTGAAATGACCAGATGTATGATTGCAAATGAAAATAGTTTCTGATGTTTTTATGGCTTCAGAATAGTTTTTACTTAAATTTAAATTTTTAAATTTTTCTACCAAAGGTATATCCTCTAATTGAAAGTTTTCACTTATCGTTTCTACTTTCTTAATCTTTCTAACAGCTTTAAATAAAATTTTTTGTTTATTAATCTTATCTAATAATCTTAAATGTCTTTGTCCGGCTCCCCCAAGACCTATGAAACATATTATTTTTTTAGACATTAAATTTTTTTTTAAGAAATTTTATATTTTTTAAAGCTGTTTTGTGAGGATTATTTGATCTTGTGGTTTCAAAAGTAAAGTTTTTTTTATATTTTAGTTTTTTTAAAACTTTAAATACTTTATTAAAGTTAACTAACCCAGTATTTAACGGAACATTTTGCTTTTTTTTATTTTTATCTTTAATGTGAATATGTCCTATATTATTTTTAAATAATTTTAGATCTTGATATAAATCTCTTTCAAGATTGATTCTATTACCTGTATCAAATAGAAATTTTAAACGAGAAGATTTTACAGATTTTTTTAATTCATTAAATGAATATGGCGATATATTGCTTTCAATTAAAATGTTAATATTTTTATTGATTTTTATTAAATTAATTAGAGATTTACTAAAATTTAAATAATTTTTGTCAGTCATAAAACTTTTACCATAAAAAGGTAATATTAAATTTTTTACTCCAAGTATTCTAATGTTTTTTGAAAGTCTTTTTAGATATAGAAGTGTCTTCTTTTCAAAAAATGAATTTGAAATAATATAATCGTCACAAAAATTTAAAATTTTTATATTATTTTTTTTTGCAATTTGTTTATACTTTTTTATTCCACTAATTGTCCAAATTGGATTTTTTGGATTGTATTTTCTCTCAGAAAAAAATTCAATAAAATCATACTTAAGTTCTTTGGCAGTTGTAAATTCTTTTTCCCAAAATCTAGGAAAATATTGTAATCTATTTTTGGGAGAACTTGATAATCTTCCTTGAACTATGCCTATAAGACCCATTGTTTTATTTTTTAACTTTCATCTATCTCGTAAATTAGTTTTTTTAATATATTAGCCTTTTTTTTTGCCAAATTTAAATCTCTATAGTTTGTTTTAAATTGCATGATTTGTTTTTGTATTTTTTCAACATTATTTAATTTAATCTTTGGATAATTTTTTTTTTTAAGGTACTTTTTAATTGAGGGCTCTTTATATATAGGTGCACATGCACCATAAAATCCATCTCCACCTTTTTCTTTATACTTTTTGTATATATCCTTCCATGTATATTTATTTTTAATTTTGTTTGTAAGAAATTTTACGGCAAAAGTATAATGGCTATGTTTGCAATGTTTAGGAATTTTTTGTTCTACAAGCCATCTACAGTTTTTAATTGCATTTCTAAAATATTTTGCTGAAGCAACTCTTTTCTTTAATATATTTTTTGAATTTTTTAATTGTGAATAAGCGACAGCGGCAACTATTTGTGGCATCCTATAATTTAGTCCAATAGTATCAAATCTTTTATAATTTGGATCTTGTACTTCCTCAATTGATAGGGAAGTTCTGCCTCCAATAGCTGTCATATTTTTATATCCTATACCTGCAAATTTACGTATTCTCTCTGCTAACCTTTTATTATTCGTTGATATTATTCCTCCTTCAGAAGCACCACTTAAATGTTTTTTATTTTCAAAACTCCAAACTCCTATGTCTCCTGAAAAACCAGATAATCGATTTTTATACACCCCATATAAATCTTGAGCATTGTCCTCAACGACTTTAATATTATTTTTTCTAGCCAATTTAATTATTGGATCAATATCTACAGGTAAACCTTGAAGGGATACGGTTATTATTGCCTTAGTTTTATTTGTTATTTTTTTTTTAATTTCCTCATAATTAATTAAAAAAGTATCAGGATCTACATCACAAAATACAACTTTTGCTCCTCTGTGGAAGACTGCGTAAGCATCCATTACAACTGCTAATCCAGGAACTATTACTTCATCATCTGCTTTTAATCCGAGTGAATACATTGCTGCATGTAGACCTGAGGTTCCTGAATTGCATGCAATTGCATATTTTACCTTAAATTTTTTACAAAATAAGTCTTCAATTTTTTTTACATAATCAACATTTTTTTTTTTTGAATTCTCTAAAACATCAAGTACATACTCAACCTCTAAGTTGTTAAATTTTCCATCTTGTTTTTTAATAGATTTTATTTTTTTTATTAATTTTTCTTTATTAAACTTTTGATAGTATGACTGCATTGTTATATTTCTTTTTTTTGTTATCAAAAAAATAATTTCTTAAAACTCCTTCTTTTTTAAAACCACAATTTAGTAAACCATGAATTGAAGCTTTATTTTTAAAATGAGTTATGGCTTGTATTCTATTTATATTGTTTTTCTCTAAAATTTTAATTATATTATTTACGATTAATTTAAAATAGCCATGCCCTTGAAATAATGGAGAAATTCCGTAGCTTATTTCGCATGAGGCTCTCGATTTTTCAAAATTGTGAATAACAAAAGTTCCAATAGTTTTGTTTTTTTTTTTTAATTTAATTGCCCACCAAAAACTAGATTCAAAATCATTTTCTTTTATCCTCTTTTTTAAATATTTTACTGTTTCTTTTTTATGGTTAAACTCTTTAAACTCTAAATATTTAAAAAAAGACGGAATTTGAGAGTATTCATGGATATCTTCTAAATGTTTTATAGAAAGTTTTTCTAAAATGATTTTATTAAAGTCATAAATTTTTTTTAATCGCATTACTTAGAATAAATTATTTTTTTTAATTCATTGATTATTATCAGTTGAGAATTGGTAAGGTGTTGGTGCATTGTTTTTATTTAAATCAGCACACTCTTTTCCAAAATCTTTAATCTGTTTTATTAAATCAACACCAACATTTTTGCTCCATTTATCAATTAAAATTTTGGTGATTTTACCGAATTTACCATCACCTACTGGAGTTTCATTAAATCTAAATACAGGCAATATTGAAAATGGTGTACCTGTCATAAAGGCTTCATCTGCTGTATAAACGTGATAAGGTTCAATATTTTTTTCAACACATTTTATTCCCAATTGATCACAAATTTCAAATATGTAATTCCTTGTGATACCAACTAAACAATCTCTACCTTCAGGGGTATAAACTACACCATTTTTTACTATAAAAAAATTGTCACCACTTCCTTCTGCTATAAAACCATCAGTACCCATAAGTAACGCCCAATTATTTTTACCTCTAAACATAGAAGCTTCAATATTTGCCATTTGATAAAATACTCTGCTTCTATTTTTAATTTTTGGATCAGCTAAATGAGCTGGTATTGCTCTTTGACTTACTAAAACTGCATTTACACCTTCATCATATAATGGCGCCATATAAGCAACTGTCCACTTTAGTGGAAAATCAGCTACAACTACTGTGGTCTCTAATTTGTTATCAAATATAGGCGAATAGATCCCGAGCGGACCTCTGCTAACATTGATCATTAGTCTATGTTCGTCGGTATCATTAAAAAAAGGTTCATTTTTTTCAATTGTCTCATAACAAATGTTTTCTAAATCTTCAGGAGACAGTTTCATTGGAATTCTGTATATTTTTATTCCATAGTATAATCTTTCTATATGCTCTTTGAGCTTAAATTGTTTTTTTTTAAATGATCTGGTCATTTCAAAAACCATGTCACCAAACATTAAAGCAGAATCAAATATGGAAATTTTTGCATCTTTTTCACTTACATATTTGCCATTTAAATAAACTAATCTTCCACTATCCATTAAAAACCCCTATTTAATTTTTTTAATTTGAAAATTGCGCTGACAAATTCCCAATCTTTTGGTTCATCTATTTCAAAAGACTGCCAAACTTCATTAAAAGTAGCTCCAATTTTCCCAAACAACCTATTATTTTTTTTTAAAAACATATCAGGTTTAAAAATATAACCAATGCTATTTTCTACAAAACAAGGTTTTCTTCCAAACCTATTTCCTCTATTATTAAAGTCATAATTAATACTTTTAAATTTTCCTTTATAATTTTTATCCCAAATTAAAAAATCATTCAAGACTCCTGCAGTAAACGCTGAGTCCCACTTATTTTTATAAAAACAATCAATTAAAATATCTAAATCATTTTTTTTTCTTAATGGCGATGTTGGCTCCAGAAAGACAATTGCATTTTGCGATATATCTTTACATGATGTAAGAAAATGATTGATAGCACTCTCTGATGTTGCTTTGTCTGTTGAAAATTTAGCAGGTCTTTTTATTGTAAATATTTTTAATTTTTTTCCTAAATTTAATATTTCATCAGAGTCTGAACTTAAAAAAATTTTACTTATTCTTTTTGATTTTTTTGCCTGTATTATTGTCCACTCTAATAAGGGTTTTCCACAAAACAATTTCAAATTTTTTTTAGGAATACCCTTTGAGCCACCTCGTGCTAGAATTATTGCATCTGCTTTCATTTTAAAAACCTTTGGATAACCAACCACCATCGACTATAATATCTGAACCTGTGATATAACTTGATTCTTCACTTAAAAGAAATTTGACTGGACCACATATTTCTTTTGGAAGTCCCCATCTGCCTAATATAGTTTTTGATGATCTCTTTTTTCGCTCATTTAATGAAGTCCAGCTCTTTTTGTTCATTGGTGTTTTAAAGTAACCTGGCACAATACAATTTGCCCTTATGCCAAATTTACCATAATCAAGTGAAAAAGATTTTGTAAGTTGAGTTACTGCTCCTTTAGATGCACAATAAGCAGAATTTTTTGGAAATCCTTGGTGAGCACCAATGCTAGTGAAATTTATGATATTTAATTTTTGATTATTCTTTATTGCATTTTCACATAAAATTGAACATATCATAAAAATAGAATCAATGTTTACAGAAAATGTTTTTTTCCATTTTTTAAAATCTTTTTTTGGAAATCTATTTTCTGGGATTGTTACTGCTGCACAGTTAACAACACCATGAATTATTTTATATTTTTTTATTATCGAATGAATAGTGTTTTTTAATTTTAAGTTATTAGTAAAATCTACTGTGTGTGAATTTTTAAAATTAAAATTTTTAATTTTTTTTTTGTCTAAACAAATGACATTTGATTTTTCTTCAACAATAAGACTTTTCGATACTGCATAACCTAATCCACTTGCAGAACCAGTCACTATAATATTTTTGTTTTTAAGAAAATACATGGTTTTGTAAAAAAGTATTAAAAAAAAGTATATCAATAAAAATTTTTTTCAGTGCATAAATTAAGCCAATTGAGCTATTAGTACTGGTCAGCTGCACGCATTACTGCGCTTCCACACCCAGCCTATCAACGTGGTGGTCTACCACGGCTCTATAGGAAGAACTAGTTTTGAGGTGAGTTTCCCGCTTAGATGCTTTCAGCAGTTATCTCTTCCGTACTTAGCTACCCGGCACTGCAGCTGGCGCTACAACCGGTCCACCAGTGGTACGTCCATCCCGGTCCTCTCGTACTAGGGACAGCTCCTCTCAATTCTTCTACACGCATAGCAGATAGGGACCGAACTGTCTCACGACGTTCTGAACCCAGCTCACGTACCACTTTAATTGGCGAACAGCCAAACCCTTGGGACCTGCTCCAGCCCCAGGATGTGATGAGCCGACATCGAGGTGCCAAACACTGCCGTCGATATGAGCTCTTGGGCAGTATCAGCCTGTTATCCCCGGCGTACCTTTTATCCGTTGAGCGATGGCCCTTCCACTCAGAACCACCGGATCACTATGACCGTCTTTCGACTCTGCTCGACTTGTCAGTCTCACAGTCAGGCAAGCTTATGCCATTGCACTCTACGAACGATTTCTGACCGTTCTGAGCTTACCTTCGCACGCCTCCGTTACTATTTGGGAGGCGACCGCCCCAGTCAAACTACCCACCATACAATGTCTTGTTACCGGATAACGGTAAACAGTTAGATGCCAAGAAAAACAAAAGAGGTATTTCACTGGTGACTCCACAACAACTGACGCCGTTGCTTCAATGTCTCCCTCCTATACTAAATATGTTTTTCCTAACACCAATGTAAAGTTGCAGTAAAGGTGCACGGGGTCTTTCCGTCTAACTACGCGAACTCCGCATCTTCACGGAGAATTCAATTTCACTGAGTTGATGTTGGAGACAGCGGAGAAATCGTTACGCCATTCATGCAGGTCGGAACTTACCCGACAAGGAATTTCGCTACCTTAGGACCGTTATAGTTACGGCCGCCGTTTACTGGGGCTTCAGAAATGAGCTTGCACCCATCGCATTAACCTTCCAGCACCGGGCAGGCGTCAGACCCTATACATCCACTTACGTGTTAGCAGAGCCCTGTGTTTTTGATAAACAGTCGCTTCTCCCTGGCTTGTGCCACCTTCTATTGGTTGCCCAACAAAAGGTCTTCTTTATCCCGAAGTTACAGAAGCATTTTGCCGAGTTCCTTCAACATCATTCTCTCAAGCGCCTAAATATACTCTATTAATCCACCTGTGTCGGTTTAGGGTACGGTCTAATGATGGAGCTATTTCCTGAGACTTTTTCGCAGCAAGCTCAATCCATTAAGAACTCACAACTTACAAAATCTGTCACTACCATCTGGTTAAGGAATATTAACCTTATTTCCATCGACTACGGCTTTCGCCCTCGCCTTAGGGGCCGACTAACTCTGCGCGGATTAACCTTGCGCAGAAACCCTTGGATTTTCGGCGAATAAGTTTTTCACTTATTTTATCGTTACTCATGTCAGCATTCGCACTTCTGATACCTCCAGGATCCCTCACGGGTATCCCTTCACAGGCTTACAGAACGTTCCGCTACCGCTTATAAAGTTCGAAAACTTTATAAACCCACAGATTCGGTATGTGATTTTAGCCCCGTTACATCTTCGGCGCAGAAACTCTATTAGACCGGTGAGCTGTTACGCTATCTTTAAAGGATGGCTGCTTCTAAGCCAACCTCCCGGCTGTTAAGGAATTTCCACATCCTTTCACACTTAATCACAATTTTGGGACCTTATCTGGTGGTCTGGGCTCTTTCCCTCTCGACCATGGACCTTAGCACCCACAGTCTGTCTGTTGAAGAACTACGTTTAGCATTCGGAGTTTTATTAGGTTTGGTAAGAATCTCTTCCCCCTAGCCCATTTAGTGCTCTACCTCTAAACGCATATTTATTCAACGCACTACCTAAATAGTTTTCGCGGAAAACCAGCTATCTACGAATTTGGTTGGCCTTTCACCCCTTACCACAAGTCATCCAAAGACTTTTCAACGTCAACTGGTTCGGTCCTCCAGCAAGTGTTACCTTGCATTCAACCTGCTCATGGTAAGCTCATTCGTTTTCGGGTCTAATTCATAAAACTAGTCGCCCTATTAAGACTTGCTTTCGCTACGCCTACACCTAGATGGCTTAAGCTTGCTTTATAAATTAAGTCACTGACCCATTATACAAAAGGTACGCCGTCACTCTAAAAAGAGCTTCGACTGATTGTAGGCATGCAGTTTCAGGTTCTATTTCACTCCCCTAATAGGGGTTCTTTTCACCTTTCCCTCACGGTACTAGTTCACTATCGGTCACTGAAGAGTATTTAGGCTTAGAGGGTGGTCCCCCTATATTCGAGCAGGATTTCACGTGTCCCGCTTTACTCAAGAAATTTGTTAAACATTACTCATACGGGACTATCACCCTCTATGGTTAGCTTTTCCAAACTATTCAAATTTTTTTAACAAATCTACTGGCCTGTTCCGCTTTCGCTCGCCACTACTAACGGAATCTCAATTGATTTCTTTTCCTCCGGTTACTTAGATGTTTCAGTTCTCCGGGTTATCTCTTTAAACCTATGTATTCAGTTTAAAGTAACACATAAAGTGTTGGGTTTCCCCATTCGGAAATTTACGGATCAAAACTTGCATACAGCTCCCCGTAACTTATCGCAGTATACCACGTCCTTCATCGGCTTTCAGTGCCAAGGCATCCGCCACACGCCCTTAAACGCTTAATTTATGCACAGAAAAAAATTCTGTGTAGAATTAAATTTTTACACAATATTCATCTATTCGAATATTGGTTGATTGTTCTTATCTTCGAACAATCGGATATAGATATTGATAATATTAAAATTTTTTACAAAATAAAATAACTGAGTGTTTCTTGGTGGAGGATAGCGGGATCGAACCGCTGACCTCCTGAATGCAAATCAGGCGCTCTCCCAGCTGAGCTAATCCCCCAGTAAAAATGGTGGGCCGAGAAAGACTCGAACTTTCGACCCCACCCTTATCAAGGGTGTGCTCTAACCAACTGAGCTACCGGCCCTTTTCGCAGAAGAGTGAAACACTAATTTTAAGAAGAGAAATGAGGACGGTCAACATTATCCTGTTATATTTTTTAGATTAAGAAAAATTTCTTAATCATCCTTAGAAAGGAGGTAATCCAGCCGCAGGTTCCCCTACGGCTACCTTGTTACGACTTCACCCCAGTCGCTGACTATACCGTAGTCAAGGGTTTTAAACCTTGCCTTAAGGTAGAACCAACTCCCATGGTGTGACGGGCGGTGTGTACAAGACCCGGGAACGTATTCACCGCGGCGCGCTGATCCGCGATTACTAGTAATTCCAGCTTCATGTACTCGAGTTGCAGAGTACAATCCGAACTGAGGCATCTTTTTAGGATTTGCTTGACGTCGCCATCTTGCTTCCTATTGTAAATGCCATTGTAGCACGTGTGTAGCCCAACACGTAAGGGCCATGAGGACTTGACGTCATCCCCACCTTCCTCCAGCTTATCACTGGCAGTTCTTTCAGAGTGCCCAACTAAATGATGGCAACTAAAAGTGAGGGTTGCGCTCGTTGCGGGACTTAACCCAACATCTCACGACACGAGCTGACGACAGCCATGCAGCACCTGTGTTTCGTCCGGCCGAACCGAAAACTTTAATCTCTTAAAGTTGCGACGAACATGTCAAGTGTTGGTAAGGTTCTGCGCGTATCTTCGAATTAAACCACATGCTCCACTACTTGTGCGGGTCCCCGTCAATTCATTTGAGTTTTAACCTTGCGGTCGTACTCCCCAGGCGGTGTGTTTAATGCTTTCGCTGCGACACTGAAAATAAATTTCCAACGTCTAACACACATCGTTTACGGCATGGACTACGAGGGTATCTAATCCTCTTCGCTACCCATGCTTTCGTTCCTCAGTGTCAGTAATGATCCAGAAAGCTGCCTTCGCAATTGGTATTCTTTCTAATATCTACGAATTTCACCTCTACACTAGAAATTCTGCTTTCCTCTATCATACTCTAGCTAAAAAGTTTTGATGGCAGTTCCAGAGTTAAGCTCTGGGATTTCACCACCAACTTTTTTAACCACCTACGAACTCTTTAAGCCCAGTAATTCCGAACTACGCTAGGTCCCTTCGTATTACCGCGGCTGCTGGCACGAAGTTAGCCGGACCTTCTTATTCGGGTACAGTCATTTTCTTCCCCGACGAAAGAGCTTTACAACCCAAAGGCCTTCTTCACTCACGCGGCATCGCTGCATCAGAGTTTCCTCCATTGTGCAATATTCCCTACTGCTGCCTCCCGTAGGAGTTTGGGCCGTGTCTCAGTCCCAATGTGGCTGATCATCCTCTCAGATCAGCTATTGATCAAAGTCTTGGTAGGCCATTACCCCACCAACAAACTAATCAAATGCAGGCTCATCCTATGGCGCATAAAGCTTTCTCCGTAAAGACTTATGAGGTATTAGCACAAGTTTCCTCGTGTTATTCCTCACCAAAGGGAAGATACCTACATGTTACTCACCCGTCTGCCACTAAGTATTGCTACTTCGTTCGACTTGCATGTATAAGGCGTGCCGCCAGCGTACGTTCTGAGCCATGATCAAACTCTCAAGTTTAAAAACGGCGCACACTAGCTTCTAAATAAATACTAAGAATAATATTTATTTAATGTTGAAGTGTGTACGACAAATTTTGGTAACCTTAACCGTCCACACTTCTCTTCTTAAAATATATACTTTTTAAATAGCTAATTGGTAATTTCCCAATAAATAACATTTTTTAAATGTTGAGTGGAACGCTTATAAATAATAATATCAATAAATCAAGATATTAGATAAATTTTAGATGTTAAAAAAAACCAATAAAATCAACACTTTTTAAGTTAAAAAATGAAATATTTCACTTTTAGCACAATCAGAGAGTACAGTATTTTTTTTTTCTTAATTCTCATAATCATTATTGTGTTAATAATTTACAGTATCAATTCTGACTATAAGAAAGAAAATTTTAAAAAAATAAGCTCAAGTTTAGATAATACTTATTTAAAAAAAACAATTAAAGAAATTACAAATAATCTAAAACCAAGATTCACATATTTTGAATATTCAACAAAGTCTGGTGACAATCATCAGGATATTATTGATAAATTAAATATAAGTAAAAAGGAAAAAAAAAAAATAATAGATACAATTTTAAAAGAAAAAAAATTAAAAATATTAAATATAAATCAAAAATTTATATTTAAATTAGATAATTTATCAGAGGAAAAAATAATTGAATTTAGAGTAGAAACAGGAAAAAAAAACGAGATTGTCTTCTCGAAATCTGCCAATAAGAATAAATTTTTAACTAAAATAATCACAAAGAATTTCAAAAAGAAAATTGTTTATAAAGAGACCATCATTAAAGACTCACTTTATAACAGTGCTATAAGTTTAAAAATTAGCCCGAATATTATTTTGGAATTTGCAAGACTATATGGATTTCAAATAGATTTCCAAAGAGATATCTGGAAAGATGATAGCTTCCAAATTATTTATGAGGAATTCGTTAATGAAAATAAAGAAGTCATAGATACCGGGGAGATAATTTTTGCTAATCTTAATTTACAAAATATTGATTATCAGCTTTACAAGTTTGAATATTCTAAAAATAAAATTGATTATTTTGATGAAAATGGAAAAAGTGTCAAAAAAACTTTAATGAAAACTCCAATAAATGGCGCACGCCTTTCATCTTCATATGGTAAGAGAAAGCATCCAATTTTAGGTTATACAAGAATGCATACAGGAACCGATTTTGCTGCACCAACCGGTACACCAATTATGGCGTCTGGCGATGGTAAAGTTTTGAAAGCAGGTTGGTGCGGTGGAGGAGGAAATTGTGTTAAAATAAAACACAATAGTACTTATCAGACTGTATATGCTCATATGTCAAAATTTGGGAGAGGTATAAAAAAAGGTGTCAGAGTAAAACAAGGGCAAATTATTGGATATGTAGGATCTACAGGATTATCTACAGGTCCTCATTTACACTATGAAGTAATTGAAAATGGAAAAAAAGTAAATTCCCAAAAACTCAAATTGCCATCTGGAAAAGTATTAAAGGGAAGTGAAAGAAAAAACTTTGAAGTTGCAAAAATTAAAATTGATGTTCTAAAATCGAATCTTGTATCAAATTAGATTAATCTTTTTCTAAGTTCTCTAAATTTGTATTGTTATCTTTATTTTCAAGAACATCTTTTTTATTATTTGAAAAATTTTGCTCTATAATATTATTTTTTTCATCATTAGATTTATTAATTTCTTGTAAACTTAAAATTCTAGAAAAATGATCCGCATGTTGTAAATAATTCTCAGATAATATTTTATCACCTGACGAAAGTGCCTCTCTTGCCAAATTATTATACTTATCAACTAATTTTGCTGCATTCTGATTATTTCTTCCTGGATTTCTATGCCTGAACTCAGAATTAGAACTAAATTCTCCCTGATTTTTATGAACATGCAACGATCTCTTTCTAAAATTTCTATCACCGTTTGACTTAAATCTGTTTTTTCTATTATTTCGGTAATTATTCATTAATTAATTTTAGTAGAGATTATCACTCTTGGAATTGAGGAGATATCATTTATCACTTTGTTAACATAATATCCATTATCATTTAATATACTTTTAACGATCATACTCTGGTGTTCTCCTATTTCAAAAATCAGTCTTCCGTTTCTTTTTAGCAATTTATTACTTTTAATTATTAATTTTTTTATTTCTCTTAGACCATCAATACCGGCTTCTAAGGCTATATATGGTTCAAAAAATTTAACACTTTCATCCAACTTACTTAAATTTAATTTTTTAATATATGGAGGATTAGATATAATAAAATCATATTTATTATCCTGAATTTTGTCAATATCGATATTTACAAAATTAATTTTATTTATTAAGTGGTGCATTTTTGCATTGAATCTTGCAATATTTAAGGCTTTTTTACTTATATCAATTGCGGTTGCAAGACAATTTAACCTTTCTTTTATAATAGAGATAATTATACAGCCGGAACCTGTTCCTACATCTAATAAACTTTTAGATGAAAAAGGCTTTATAATGTTTAAAACTTCTTCAACAATTATTTCAGTCTCAGGCCTAGGAATTAAAACATCCTTATTTATATAAAAATTATTTTTCCAAAATTCTTTATTATTTATAATATAAGCAACTGGCTCTTTTTTTTCTCTTCTATGTAAAAGTTTTTTAAAAGAATTAAATCTACTTTTTTTTATTTTAGCATCTAAATTTGTTAAAACCTTTTCTCTCGGTAAATTTAAAGCACAAGATAGTAGTAATTCACTATCCAGTATGTGAGTATTTATATTATTTAACTTGAGTTTATTACTTCCAAATTTAAGAGTTTGAAAATAATTCACAAGTTTAATTTGTTTAGTTCATCCATTTGGGCTTGTAGACTTAAACTTTCTATCATTTCATCAAATATTTCACCCTCCATAAATTCTTCTAGTTTATGAAGGGTTAAATTAATTCTGTGATCAGTAACTCTTCCTTGTGGAAAATTGTAAGTTCTTATCCTTTCAGATCTATCACCTGTTCCAATTTTGCTTTTTCTATCTTTTGATCTCTCTTGATCAATTTTTTGTCTTTCATAGTCGTAGATTCTAGATCTAAGTATTTTCAGACCTTTTTCTTTATTCCGAATTTGAGATTTTTCATCTTGTTGGCTTACTACTATTCCTGTTGGTATATGAGTGATTCTCACAGCAGAGTCCGTTGTGTTAACGCTCTGTCCACCCGGTCCACTACTTCTAAATACATCAATTCTTAAATCCTTTTCTTCTAGCTGAATATCTAAGTCCTCAGCTTCAGGCAAAACTGCAACCGTCGCTGCTGAAGTATGAACTCTGCCCTGAGTTTCTGTATCAGGGACTCTTTGTACCCTATGAACACCACTTTCATATTTTAGGGAGGAGTAAATATTTTCTCCCTTGATCAAGGCAATAATTTCTTTTAGTCCACCAGCATCACTTTTGGATATTGAAATAATTTCAACCACCCATTTTTTTTTTTGACTGACTTTCTCATACATTTTATATAAATCTGATGCAAACAAACTAGCTTCTAAACCGCCTGTTCCAGCTCTAACTTCAATTATAGCATTTTTACTATCTGCAAGATCCTTGGGAAGTAGAAATAATTTGATTTTTTTTTCATTGATTTGATAATTCTTCTTTAAATTTTCAAGTTCATTATTTGCAAATTCTTTCATTTCTGAGTCTGATTTATTATCATTTATTATATTTTTCAAATCGTCGGTATCTTTTTGATAGCTTAAATATTCTTTAGCCTGTTTTATAATATCATTTAAATCAGAGTACTCTTTTGAAATTGAAGCAAACTTTTTTTTATCAATCTCGACTGAGGAAAGTTCTTTCTCAAGCTTAACGTGTCTATCGATTAAATTTTGTACTTTTTCTAGTGGGAGCATTTGATACTTTGTTACAAATCTGAAGCTTTTTCTTCAACCAAAGTAACAATCTTATTTATCATATCTTTTGTCATTACTTTTTCCGTTTCTAAACCATTTAAATATAACATGTGGTTATCTTTTCCACCTCCAGTAATACCTATTTCGGTCTGTTTAGCTTCTCCTGGTCCATTAACAACACATCCTATAATCGAGAGAGTTATTGGCTTTTTAATATGTGAAAGTCTTTTTTCTAATTGTTTTACAGTTTCAATTACTTGAAAAGCTTGTCGAGCACAAGATGGGCACGAAATTATTTTTACTCCCCTGTTCCTTAAATTCAGAGATTTTAAAATTTCATTTCCAACATTAATTTCTTCAATTGGATCGTCCGATAGCGATACTCTTATGGTATCTCCAATCCCATCTAATATTAAATTACCAAATCCTATTGAAGTTTTAATACTGCCAGGCAAAAAGCTACCAGCTTCGGTTATTCCAAGATGAAGGGGATAATCAGTTTTTTTTGATAATAACCTATATGCCGCTATAGATAAAAAGACATCTGAGGATTTAACACTTATTTTAAAATTTGAAAAATCCATATCCTCTATTATTCGTATATTTCTTAAAGCACTATCTACTAAAGCCTCAGGACAAGGTTCCTTATATTTTTCCAGGATATCTTTTTCAAGTGATCCTGCATTTACACCAATTCTAATTGAGCAGTTGTTGTTTTTTGCAGCAGAAACAATTTCTGCAACTCTTTTTTTATCTCCAATATTTCCAGGATTTATTCTAAGGCAATCTGCGCCATTCTCTGCGGCTTCAATTGCTCTCTTATAATGAAAATGGATATCTGCAACTATAGGAACATCGACATGTTTAGTTATTGTTTTCAAAGCTTCTGTTGATTTACTATCAGGGCATGAAACTCTTACAATATCTGCACCAGCTTCAGTAACTTTATTAATTTGTTCTATTGTAGATTTATGATCAGTTGTCAATGTATTGGTCATTGTCTGAATGGTGATTGGATTATTTCCACCAACTTTGATTTTACCAACACTTATCTCTTTAGTCTTCTTCCTATTAATTTTTCTAAATGGTCTAATTTCAGATGTCATTTGTCTAATTTAAATTCTTTATGCAAACATTTTACAGCTTTTGAGGCATTTGCGCTTTTTATTAAAACTGATATTTTAATTTCTGAAGTAGAGATAACCTGTATATTTATATTTTTTCTTGCAAGTGCTTGAAACATTCTAAATGTCACGCCTGGAGTAGTAATCATTCCAACACCTATTATAGATACTTTTGATACATTTTTATCAAATATTAATTTTTTAAAAACTATATTTTTATTTTTGTTTATAATTTTTTTTGTTTTATTCAAGTCATTAGACTTAATTGTAAATGTTAGATCTGTTTGCTTACCATCAGCAGATATATTTTGAACTACCATATCTACGTTTATCGAATTTTGTGAGAGTGGTTTAAAAATCGAAGCTGCTATACCTGGTCTATCTTTAACTCCTAGTAAAGTTACTTTTGCATCATTATCTGTAGAAGAGATTCCAGTGATAATTTTATTATTAATAATATTTTTCCGTTTTGTTATCAATGTACCAGATCTATCAATAAATGATGATTTTACCTCGATATCAATCCTATTTAATCTTGCATCCTGTATTGAGTCTGGCTGCATTACTTTTGATCCTAATGAGGCCATTTCTAACATTTCCTCATAGGATATATTTTTAATTTTTTTTGCAGAATTTAGTTTATTAGGATCAGTGGTATATACTCCTTCAACATCTGTATATATAACACATCTAGTGGCTCTAAAAAACTTAGCAACCATAATTGCACTTGAGTCAGAACCTCCTCTGCCAATAGTTGTAATATTTAAATTTTTATCTATACCCTGAAATCCAGCAATAATAGGAATTCCTCCAGATTTTAAAAATTTTAAAATTTTAGACTTATTTATGTACTTAATTCTAGAATATTTATGTTTTCCCTCTGTTAAAATTGGTATTTGCCAAGCCATCCAAGATTTAGAATTCAGACCATTTGCCTCTAGATGACCTGCTAACAACGAACACGAAATCTGCTCACCTGCTGAAACTAAAGTATCATATTCATTATCAGGAAAATTTTCGCTGATTTGTTTTGACATATTTATCAACTTATTAGTAGTACCACTCATTGCAGATGACAAAACTATTACCCTATATTTTTTTGAATAAGATTTAATTATTCTAGATATTTTCTTAATTCTTTGAATTGAACCGATTGAGGTACCGCCAAACTTTAATACAATAATTTTCATTGGTAGTTTTATTTACAAGCTTTTTAATATTGATAAAATACATCTTATATATAATGTCAATAAAGAATGAATAATAATACTATAAACAAAGAAGAAATCGAAAAATTTAACAAAATCGCCGAAGAATGGTGGGATCCTAATGGTAAATTTAAACCACTTCATAAATTTAATCCAATTAGAATAGAGTACATAAAAAACAATATTATTAAAGATTTTAACATTTCATCAAATCACAAACCACTAAAAGGAATAAGTATTCTTGATATTGGATGTGGAGGTGGTTTATTATCTGAACCTTTGGCAAGACTTGGAGGAGAAGTTGTAGGTATTGATGCGTCCAAAAAAAATATTGATATTGCAAAACATCATTTAAAAAAAAGCAATTTAAAAATTGAGTATCATGATAAGTCTCCAGAGAATTTTAATTATGAAAAAAAATTTGATGTAATTCTTAATATGGAAATAGTTGAACATGTTGAGGATATTCCTAAATTTATAAATCAAAGTACTAAATTTTTAAAAGATAATGGTTTAATGTTTATTGCTACCTTAAACCAAACTTTGAAATCTTATGTATTTGCAATTATAGGAGCTGAATATATTTTAAGATGGCTTCCAATCGGAACACATGATTGGAATAAATTTGTAAAACCTGAAAATCTAGAAAATATCTGCAATAAAAATTCACTTTTATTAAAAAGTATTGAAGGAGTTAAATTTAATCTACTTTTAAATAAGTGGAAACTTTCAAATGACAAATCTGTAAATTATATAGCAAAGTACAAAAAGAGTTAATTTTCCTTATCTTCAATCCATGGAATGGTTGATGTCTCTATACCTTCTTCTTTTAATTCCTTAACGTCTTCAATTGATGCTTTGCCAAAAATATTTTTTTTATTCTTTTTTTTGCTGTAATGAATAGATCTGGCCTCATAAGCAAAATTTTCTCCAACATATTCAAAGTTTTCTTTTACAAATTTTTGATATTCTCTTAATTTTTTTTTAACATTTTTATAATTCTTGTAAGATTTATCTTGTTTAAAACTAGAATTAGCTAAATTTGGCGTCATCAAAGACTTTTCAATTTTTTGAGAATTACACTGCTGACAACTAAGAAGCTTTAGTTTTTTTAATTTATCAAATTTTTTTGAGCTAGCAAACCAGCTTTCAAACTCAAGATTGCAACTTTTACAATTTAATAAATACTTAATCATTTAAATGAATTAATTATATTTTATAAGATTTCAATACCTAAGACCTGTAATCAGAATTAATTTCAATATATTCCTTAGATAAATCCATAGTATACGCTGTAAATTTTTTACTTCCAATAGATAGATCGACGGTTATTTCTATATTCTCATTTTTCATATACTCGCTTAAAATACTTTCTTGATAATATTTATGTAATTTGCCATCTTTAAGAATTAAGTAAGGTCCCATTGATATAGACAGCTTTTCATGTTTAACAATTGCACCACTCTTTCCGATTGCCATTGCGATTCTTCCCCAATTAGGGTCCTCTCCAAAGATTGCTGTTTTAACTAATGGTGAGTTAGCTATTGAGAAACAAATATTTTTTGCATCTTTCTCGGTTTTGCTATTAATGCATTTAATGGTAACAAATTTTGTTGCTCCCTCTCCATCGCTCGCAACTCTTTTTGCTAAGTTTAGCATGACCTGATGAACACTACTAATAAATTGCTTTAATTTTGGATCTTTAAAACTTTTTATCTCTTTATTGTTTGCTTTGCCTGTTGAAAATATTGAAACCATATCATTTGTACTAGTATCCCCATCGCATGTTATAGCATTAAAAGTAGTCTTAATATTTAGATTAAGTATCTGTTTCAAAATTGATGAGGAAATATTGGCATCAGTAAAAATAAATCCTAAAGTTGTTGCCATATTTGGAAAGATCATTCCTGATCCTTTTGCAACTCCATATATTTTTATATCTGAACCAGCTATCTTACATTCTGCCATGGATAATTTCGGTTTAGTGTCTGTTGTCATAATTCCAAGAGCTGCTTTAATCCAAATTAGTTTATTTTGATTATATTTTATATTATCAACTAAGTTTTTAGTGCTACTTAAAATTTCATTTTCAGGAAATTTTTCCCCTATAGTGCCTGTGCAAGCAAATAATAATTGGTTTGGTTTAATTTCTCTTGGCTTTTCCTCATCTTCTATTTGTTTTGATGTTAATAATTTCGACAAATTTAAGGAAATTTTTTTAAGAGAGTTATAGCCGTCATTTCCTGTTAAGGCATTTGCGTTTCTTGTATTGATTAAAATGCCATAAATCTTTTTATCTTTTATTTTTTTATTCCATTTTATATTTTCAGACACTAGACTTGATTTTGTATATACATTTGCATAATTTGCACCATCCCTAAAATAAAATAAAACTAAGTCGTCTCTTTTTTTATCATAAAGACCACAGCTAATTGTTGAGATAGATAATCCATCAATATGTTCAAGATCTTGAAAATGTCCTATTTTAGAGTCCTTGTATTTCTTGTCAAAAAAGTTGTTTATGCCAAAATCCATGCTATTTAATTTTTTAAATAAATAACTATATAATTTATAACTATTAAAACATCAAAAATATGCTTAATCCATTAAACATTATTAGTAAATTTATAAAAAGTGGCAATCAAAAAGAATTAGACAGAATTCAAAAAATTGTAAAAGAGATTAATCTTAAAGAAAGCAAGGTTAGCAAATTTGAGGATAGTGAATTTCCTTTAAGAACAAATGAATTTATTTCTAGATTAAAAGAAGGAGAAAAATTAAACGATATATTACCTGAGGCATTTGCATTGGTAAGAGAGGCTTCGAAAAGAATTAACAATGAGAGACACTTTGATGTTCAGCTAATTGGAGGTATTGCGTTACATGAGAATAAGATTGGAGAGATGAAAACGGGTGAAGGCAAAACACTTACCATTGTTCTTGCAGCATACCTTAACGCATTAGAAAAAAAAGGCGTTCATATAGTTACTGTAAATGATTACCTAGCAAAAAGAGATAGTATAAATATGGGTAAAATCTACAATTTTTTGGGTTTGAGTTGTGGATATATAAACTCAAACCAGTCAGATGAGGAACGCAAAGAAAATTATAATAAAGATATAACTTATGCCACTAACAGTGAATTGGGCTTTGATTTTTTAAGAGACAACATGAAATATTCAAAAAATGAGATGGTCCTGAGGAAGCATAACTTTGCGATAGTTGATGAGATTGATTCTTGTTTAATAGATGAAGCTAGAACTCCTTTAGTTATTTCTGGAGCAGCAGAAGATAAAACTATGCAATATATTGCTGTAGATAAATTAATTAAAAATTTGAAAAAAACAGACTTTGACTTAGATGAAAAAGAAAAAAACATACTCTTAACAAATGAAGGAATAGATAATGTTGAAAAAATATTTTCTGATGCTGGTATTTTAAAAAATAAGAATTTTTATGACCCAGAAAATTTACATTTAGTTCATCATGTAAACCAAGCATTAAGGGCAAATTATTTATTTGAGCATGGAAGAGATTATATAGTTAAAGATAACGAAATAATTATAATTGATGAACAAACAGGTAGGCAATTGCCAGGTAGAAGATTTGGTGATGGACTTCATCAAAGCTTAGAAGCTAAAGAAAAAATAGAAGTTAAAGCTGAAAATCAAACACTGGCGTCAATAACCTATCAAAATTTTTTTAAGTTGTATGATAAATTAGCAGGTTGCACGGGAACAGCCCAAACAGAGTCTGCAGAATTTTTTGAAATTTATAACTTGCCAGTTTTACAGATACCTACCAACAAAGATATGATAAGAAATGATCTTAATGACCAAATCTTTAGAACAAATTTAGAAAAAGATAACGCAATCATCCAAAAAATAAAAGAAAGTAATAAAATTGGACAGCCACTCTTGGTTTTCACATCTAGCATAAATAAATCTGAGCATTACTCTAATTTGTTAGAAAAAGAAAAAATAAAACATATTGTTTTAAATGCTAAAAATCATGAGAAAGAAGCCGAAATTATTGCAAACGCAGGCAAAATAAATTCTGTAATTATTACTACAAGCATATCAGGAAGAGGTGTTGACATTAAGTTGGGTGGACAAAATCAATCCGAAAAAGATGATGTGAAAAAAAGGGGGGGTTTATTTGTAATTGGAACCGAAAGAATGGAAAGTAGGAGAGTTGATAATCAAGCAAGAGGAAGATCAGGAAGACAAGGAGATGAAGGCAGTTCAATATTTTTTGTAAGTTTAGAAGATGATTTGATGAGATTATTTGGCTCAGAAACCATGAATTCTATGCTAGAAAAGCTTGGTCTTAAAGATGGTGAAAGTATTGATCATCCTTGGATAAATAAAGCAATTGAAAGAGCACAACAAAAAGTTGAAGCAAGAAACTTTGATATAAGAAAAACGCTTATTAAATTTGACAATGTTCTTAATGACCAAAGACATGTAATTTTTGAACAACGAAAAAATGTAATAGATAGTAAAGAAAAAGAGAATTATTCAGATATTTTTCTTGATGAGGTCTTAGAAAATTTAAAAAGTCAAAAAATATTATACGAAAAATCTCCAAATTCTAAAGAATTTCCAAATGCTTTAAAGCAGACTTTAGGTAAATCAACAACTGATGATGAATTAGGTGAAATTTTAAATTCAGATCTAAAAACAATGGAAAAAAAAATAAAGGATAAATTTATAAGTAATAGAGATGAAAGAAATAATTTATTAGGTGTTGAACAAGGAAAAGAAATTGAAAAAAGAATATTGGTGCAAATTATAGATCAAAACTGGAAATCACATATTCAGTACCTAGAGCAATTAAGACAAGTAATTGGTTTAAGATCTTATGGACAAAGAGATCCTTTAGTAGAATACAAAAAAGAAGCTTTTCTATTATTTGAAAATTTACTGGGAAAATTAAAAACTGATCTTGTAACAATGCTTTTAAATTTAAAAATAATACAAAAAGAGGAGGAAGATAATTCTCAAAACAAAATGAAAGAAAACTTAAAATCTATTGCAAAAAGTAAAATTGGAAGAAATGAACCTTGCCCATGTGGATCTGGGAAAAAATATAAACACTGCTGCGGTGCCTTATAAATTAAAAAATCACTGTTAATAAAATTAATAAAAGAAGAATTGATGCGATTGAAATAAATAATTTTTTATTCAATTTAATTTTTGCAATCAAATTTTGAACTAAATTATATTTAATAGTAAGTTTATCTTGATTAACTGCATTAGTACTGAAACCTTTATTTCTACCAATATCTAAAAACTTATTCTTTCTTTGATTTAATATTTCTTCTTCATTTAATGTAATAAATTTACTTAAGTTTCTATCAATGGCATTACGCACATTGTCTAAAATAAGATCTTTATCTCGATGTGCACCCCCCAAAGGTTCGGGAATTATTTCATCAATAATTTCTAACTTTAAAAGATCTTTAGCTGAAAGCTTCATTGCTTTCGCAGCTTCTAAAGTCTTCGTTGGATCTCGCCAAAGTATAGTTGCACATCCTTCTGGAGATATTACTGAATATATTGCATTCTCTAACATCAATACTTTACTGGATGAAGCTAGTGCAATCGCTCCACCAGAGCCACCTTCACCTATTATTATAGATAAAGTAGGAACAGTCAGTTGCATAGAACATTCGATAGACTTTGCTATTGCTTCTGCCTGGCCTCTCTCTTCAGCACCAACACCTGGGTAAGCACCTGGAGTATCAACAAAATTAATAATTGGTATTTTAAATTTATTAGCTAAATTCATTAACCTTATCGTTTTCCTGTAGCCTTCTGGTCTCATCATCCCGAAATTTCTCTCAATTCTTGAATCTAAATTTTCACCTTTTTCCTGCCCAATTACTAAAACTGACTTAGAATTAAACTTACCAAAACCACAAATTACCGATTTATCTTCTCCATAAAATCTATCTCCTGAAAGTGAAATAAATTCATCAAATAGATTATCTATAAAAAATTTTGATTTAGGTCTATCCTCATGTCTTGCGACTAATGTCGTCTGCCATGCATCAAGATTTGAATATACATCTTTAAGTTTTTTATCTATTTCATTTTGTAAATTAGTTATTTTACTTGTATCAACTTCTGAAAGACCGTCTTGATTGTAAGGATCTTTTAATTTATCTAGTTCTATTTCTAAGTTTTTAATATCAGTCTCAAAATTTAAATAATTTTTCATTACTTTATTATATATAATTTTTGGGCGATAAAATGATCAAATTATAAAAATTATATTTTTTTTCAGAGGAAAATAACATTTTTTCAAATAAATTAATGACATAATTTATTGATTATCATATACAACGATTTCTAAATTTATAAAAATTATGAATAATTCATTTATTAAAATTAACACTTTATCTGTTTCAAAGGATTTAGCTGATTTTGTAAAAAATGAACTTCTTCAAGGATTAGACATTAACGAAAAAGATTTTTGGGATGGATTTGATAAAAGTATTAATGAACTTGCCCCAATTAATAAAAAGTTATTAGAAATTCGCGAAACTATTCAATCTGAAATTGACTTATGGTTAAAAAAAAACAGAAATGGAGAATTTAATCATCAAGAGTATAAGAATTTTTTAAAAGAGATTGGATATTTAAAAGAAGAGGGAAATGATTTTAAAATAGATACCAAAAAGCTTGATAGTGAAATTTCAAGTATTGCAGGTCCTCAACTTGTTGTTCCTATAATGAACTCTAGGTACACATTAAATGCTGCTAATGCAAGATGGGTAAGTCTTTATGATAGTTTATATGGAACAGATTTAATTGAATCTGAGGAGGCAGGTAGTCAAAAGTATGATCCTCTTCGAGGACAAGAAGTAATAAGATTTGCTCGTAATTTTCTAAATGATCACTTCCCCATTAATGAAATTCATTGGAAAGATATAAATGGATTTAAAATAGAGGGAAGTAACTTAAAAATATTAAAAGATAATAAAGAGTTTGAGTTAAAAGATAAAAATAAATTTATCGGATACAGAGGAGAACCTAATAATCCAACAACAATAATTTTGGAAAACAATAATTTAAAAATTGAGATAATAATTAACCCTAAAGCTTTTAGCGCTGTTCAAGATGCTGCGGGAATAAGTGACATAATTATAGAGTCTGCAATATCTACAATTTGTGATAACGAAGATAGTGTTGCTGCAGTAGACTCAGAAGACAAAATTTTATGTTACAGAAATTGGTTAGGTTTGATGAAAGGAACTCTAAAATCTGTCTTCGAAAAAGATGGAAAAACTTTAGAAAGAAAACTTAATCCAGATAGAAGTTACATTTCAAAAGATAATAAAAAAGAGAAGTTACATGGTAGAAGCTTACTTTTAATTAGAAATGTTGGTCATCTAATGACCAATTCAGCAATTATTTTAGAAGATGGTTCTGAAATCCCAGAAGGTATTATGGATGCATTTATTACAACTGCTGCAGCTATTCATGATTTAAAAAGAAAAGGTAACTCAAGAACAGGTTCGATATATATTGTAAAACCAAAAATGCATGGACCTGAAGAGACTGCTTTTACAGATAAAATATTCACAAGAGTTGAGGAAGTATTAAAGCTTGAAAAGAATACAATTAAATGTGGTATTATGGATGAAGAAAGAAGAACTTCTGTAAACTTGAAAGAATGTATTAGAACATTAAAAAGCAGGGTTTTTTTCATTAATACAGGTTTTTTGGACAGAACTGGGGATGAAATGCATACATCAATGGAAGCAGGTCCAATGATAAAAAAAGGTGATATGAAAAAATCAAAATGGATAGCTGCATATGAAAATAACAACGTTAACGTTGGTTTAAAATGTGGATTTTCAGGTGTTGCTCAAATAGGTAAAGGTATGTGGGCTATGCCAGATAAAATGAAAGATATGATAGATCAAAAAATATCACATCTTGAAGCTGGTGCAAATTGTGCTTGGGTACCATCTCCTACTGCAGCTTCTTTACATGCAATGCACTATCATAAAGTAGATATTTTTGAACAACATAAAGACTTAAAAAGTAATAAAATAGATTATATTGATAATTTGTTAACGATCCCAATAGCAGACAGACCAAATTGGAACAAAGAGGAGATTAATAATGAATTGTGTAACTCAGCTCAAACTATTTTAGGTTATGTAGTAAGGTGGGTAGATCAAGGGATAGGGTGCTCTAAAGTTCCAGACATAAATAATGTTGGATTAATGGAGGATAGAGCAACACTAAGAATATCATCACAACATATAGCTAACTGGCTACATCATGGTATTTGCTCAAATAGACAAGTTTTAGAAATTCTAAAAAAAATGGCAAAGATTGTTGATAAACAAAATGAAGGAGATCCAGAATATCAAAATATGTCTCCAAATTACGACAAGTCAATCTCTTTTAAGGCGGCATGTGAATTGATTTTCCATGGCAAGTCGCAACCATCGGGCTATACTGAACCTCTATTACATTTAAATAGGTTAATTAAAAAAAGTTAATTACTAATTTATAAATCTTTTCTATTTTTAAAAGCAGATATAAGCGTTCCATCATCTGATGTTTCGATTTCTCCACCAACTGGCAAACCTTGAGCTAATTTTGATATTTTTACATTTATATTTTTTAAGCTGTCCTGGATATAAAAAGCGGTAGTTTGTCCTTCAACGGTAGCACTAGTTGCTAAAATTACTTCATCAATATTATCATTTTTTATTCTTTCTATCAGAGAATTAATAAGCAAATTTTCTCTATTATTTCCGTTAGTGCTATCAGAGATCGTGCCTCCTAAAATATGATAGTAGCCTTGATAAATAGATGAGCTTTCTATTGCCCATTGATCCGAAATGTTTTCAACAACACATATTTTGCTAAATTTTTTATTTTTGTCTTCGCAATTATTGCAGGGATTATTATTAGATTTTAATGTTCCACAAATTTTACAACGTTCAATATTTTTAAACACATCGCTCAGATTATTAGCCAAAGGTCTTAATATTTCTTGGCGATTATTAATCATTTTTAAAATTATTCTTTTTGCAGACTTTGGTCCAAGACCTGGTAATTTAGATATCAGTTTAATTAAATTATCTATTTCAGGAAGATTTTGCATTTAATTATAAAGGCCATTTAAATCCAGGCACACCTAATCCACCAGTCGCTTTAGATATTTCTTCGGAAGTTTTTGATTTTAATTTATTTTTAGCGTCATTATGTGCGGCAGTGATTAAATCCTGAATTATCTCTTTATCTTCTTTCAGTACTTTATCGCTTAATAAAATTTTAGTCATCTCACCATCTCCATTAAGCGTAATTTTAACCACATCTCCTCCAGACACACCATCAACCTCAATCTTTTTAAGGTTCTCCTGACTTTCTTTCATTTTTTTTTCTATTTCTTTAGCTTTTTCTAAAATTTTATTAAAATCAGTCATCGTTTTTTTCAATATCAATTAATTCAATATCAGGAAGTGCCTCCAACAAATTTTTATATTCACTTGAGCTTTTGTATTTTGTAATATTTTTTTTTTTTAAACTATTTTTTTTCTCTTTTTCACTCATTTCACCTTTTTCCTTTGTAAAAGAAATCAGCCAACGGTTTTTAGTCCAATCATATAATTTTTCAGATAAATCTTTTACAAAACTCTTATTTAGTTTTTCATTAAAAGAAATTTCGATATTCGTATTTGAAAAAGAAACTAAGTTTACATTATTT
>CABZJA010000002.1 GCA_902525935.1 uncultured Pelagibacteraceae bacterium | reverse complement strand
CCTTGAAAGTTTAGAGACTTGGCCAAATAAGGTTAAGACAATGCAAAAAAATTGGATTGGGAAATCCTTTGGTTGTGAAATTGAATTTAAAATCGAGGGGGATTTGCCAGTGGAGAAAATTCGATGCTTTACAACTAGACCTGATACCTTATTTGGTTTTTCTTTTTTAGCACTTTCAGTAGATCATGAGGTATCTAAATATTTTATTAACGATAAAGATTTCCAAAAATTTAAAAATGAATGTTCTAAAACAGGAACAACAGAAGAGGCGATAGCAGTTGGTGAAAAAATTGGCTTTAAGACAAATTTAGAGGCAATAAATCCTTTGAACCCATCACAAAAAGTGCCTGTTTATTTTGCGAATTTTGTATTAATGGACTATGGTTTTGGAGCAGTATTTGGTTGCCCAGGTCATGATCAAAGAGATTTTGATTTTGCAAAAAAATATGGCTTAAATATCAAAACAGTTGTTAAGCCTTTTGACAAAGATGAAAATTTTGAAGTCAAAGAAAAAGCGTATGCAGGTCCAGGTATATTAATAAATTCTGACTTTTTAAATGGCTTAGAGGCACCACAAAATTCTGTCTTAGAAACAATTAAAATATTAGAAAAAAAAAATTTAGGCAAAAAACAAATTAACTATCGATTAAAAGATTGGGGTGTATCACGTCAAAGGTATTGGGGGTGTCCCATACCAGTAGCTTATGATGAGGATGGTAAGGTTCATCAAATACCTAAATCAATGTTACCAGTGAAACTTCCTGAAAATATAGACCTTAAGGTAAAAGGAAATCCATTAGATAGTCAAAAAAGTTGGAAAGAGATAATTATAGATGGAAAAAAAATGACAAGAGAAACTGATACTTTAGATACTTTTGTATGCTCTTCTTGGTATTATTTAAGGTTTTGTTCTCCTAATGAAAAACATTATGGTTTTAATAAGGAGGAAATAGATTACTGGATGCCTGTAGATCAATACATAGGAGGAGTCGAGCACGCAATTTTACATTTATTATATTCACGTTTTTTTATGAGGGCCATAGATTATAAAAATGAAAATTTTCAAATAAAGGAACCATTTCAAAGTTTATTTACACAAGGAATGGTTTGTCATGAAACTTACAAAGATGAAGATAATAATTGGTTAAGCCCAGATGAAGTTGAAAAAGTAAATGGTAAAATTGTAAAGAAAATTGATGAAAACAAAATAGTCAAAGTTGGTCCATCTGAATCAATGTCAAAATCAAAAAAAAATGTAATTGATCCAGAATTTATAATTAAAAATTATGGAGCTGATGCCGTAAGGTTGTTTATTTTATCTGATAGCCCACCAGAGAAAGATGTTCAGTGGTCTGAACAAGGAATGGTATCTTCTTATAAATTTGTACAAAAACTTTGGATTTTACACAATGAGATCAAGAATATAATATTTAACAACAAATATGAGAAGGATGACAAACAAATTGAAAAATTTGTAAACCAGATGATTTCAAAAATAACAGTAAATCTTGAAAAATTTAACTACAATGTAATAATTGCGAACATGTATGAAACATATAATTTTTTAATTAATTATTTAAAGGAAGAGAAAAGTTTAAAAAACTTAAAAGATAACTACTATAAAATTCTTATCTGTTTTTTACCTATTATTCCTCACTTCGCTAGTGAATGCTTGGAAGATATTGGTTTTCAAAATGAATATAATTGGCCAAAGCATGATGAAAAGGCCTTGGAAGAAGAAAAAGTGAGCATCGTTGTTCAAATAAACGGCAAAAAAAGGTCAATTTTAAACACAAAAAAAGGTTTAGGAGAAACAGAAATATTAGATTACTCCAAAAAAGATAAAAATATTTTTAAATACTTAGATAATAAAAAAATTGTTAAGATTATATTTATTAAAGATAAATTAATTAATATTTTGTTGAATGAATAATATATTTAAATTCTTTGCAATAATTCTTCTATTACAATCGTGCGCTTACGAACCAGTTTATCTAAATAAAAATTATAACTTTAAATTTGAAGAAATAACTTCAGATGGTGATGTAAAAATCAACAATTCAATTAAAAAATTTTTGAAAAATAATACAAATGGAGATGAAAATTATGATTTGTATTTTAAAACTTTTAAAAGAAAAGAAATAGTGACATCTGATACCAAAGGTGATCCAAAAATCTACAAACTTATTATAAATTTAGAATATCAAGTAGATCATAATGGAAAAAAAATTATAAAAGATCAAATTAATAAGCAAATAACCTATAATAGTATTAAAGATAAATATGAACTTTCACAATATGAAGATAATTTAATAAATAATTTAAGTGATAGTATTTCTCAAGATATACTTTTTGGAATCAAAACTTTAAATAAATGATTATTAAATCTTATGAGGCAAATAAATCCAATTTAGAAAGACGTAACATGATACTTCTTTATGGAAAAAATGAAGGTTTGCAAAATGAAACAGTGGAAAAAACTTTTATTGCTGATTTCAAGGGATCAATAAATAAATACGATGAAAATGAGTTTATAAATAGTTATGAAACAATATCTTCAGAAATATTAACAAAATCGCTATTTGACGAAAAAAAAATATTAATAATCTCCAGGGTGGGAGAAAGAATACTAAAATATATTGAAGAAATATCAGATAGAAATATCGAGGATATTGTAATTATATTAAGAGCTGGATTGCTGGAAAAAAGATCAAAATTACGAATTTTTTTTGAGAAAAGTAAAAAACTTGCAATAATTCCTTTTTATGAAGATGATGCTAGAACTTTAAGCTCAATAGCTAATGAGTATTTAAATAAAAATAAGATAAAACTATCTAGAGAATCTATTAACCTTCTAGTTGGAAGATCAAGTGGGAGTAGAGAAAATTTAAAAAAAGAATTGAGTAAAATCTTCAATTATTCACAATCTAATAAAGAAATCACTTTTGAGGTAGTAAAAAAACTATCTAATTTAGCAGAAAATTTCGGTGTGAATGAATTAGCTGATAATTATCTTAGTAAGAATAAAAAAAATATAATTAAGATTCTAAATGAAAATAACTATTCAGATGATGACTGTATTTTGATTTTAAGAACAATTTTAAATAAATCTAAAAGATTACTAAATATATTGGAAAATTATAAAAAAAATGAAAATCTTGATGACGTTATTTCCAAAACAAAACCACCAATTTTTTGGAAAGATAAAGAAGTTGTGAAAAGACAAGCAAATACATGGGAATTAAAAGACTTGAAGACCAAAATGTTTCAAATAAATGAAGTAGAAACGTTGGTAAAAAGTAATTCTAAAAATTCCTTGAACTTAGTCTCTGATTTTATAGTTAATTATTAATAATTTTTCTTTATAACTTCAATTAGTCTATCAAGCTGATCAATTCCTTTATACTCAAATGATAAAGTTCCAGAATTATTTTTTTTGTTATTTAGAATAACTCTCATGCCAATTTTCTCAGATAAATCGTTTTCCGTTGAAATTATATTTGAGTCCTTTGACTTGAAAGAATTGTTAGATCCCTTTTTAAAAAGTCTGACTAAACTTTCTAATTGCCTTACAGACAGTTTTTTTTTAATTATTTTATCTGCTAATAAAAGGGCATTTTCTAGACCAACTAAAACTTTAGCGTGACCTTGAGAAATTTTATTATTTCTTATCAAGTCCAATATCTTTTCTGGAAGAGACAGTAAACGAATAGAGTTGGAGATATGTGATCTACTTTTTCCAATAAACTGGGAAACTTTTTCATGATCATATCCAAAATTTTGAATTAGATTATTGTAACTTTCAGCCTCCTCTATAGGATTTAGATCTTTTCTCTGAACGTTTTCTATAATTGCTAATTCTAACGATTTTAGATTATCTGCCTCAATAATAACTACAGGCACTTCATGAAGGCCAGCTGATTGGGCTGCTTGCCATCTTCTTTCGCCTGCTATTAATTCAAATTTATCGTCTTGATCATCTGATTTTCTAACAATTAATGGTTGGATTATGCCTCTTTCACTAATCGAATTTTTTAATTCTTCTAAAGACTCCTTTTCAAATAATTTTCTAGGTTGATTTTTATTTGGAACTATAGAACTTATAGAAATTTTTTCTTTAGATGTTTTTATATCACTATCACCGATCAGTGATGATAGGCCCCTTCCTAAACCCTTCTTATTTTTAAAAGGATTTATCATGCAGCACTCTCCACTGGTTTATCTTGTTCTAAGAATTCATCAGTAAATTCAAAGTAAGCCTTACTTCCAGGACATATTTTGTCATATATCAGGACAGGTATGCCGTGGGATGGTGCCTCAGACAATCTAACATTTCTTGGCACAGCAGTTGAGTAAACTTTTTCCTTAAAATAGTTCCTTGCCTCTATCTCCACTTGACCCGAAAGTTTATTTCGCTTGTCAAACATTGTAAGCAGTATGCCTCTAATTTCTAATGATGGATTTAAATTGGATTTTATTCTTTCTATAGTCTTCATGAGTTGAGTAAGTCCTTCTAATGCAAAAAATTCTGTCTGCAGTGGAACCACTAAAGAGTCGGAAGCCACCAATGCCATAATTGTAAGTAAACTTAGGGATGGAGGGCAGTCAATTATTATGTAATCATACAGTGTTCTAGAATCATTTAAAATCAGGCCTAATTCGTCTTTTAATTTAAAGGCCCTTCGACTATCCCCAGCCGTTTCGACCTCGAGACCTGATAAATCAACATTTGAAGTTATTACATTTAGATTTTCAAAGCTTGATGATTGTATAACCTCTGAAATTTTCTTATTTCCATTTAGAACACTGTAAATATTTTTCTCTGAATTAGTTGTGTTAGATAATCCAAGACCAGTTGAAGCATTACCTTGTGGATCTAAGTCTATTACTAAAACTTTTTTTTCCTTCATTGATAGTCCTGCCGCTAGATTAATTACTGTTGTGGTTTTGCCCACTCCTCCCTTTTGATTTATTACTGAAATTATTTTTTTATCCATTATTTTTATATATATTTTTCATTTTTATAATTTTTCTAATTCCCTCTTTAATTGTTGTGTCTCATTAAAATTTTTTTTAAAGAAAATATCTTTATTAAACATTTTTTTTTTTTAGATTTGAAATTTTTACTATTAAAGATTGGTTACTTGTTAAACTTTTTTTTTTTTCATAATCAAAATTCCAATTCTCACGCGCATTATCAATAACTGTCTTTCCAGTCTTACCTAAAAATAAAATAATATACTTGAATTTTTTAAAATTATTTTTTGCTATTTGAAAAATTATTGGCAAAGGTTTGAATGCTCTTGAAATTATAACATCCGTTGTTAAATCTTTTTCCCCAAAAATATTTTTTCGATGAATTTCTGAATTTAGACTAAATTTATCTGCCATTTCTCTTAAGAAAAGACTTTTGTGATAGCTCTTTTCATAGAAAATTATCTTAAATAATGGTTTTTTTGGTTTCATCAAAATACCTAAAACTATACCAGGTAAACCAGCACCAGACCCTAGATCTGTACAAATTTTTATATCATTTTTATCAACAAAATCAATAATTTGCGCACTATCTTCTATATGCCTTTGTTTTATGGAATTTTCAGTGCTTTTACTGATCAAATTTATTCTTTTATTTCTTGAAATGATTGCATTTGAATAGTCTTCTAACGCCTTTAATGTTTCACGTGAAACATTTATGGATTTCGCATTATATAATTTTAAAATATTCGAATCAATCAAGCTATATGCTTAATAGACTTTCTTTTAAGATGAGACAACAAAATATATACAGCAGCAGGAGTAATTCCATCTATTCTTAATGCTTGTCCCATTGTTTTAGGTCTTATTTTTTTAAATTTTGATTTTACTTCGTTTGAAAGCCCGGAAAAACTATCATAATTTAGGTTTTCTGGAATTAATAAATTTTCATCTCTTTTAAATGCTAAAATATCTGCTTTTTGCTTATTTAAATAACCTTTATAATGTGAATTTATCTCTAATTGTTCATCAATTTCACGTGAAAAATATGGTATATCTGGCCATATTTCTCTTATTTTATTCATATTAACAGATTTTTGTCCTAATAACTGATTTGCTGATCGGCTCACACCATCTTTTGCAATATTTATTGCAAATTTAGAGGCTTTTGATGGTGAAATCATCAATTTATCCATTTTAGACTGAATTATTGATAAATTACTAAATTTATCTTTATAAATCTTCTTTCTTTGATCTAAAACTAGTCCTATATCAATTCCTTTTTTTGTAAGTCTAACATCTGCGTTGTCAGATCTTAATGAGAGTCTATATTCGGCCCTTGATGTAAACATTCTATATGGCTCTGCAACACCTTTTGTTATAAGATCATCTATCATAACTCCTATATAAGCTTCAGACCTATCTAAAATAAACGGCTCTTCTTCTTTAAAGGCTAGTGCAGCATTAATTCCAGCGATAAGGCCTTGGGCTGCGGCTTCTTCATATCCAGTAGTTCCATTTATCTGGCCGGCTAAATAAAGGTTTTTAATTTTCTTAGTCTCCAAAGTTAAAAAAAGCTCTCTTGGATCTATAAAATCATACTCTATGGCATATCCAGGTCTTAAAATTTTAACTTTCTCTAAACCATTGATTTTACTACATATTTCTTGCTGTACGTCAGCAGGTAAAGATGTCGAAATTCCATTTGGATAAATTGTAAAATCATTTAAACCTTCTGGCTCTAAAAAAATTTGATGTCTTTGTTTATCTGCAAATTTTTTAATTTTATCCTCTATAGAGGGGCAATATCTTGGACCTACTCCTTTTATGGTTCCAGAGTACATAGCGCTTCGTTTTATATTTTTAGAAATAATTTTATGAACTGCTCGATTAGTATACGTCATTCTACATGAAATCTGTTTATTGTATTTTTTTCTTGTAAGGAAAGAAAAAAAGTATGGTTCATCATCAGCTTGCTGCTCTTCTAAATTTTCAAAATTTATTGTTCGAGAGTCAAGTCTAGGCGGAGTTCCAGTTTTTAGTCTTCCTATTTTAAAATTATACTTCTCTAACTGTTCACTTAAACCTGTTGAAGGTTTCTCATCAAACCGACCAGCTGGTATTTTATTTTCACCAATATGTATCAAACCATTTAAGAAAGTGCCAGTTGTTAAAATTATCTTAGACGATTTAATTTCTTTACCTGATTGTGTTAAAAAACCAATTATACTGTTATTTTTAAAATAAAACCTAATTACAGGATCACTAAATATGCTTAAATTACAGTAGTTTACAAGTTTTTTTTGCATAAATTTTTTATATAATGATCTATCACTTTGAGTTCTGGGTCCTCTAACTGCAGGCCCCCTGCTTCTATTTAGTAATCTAAATTGAATACCTGATTTATCTGCTACTTCTCCCATCACGCCATCTAATGCATCTATTTCTCTGACTAGATGTCCTTTTCCTAATCCACCAATTGCTGGATTACAAGACATCTCTCCTATTGTATTAAATTTGTGTGTAAACAAAGCGGTGTTAACACCCAACCTGGCAGATGCAGCAGCTGCCTCACACCCAGCATGACCCCCTCCTATTACCACTACATCAAATGTTAATTCGTTTTTCATATTTGTAATTTATTATTGATCCTAAAATTTACAAGAAAACACTTAAATTTGTTTAAAAAGTGAGTAATTCCAACGTTTATTTACCAATGCAAAAATCATTAAAAATTGATCCCAATATCTCCTCTACATCGACCTTTCCAACGATAGTTCCAAGATATCTGGTTGCTAATCTTAAGTCTTCTGCCGCTTTATCAAAATCTTCTAAGGAATTTTTTTCTTCAAAATTTTTTAAATGCTCCACACACTTTTCAAGATTAGTCCTGTGTCGTTGTCTTGTAATATATATATCATCTTGAAGAATAAATTTATTTTTTAAATTTTCTTTGATCAAACTTATAAGTTTATCTAAATTTTTTTCCTTTTTTATTGAAATTGAAATCGGGTCATAATTTTTTATTTCTTCTGCAATATTATCAACACCTAATTCCATCTTATTAATTACCAAAATAGAGTTTTTTGGTCGAAATTTCTTTAAAAAGCGTGAAAAATCAACACTTTTAGGCTCAATAACTATTAAATTTAAATCAGCGTTTTCTGCTCTTTCTAAAGCTAATTTAATACCCTTTTTTTCAATTTCGTCTTTTGAATCTCTTATCCCGGCGGTATCAGAAATTACAACAGGATAACCATTTAGATTAAGGTGCGCCTCAATAACATCTCTTGTAGTTCCTGCAATTTCAGAAACAATTGCAATATCCCTTTTTGATAGATAATTTAACAAAGAAGATTTTCCAGCATTTGTGGGACCAATAATTGCAATTTTAAAACCTTCTCTTATTCTTTCTCCAACTTTTTGATCATTCAATATTTTATCTATCTCATTTTTGATACTTTTAGTTTCTGAATGAATATTTTTTAAAATATTATCTGGCAAATCTTCATCAGGAAAATCAATTTTGGCTTCAATGTTTGACAATATTTTTAATAATCTTTCTCTAAGTGAATTAAATTTATCTGAGCTTTTGCCAGACATGATTTTTATAGCTTGTTTTCTTTGGATTTCAGTTTCCGATGAAATTAAGTCAGAGATACTTTCAGCTTTAAGTAAATTTATTTTTCCATTTTGGAATGCAATCTTGGTAAATTCACCTGGCTCGGCTAATCTACAACCTTCAATTTTTGATAAAGACAGATTTATAGCTTCAATTACAGCTTTGCTTCCGTGGACATGAAATTCAGCCATATCTTCACCTGTGTAACTCTCAGGACCTGGAAACCATAATAAAATTCCCTGATCTATCAAATCCTTTGTTTTAGGATTTATAAACTTTCTTACTACTGCAACTTTGGGGCTCGGAATCGGTGAAATAGTCAAATTTTTCAACACATTTTTTGTATTTGGACCTGAAACTCTAATTACAGCAATACCAGACAATCCTGGCCCTGATGAAAGTGCGAAAATAGTCATTTTGTTATAGCTACAATATGAATTTAATATAGAAATAATTCAATGATTATTTGGCTAGCATCTTATCCAAAAAGTGGAAACACATGGGTTAGGGCATTCTTGTCAGCATATTACTATTCTAGTGATGGAAAATTTACTTTTGAATTGCTAAAAAAAATTAAGCAGTTTCCAAGCAAGGAGTTTTTTGATCAGAAGTTATTAAGTGTTGATGAGGCATCTGAAAATTGGTTGGTTGGTCAAAAAAAAATTAAAAATAAAAAAGAATTATGCTTTCTTAAAACTCATAATGTAAATGGTGCATTCAAAGGAAATAGTTTTACTTCATCTGAATTCACAGCGGGAGCAATTTATATTATTAGAGATCCGAGAAATGTCTTAAGCTCCATGATGAATCATTATTCTTTAAATGAAAGTGATGCACTAAAAATGATAAATAGTATTTACCGTAATTTAAAAGATGAAAATGATGAAAATAATTACGCAAGTTATTCTTTTATAAGTTCTTGGTCTAATAATTATAATTCATGGAAAGTATCTAAGAATTTTAATATCTTACTAATTAAGTATGAGGATTTAGAAAATGATACATATAACACATTTTCAAAAATTGTTAATTTTACAAATAATATAATAAAGAAAGAAAAAAAGATTGATGAAAATAAATTTAAGCTAGCTATAGAAACTACAAATTTTGAAGTATTACAAAAAAAAGAGGAATATGAGGGATTTGATGAGGCGGTTTATTCCTCAAAAGAAGGAAAAATGAAACCATTTTTTAATTTAGGAAGTAAAAATAATTACAAAAATCTTCTCAAACCTAAGACATCAAAAGTCATAGAAGGTTTGTTTGAAAAGGAGATGAAAGAATTGGGTTATCTTTAAACTATGCAGGTTTATTCATAGAATTAAAGAATTCTGAGTTATTCTTTGTATTTTTAAGCTTAGAATTAATAAATTCAATTGCATCCATTGATCCCATTGGGGCAATAATTCTTCTTAAAACATTCATTTTTTGAAGATCATTTTTTTCAAAAATTAGTTCTTCTCTTCTAGTTCCTGATTTTGTTATATCGATTGCAGGAAATATTCTCTTTTCTGAAATTTTTCTATCTAATATTGTTTCACTATTTCCAGTTCCTTTAAATTCCTCAAATATAACCTCATCCATTCTACTACCAGTGTCTATTAATGCTGTTGCAATTATAGTTAATGATCCACCTTCTTCAATATTTCTTGCAGCTCCAAAAAATCTTTTTGGTCTTTGAAGAGCATTTGCGTCAACACCTCCCGTTAATACCTTACCAGAACTAGGCACAACTGCATTATAAGCTCTACCAAGCCTTGTTATTGAATCGAGAAGAATTACAACATCTTTTTTATGTTCTGTTAAACGTTTTGCTTTTTCAATTACCATTTCGGCAACTGCCACATGTCTTTGTGCAGGTTCATCAAAAGTTGAACTAATTACTTCTCCCTTCACTGTTCTTTGCATGTCAGTTACTTCTTCTGGTCTCTCATCAATAAGTAGCACCATAAGATAACACTCAGGGTGATTTGCTGTAATTGAATTTGCTATACTTTGTAGAATCATAGTTTTTCCTGCTTTTGGAGGAGAAATAATTAAAGATCTTTGGCCTTTTCCAATAGGACTTACCAAATCTATTAATCTTGGAGTTAGATCTATTTTTTTTTCAACTTTATTGGTTTCTACTTCCATAACCAATTGTTTGTTTGGATAAAGAGGTGTCAAGTTATCAAAAGCAATTTTATGTTTGAATTTGTCAGTTTCTTCAAAATTAATTTTACTGACCTGTAATAGTGCAAAATATCTTTCTCCTTCCTTTGGTGCTCTAATTGGTCCTTCGACAGTATCTCCTGTTCTCAGTCCAAATCTTCTTATCTGATTTGGGCTAACATAAATATCATCTGCACCAGGTAAATAATTTGATTCTATTGCTCTAAGAAAACCAAAACCATCTTGTAATAATTGAAGAACACCACCACCGGTAATTTCTTCTCCTTTTTCTGCTAATTTCTTTAATATTGCAAAGTAGATTTCTTGTCTTCTTAGGGTGCTAGCATTTTCTATCCCTAGGTTTTCAGCTTCTGAGATCAGCTTTTCAGAGCTTTTTTCTTTTAATTCTTGTATATTCATAATGTGTGGAAATAGTTAATTAGATATAATCAATATAGTTTGCTAAATACGGAATTTCAACCCCTGATTATCTTTAAAAATTTAAAAATATGTATTAGATACAGCAAATATGGAAGAAGATAATAAAGAATTTAAGATTTTAAACAGAAATATTGAGCAAATATCCATTTATTATGGATTTTTTCTTATTATTTGGGGAATAACAATAAGCTTTGTTTCAGATAGTAAATCCTTTACATCCTTCATACCAAGCTATTTAGGTTTAATAATTTTAATTTTATCTTTTTTATCAACAAAATTTATAAGTAAGAAAAAATTACTCATGCACTTAGTCGCCTTATTTGGTCTTATAACTATGTTGGGTGGTTTTGATCTAATAAGAGTAATCGTAAAAGGTAATATTTTTGGTAACTTCTGGGCAGATTTATCAAAACTTATGATGCTAATAACTGGTAGTATTTTTGTCTACTTGTGTTTTATGTCTTTTAAATTTGTAAGACAAATTAAATATAAATAAATTATAATAATTTTAACTCCAGTGCGAATTTTTTTACCATATCCCAATTTGTAAATTCATACGAGTTTTTTGTGTTTGTTGGACCTTTCGTAATCAACATAATAAATCTAATGACATTTTTATTAATGAAATTATAATTAGGATAATCGACCTTACCAGCGAAAACTGCTACCTTATTTGGATTCCACTTGGTTTTAGCAAGAAAATTTATTACATAAGGATTTGTTTCAGGAGTACTTTTCTCATTCTTTCTTGCTACAACATTTACAGAAAAAAAAGCAGTTTTTTTTTCTTGTAAGATTTTTTTATTTTTTATAACAAAATTTTCGACTTTTCTGCTGTGTCTGCCATACCTGATACTTGCTCCTATTATTATTTTTTTTGAATTTTCTAAATTGATATCGCTGGCTTCATTTAGAGAAATTATTTTAATTTTATCATTCAATGGTAAATTATTTTTTATTGTTTCACAAATTTTTTTTGTTTGGCCATCCGTTGATGAATAAATAATCAAATCGTTCATTTTTATGTGTTTTTTTGAATAAGATTATTTATAAGTTTTATATGATCATCATTATCGTTTAAACATGGAATCATATCAAAATTTTCTCCACCAGACTCTATAAAGCTTTCTTTGCCTTGGATTAATATTTCTTCTAAAGTTTCTACACAGTCCGAAGAAAACCCAGGACAAATTGCAAGAACATTTTTTACACCTTCTTTAGGTAATTTTTCTAATGTTTTATCAGTGTACGGTTGGAGCCATTCTTGGGGACCAAACCTCGATTGAAAGGTAGTTTTAATCTTAATTGAATTAAATTTTTCTGATATTAACCGAGTAGTTTTATGACAATAACAATGATACGGATCTCCTTTATCAAAATATTTTCTTGGAATGCCATGATAGGATGCTAGAATTAAATCTGGTTTCCAATTTATTTCACTAATTTTCTTATTAATAGAATTAACTAATGCATCGATATATAATGGATGTGACTCATAATGAGGTATTATATTTAAGGATGGCTGCCATCTCATATTCATTAATGATCTATAGACTTCATCACAAACTGTGGCTGTAGTAGCAGCAGCATATTGAGGATATAATGGTAAAATTACTAAATTTTCGCATCCCTCTTTGTGTAGCTTGCTAATTTTACTTTTAATGCTTGGGTTTCCATATCTCATTGCAAAATCTATAACCAAATTTTCATTACTTAAGGAAGCAGACACTTTTTCGGTTTGTTTTATAGTGTAATAAAGTAGAGGTGACATATTTTCCTTCTTCATCCAAATTTCTTTGTAAGCCTTTGCTGTCTTAGAGGGTCTAAAAGTAAGAATAAAAAGATTTAGAATTATTTGCCATATAATAGGATTAAGTTCGATAACTCTCTTATCAGATAGAAACTCTTTTAAATATTTTCTAATATCAAGCCAGCTTGTGGTGTCGGGTGTGCCTAAATTAATTAGCAGTATACCTGTTTTCCCGAATTTAACAGGTGGATGTTCTTGATTCATTTATAACCTCTTACTATTTCTATTAATTCGTAAACCATTTCAACCTCTGTTTCAGGTAAGATGCCATGTCCTAGATTAAATACATAAGGGTGGTCTTTGAATATTTCTAGATACTTTTGTGTTTCTCTTTTCAAAATTTCTTTATTTGTGAGAAGTAATTTTGGATCTAGCCCACCTTGAATTGGTATGTCTAATAATTTTACTATATTTTCAGCATCTACATTGTAATCGATATTTATCATACTAGGTTTTACTAGTTTAGAAAATTTTACATAATCTGATATACCTCTTGGAAAACATATAACTGGTACTCCAAGCTTTTTTACATGATTAACTAGTGACAAGGTTGGATTGTATAAAAACCTGTCAAAATCTTTCTTTATAAGACCAGCCCAACTGTCAAAAATTTGAATGATTGTAGCCCCAGCATTTATTTGGTTTTCTATGTGAATTTTAATAAATGTATCCAATAATTTTAATATCTCATCTATAAGTATTTTATCTTTGAGAAAATCATTAGGTAAACCATTCTTAGGGGAAACTTTATTAAGCATATAGACTAATAATGTCCACGGAGCTCCGACAAAACCTATTATATCTTTATTGTTCAGGTCTTTGCTATTCTTTAGATTTGATAATAATTTATATATTGGTAATAAATTATTTTTAAAATCATTTTCTGTAATTTTTTGAATGTCAGTTATTCTGAAATTTCCTAAACTAGGACCTAAATTTTTTTTAAACTCTACAGACTGCCCCATGCCATATGGAACCATTAGTATATCTGAAAAGATTATTGCAGCGTCAAAATTAAATCTTTTTAGAGGTTGTAGCGTTATCTCTTCTGATAAATGAGGGTTTAAACACAATTTAATAAAATTAGGATTTTCTTTTCTAATCTCTCTAAACTCTGGCAGGTATCTTCCGGCCTGTCTCATTAACCATATAGGATTAATTTTAGTACTTTTATTTATCAAACATTCTTTTATTGGTGTCATTTATAATAAGATAATTATATTTAATTGTATTATTAGTATGTATTGTGGATAACGTAAATTACTCAATTTAAACATTTTATTAACTATTTATACATTCCACTTTGTAAAAAGTCCTTTAAACACTGGTCTATTTTATTATTTTATAAAGCTTTAAAATTGTTAATAAGATATTCACACTAAATTTTAATGTTAATTAAATGATCGAAAAAAAATTTATTTTAGAATTTTGTCTTATTCAACAAATTCTTTTAATCTTTAATTAATTTATAAACGAATTATACATGAAAAATACACACCAAATATTCTTAATTTCTGACTCAACAGGAGAGACATTAGATAGAATATTTATGGCTCTTAAAGCACAGTTTAACAATTTCGAATATGAATTAAATCAATTCTCATTTACTAGAACTGAGACCCAGATATCTACTATTCTTAAGGATGCAAAAAAACAAGATAGTCCAATTATATTATATACCGTGGTTAATAGTAAACTTGCAAAGTTTTTAGCCGAAGAGTCAAATAAAGTTAACATACCGTGCTTTGGGGTATTGGGGGATTTAATTTTAAACTTTTCAAAAATTTTAAATCAAAAAGCAACACATAAACCTAGCGGCCAACATGTTCTTGATGAAGAATACTATAAAAGGATTGAGGCAATCCAATTTACCATGAACCATGATGATGGAAATCAAACTGAAAACATACTTGAATCCGATATAATTTTGGTTGGAGTTAGTAGAACAAGCAAAACTCCAACTTCTATCTATCTAGCAAACAAAGGTTTAAAAACATCTAATATACCATTAGTTAATGAAATGAGCATTCCGAGAGATGTAATAAGTGCAACAAATTTGTGCATTGTTGGATTGGTAACTGAAGCTGAACGATTATTTGATATTAGACGGAATAGACTAAATACATTGAAAGAAAATGAGGCATCAGATTATACCAATTTAGAAAAGATAAAATCTGAAGTAGAAGAGTCTAAGAAAATATTCAAAAAAAATAAGTGGCCGACTATAGATGTTACAAGGAAATCTGTTGAGGAGACTGCTGCTTCTATTATTAAAATATTTGAGATAAAAAATAAAAATGAATAAAATAATTTTAGCTTCTAAAAGCAAAGTAAGAAAAGAAATATTATTTAAATATAACATCGATTGTATCGTTGAACACTCCAATATTGATGAAGAACCATTTAAAAAAAGTCTCTTAAACGAAGGTGCATCACCAGAAGTTATATCTAAGAATTTGGCAGAATTAAAAGCTAATAAAGTTAGTCAAAAAATAAATAACCACTTAGTTCTCGGTGCTGATAGTGTAATTGATTTAAATGGTGAATTGATCTCTAAACCTGAAAATAGAAATCAGGCTTTCAACATACTAAAAAAATTAAATGGAAAAGTACATAAATTGATAAGCTCTGTATGTATATCAAAAAACGGATCTATGATATGGAACTATACAGATAAAGCAAATCTAACAATGAAAGAATTTTCAGACGGTGAATTAAAAAAATATCTAGAAAAATTAACAGATGAAGCTTTATATTCATATAATGTGTATCAAATAGAGGGAGAAGGAAAGAAACTGTTTTCTAAAATTGATGGAGATGAAAATACTATAATGGGACTTCCTGTTGATAAAATTAAACAATATGTTGAGAGCTTGTAATGAAAAAATATTTAGTTATTGGTAATCCTATAGATCATTCCTTATCCCCGAAACTTCAAAATTATTGGATAAAATTAAATAAAATTGAGGCAATTTATGGCAAATTACAAGCGCATGATGAAGATTTGAAAGAATTGTGTAACAATATTAAAAATGGTCAACTAGATGGGCTAAACGTTACAGTTCCTTTTAAGAAAAAAATTATTCCCTTTTTGGATATGCTCAGTGGTCATGCGTTAAGAACTCAATCTGTTAATACAGTTCGTTTAAACAACGGAATTGTAACAGGATACAATACTGATATAGATGGATTTGAGCTTAGCATCAAAAAACTAAGTTATGATGTGGCTAACAAAAAAATAATTATTTTGGGAGCAGGAGGGGTTGTGCCCTCAATAATATATGCTTTAAAAAAAATGGATGCATCCCAAATCTATTTAAGCAATAGAACCAGAAAGAAAGCAGATATATTAAAAAATATATTTGATGAAGTAGAAGTTTTTGAGTGGGGCAAACTTCCTGAATTTGATATGATTATAAATGCAACTAGTTTGGGGTTAAAAAAAAATGATAAGTTCGAAATTGATTTTTCAAAATTTGGCGAAGACAAATTTTTTTTTGATGTTATATATAGTCCTTTCAATACAGAGTTTGCTGAAGCTGGAAATAAACCAGGAAATATATTCGAAAATGGTTTGTATATGTTCTTATTTCAAGCTCAGAAAGCATTTAGTATTTGGCATAATATTGAGCCAAAGATTGACCAGGGTGTAATACGATTTTTGAATGGTAAAAATTAGTGAGACTTAACAAAAAAACAGCAATAATAACAGGCTCTGCTTCCGGTTTTGGCGAGGGTATTGCAAAAAAGTTTACAGATGAAGGGGCAAACTTAATAATGGTAGATATAAATTCAAAATTATTAAAGAAAGTTTCAAAAAATTTATCACAAGATTATTTTGTTGCTGATGTATCTAGAGCTAAAGACTTTAATTCTCTATTAAAATATGTGAATAGAAAATTCAATTCTGTTGATATATTTGTGAACAATGCTGGAATTACACACAAACCCAAAGCCATGGAAACTGTGACTGAAAAAGAGTTTGATAATGTATTTAATGTAAATGCAAAGTCTGTTTATTTTTCTGGAAAATATTTTGTACCGAAAATGAAAAAAAAAAAGAGGGGAGTAATTTTAAATGTTGCTTCTACAGCTGGGTTATCCCCAAGACCAAAATTAAATTGGTATAATGCAAGCAAAGGTTGGATGATTACAGCAACAAAAGCTATGGCTATAGAATTGGCTCCATACAATGTCAGAGTTAATGCTATTGCCCCAGTTGCTGGAAAAACTCCTTTATTAAAATCTTTTATGGGTGGTAATTCAAAAAAGAAAAAACAAGCATTCTTGTCCACGATTCCAATTGGAAGATTCTCAACCCCACTAGATATGGGGAATGCGGCATGTTTCTTATGTTCAGATGAGTCAAGTATGATTACAGGAACCATTTTAGAAGTTGATGGTGGAAGATGTATATAATATTTTTATGATTAAAATAGGAATTGTGGGTGGCATTGGATCTGGAAAATCTTTTATTGCAAAGCTATTTAATTCACCAGTTTTTAATGCAGATAAAGAAGTAAATTATTTATACAAAAACAGCAAGAATTGTTTCACAAAATTAAAAAATCAAATTCCAAAATTTGTAAAATCTTTCCCAATATCAAAAAAAGAACTTATAGCAGCAATCAATTATAACAATCAAAATTTAAAAAAAATATCGTCAATTGTTCATCCATTGGTACGAAAAAAAATGAATACTTTTTTAAGAAAAAATAAAAAAAATAAAATTGTAGTTCTTGACGTCCCTTTACTTGTAGAAAATAAACTCTACAAAAAAGATCACATCTTAATATTTGTTAATTCTAAAAAAAATAAGGTTATAAAAAGACTAAAAAAAAGAAAAAATTATAATGCAAATATTTTTAAGAAACTTAAAGAAAATCAAGTCATGCTGTCAAAAAAAAGAAAATTAGCAAAATATATTGTCGATAATAATTATGGTCCTAATATAATGAAAAAAAAAATTAACATTTTAAAAAAAATAATTTTAAATGAAAGAAATAGTACTTGATACAGAAACAACAGGCTTATCTATAAAAGACGGACACAGAATTGTCGAAATAGGTTGTATAGAACTAGACAATTTAGTTCCAACTAAACATATTTTTCACTGTTATTTAAATCCAGAGAGAAAAGTATCTGAGAGTGCTCTTAAGGTCCATGGATATACTGATGAATTCTTATCAACTAAAAAGAAATTTAATGAAGTAGTAGATGAATTTTTAGAATTTATAGAGGGAAAGAAAATTATTATTCACAATGCCGATTTTGATATAAGCCACTTAAATAATGAACTTTCATTGATAGGTAGGAAACATATTATAATGGAAAATGTTACAGACACTTTAGAAATAGCCAGAAATAAGTTTCCTGGTTCAGGAATTAGTTTGGATGCCCTTTGTAAAAGGTTTAGGATTGATAATTCAAGACGAGATAAGCATACTGCTATACTTGATTGTGAATTATTATCTAAAGTTTATATAAACTTGATAGGCCAAAAAGAGCCGTCTTTTGAATTTTTAAGTCAAAAGAATAACCAAAATTCTGTTAGTAAAAAAACTTATAATTATTCAAAAATTATTATTAAAGTATCTGATAATGAATTCTCAGAACATAAAAAATTTATCAACAAAGAACTAAAAAAAAATTTTTATTAGTTAAATCTTTGATTATATAACTTTTCAAAATCAACTTTTTTCTCTAAAGCCAAATCTGGAAAACCTGCATCTTTAATAACATTTAAAAATATTTTTTCTAAACCTGGGTAAATCTCATTTTGGACTTCAATAAGTATGATTTTTTCTAAATCATCTTTTTTTAAATTTTTGTCTATTATTTTTATAACTGTCGAATATGAAATTTCAAAATATGACTTTCTTTTATTATCGTTAGGATCCTTATAATGTAATTTTGTAATTACCTCTATCATGTCGTTTTTCATCGCCTTTGTAGTAACATTAATACCAAGTTTGTATTTTGTAATATATTCTTTGCTTAAAATAAAAGTCTGAGCGTCAGGAATTTCTACTGAAAGATCTTTTATATAATTCAAAACAATTTCATATTTTTTTGTCATCATCTTCACCTAAATCTTCGTATTCTCCATCAATATAATTATTATTTTCTTTTTTTTTATACTGCTTTTTTTTTATAAATTTTCCCAAAATTAATCGTCTTGTTATTGGCACCACCAATAAAATCCCAATTAAATCTGTTGCAAACCCAGGAAATATTAAAAGTAAAGCTGCAAAGGCTAATGTTGCTCCAGAGATTAACTCATAAATTGGCATTTCATTTTTAATTAACTGACTCATTCCTGATTTAAGAGTGTTAAATCCTTCATACCTTGCATAAGCAACTCCTGCCACTGCAGTGATTAATATGAGTAAAACTGTGTTAAATGCTCCTATTTGAGAACCAATTTTGATAAATAAGTAAATTTCAATAAGAGGAATACCTATAATCAAAAATAATACTGTGTTCATTTGTCTATAATTTAATTAGCAGGTTGAAATTATCAACATAGTAAATATTATACTCATATGAGTTATAGCTTTGAATACATCGATATTATACTTCTTGCAATGATTGCAGGGTTTATTTTTTTAAGATTACGTGGAATTTTAGGCAAAAAAACTGGATTTGAAGAAGATATAGAGTCAAGTTTTGCTCATGAAGCCCCGCCATCTAAACCTACTGTTGATTTAAATGCAAACACGTTTGACGAAAACGCTAAAAAAGAGTTTGTTAAAGGTGCCGAGATTGCTTACGAAACCATAATCTCTAATTTTGCAAATGGAAAGTTAAAAGACATAAAATCATTACTTGATAAAAAAGTTTATTTGCAATTTGAGGAAGCGATAAAAGATAGAGACGAAAAAAAGTTATCATCGGAAACAACATTCATTGGAATTAACTCAGCTGAAGTCAAAGAACATCAACAAAATAAAAATATGTTAGAAGTTACGGTAGAATTCGTAAGTGAAATTATTTCATGTGTGAAAGATAAAGATAACAAAGTTGTTTCAGGTGATCCTGAAAAAATTAAAAAAGTTCTAGATACTTGGAAATTTTCTAAAGATAGTCGATCTTCAAATCCTAATTGGCTTCTAATTGATACCCAAGCTTGACAAATAAGCTATCAGATAAAGATAAAAAAGACTGGCAAGATTTCCTAGATAGTTCAGAAAAACTTCAAAGCAAAGATATTGATCGGTTAAAAAATCAATTAATTTCAGAAAGATCAATTGATCTTCATGGGTATACTTTAGAAGAGGCTAACAAAAAAATTTCTGAATTTATTGAGTATTGCTATGTAAAGAAAGTAAAGAAAGTAAATGTTATTACTGGAAAAGGAATGAGATCAAAAAATTTAGAAGATCCATATCAATCTAAAGACTTAAGTATCTTAAAATATTCAGTACCTGAATATATCAAAAACAATACTGAATTAATGAATAAAATTATTAAAATTGACTTTGAAGCAGTTAATAGTCCTTCAAAAGGAAATTTTGATATATTTATGAAAACTATAAAATAAACTTTGAAAGATCAGTATCTTTTACTAATTCACCAATATTATCTTTTATATATTTACCGTCTACGGTAATTTTTTCTCCAGCTCTATCTGTTGCTGTAAAACTAATTTCATCTAAAACTCTCTCGATAATCGTATGAAGTCTTCTTGCACCTATGTTTTCAACAGAGGAATTGACTTCACTAGCTATATGAGCAATAGTATTTATTCCATCTTCTGTAAATTCCAAGTCCACATTTTCTGTTTTTAAAAGCGCTTTATATTGTTTTATTAAGCTATTATCTGGTTCTTTTAATATTCTTATAAAATCTTCACTATTTAGTGCGTCTAGCTCAACTCTTATTGGTAGTCTGCCTTGCAACTCAGGTAAAAGATCCGAAGGTTTTGCTAATTGAAAAGCCCCTGAAGCAATAAATAAAATATGATCTGTTTTAACAGGTCCATATTTTGTACTTACTGTTGTTCCTTCTATTAATGGTAATAAATCTCTTTGAACACCCTCTCTTGAAACATCACCACCAACCCTATCTGTTCTTGCAGAAATTTTATCAATTTCATCTAAAAATACGATACCATTATTTTCAGTTGAATCTTTTGCTGATTTTATAATTTTGTCTTGTTCGATAAGTTTATCTGATTCTTCATTTATTAAAATTTCGTGGGATTCTTTGACTGACATTTTCTTTTTCTTAGGCTTTTGACCTATGGACTTCCCAAGCATGTCAGAAATATTTATCATTCCAACATTTGCTCCTGGCATTCCAGGTATCTCAAATGATGGCATCTGATTAGATTCACTAATAGCTATTTCAATTTCATTATCATCTAAATCTCCATCTCTTAGTCTTTTTCTAAAACTTTCTCTTGTTGCAACACTTGCTTTATTACCTACCAGTGCATCCAAAACTCTGTCTTCAGCCAATTTTTGTGCTTGAGCATGAACTTCTTTTCTTTTCTTTACTTTTTCCATTGCAATTGCGATTTCTAATAAATCTCTTACAATTTGTTCTACATCACGTCCCACATACCCAACTTCTGTAAATCTTGTAGCTTCAACTTTTACAAACGGCGCTTCCGCTAATTTTGAAAGTCTTCTTGAGATTTCAGTTTTTCCAACACCAGTTGGTCCGATCATTAATATATTTTTTGGAAGAACTTCGTCTTTCATATCATTTTCTAATGCTTGTCTTCTCCATCTATTTCTTAAAGCGATAGCAACAGCTCTTTTAGCTTTATTTTGCCCAACAACAAATCTATCTAATTCTGAAACAATTTCTCTTGGTGATAATGAATTTGCAATTGTAGTTTTCTCTTTTGCAACTTTGCCTTTTGGAAATGATGTAACATTTGATTTTTCCATTATATTCTCTCCATACTCAAATTTTCATTAGTAAATACACAAATATCAGATGCGACTTTAATAGATTTTTTTGCAATTTCTTCAGCAGACATTTCAGTATCCATTAAAACCTTTGCAGCTGCTAAAGCATAATTTCCTCCTGAACCAATTCCAATAACATCACCCTCAGGTTCAAGAACATCACCTGTTCCAGATATTATAAAACTTTTTTCTTTATCGCCTATTGCCATTAAAGCCTCTAACCTTCTTAAATATTTATCTGTACGCCAATCTTTTGCTAATTCTACAGCAGCCCTTGTTAAATTGCCCGCATGTTTTTCAAGCTTTGATTCTAGTCTTTCAAACAAAGTCAGTGCATCTGCAGTTGATCCAGCAAAACCTGCGATCACATTTCTTTTCTCAATTTTACGAACTTTATTTGCAGTTTTCTTTATTATAGTATTACCCATGCTAACTTGACCGTCACTGGCCACAACTACGTCATTATTTTTTCTTACAAGTACAATTGTTGTCATGGACTATAAATGGATATGAATTTAAATAGTTCAAGCCCAGGTTTGGTATTATTGATATAATCAAAAATACCTATATACCTAATTTAGATTATGAAAAGAAAAGCAAAAATTGCTAGAAAAACAAAAGAAACCAATATCAATGTTGACCTTAATATTGATGGAAAAGGTAAGTACAAAGTTGACACAGGAATAGGTTTTCTGGATCACATGCTCGAACAGTTATCTAAACACTCATCAATGGATTTAACTGTTAAAGCTAAAGGTGACACACACATTGATCTTCACCACACAACGGAAGACACTGGAATTGCTATTGGTGAATGCTTAAAGAAGGCTTCAAAAAAATTTGTAGGTATTAAAAGATATGCTCACATTTTATTACCGATGGATGAAACATTAACAAGAGTTGCAATAGATGTTTCAAACAGACCTTATTTGATATGGAATGTAAAATTAAAAGTTGAGAAACTTGGTGAAATGGACACTGAATTATTTAAAGAATGGTTCCAGGCATTTTCACAAGCAGCTGGAATTACTTTGCACGTTGAAAATATTTACGGTGATAATAGTCACCATATCATAGAGTCTTGCTATAAAGGCCTTGCAAGAACTTTAAGAGATGCATTAGAGTTAGATCCAAGAAACAAAAGTACAATTCCTTCTACAAAAGGCTCTTTATAAGATTAATGGACGTCACTATTGTTGACTATAAATCTGGAAATATTAGCTCAGTAATTAATTCTTTTAAGGAAGTTGCTAAAGATAAAGTTAATATCGAAGTAACTTCAGATTTAAATAAAATTAAGTCTAGTGATAAAATAGTTTTACCAGGGCAGGGATCATTTAAGAGCTGCATTGACGGTTTAAATAGCATAAATGGCCTAATAGACACTCTAAGCCAGTTTGCATTATATAATAAAAAACCTCTCTTAGGAATTTGCGTAGGCCTTCAAATGTTTGCAGATATTGGATATGAGGAGGTTGAAACAAAAGGTTTAGGATGGATTTCTGGAAAAGTATCTAAAATTGATAATCAAAATGGAAAATATAAACTACCCCACATTGGTTGGAACGAAATCAATATTGTAAAAGAAAGTAAAATTTTTAAAGATATAGAAAATAAAGCCCACATGTACTTTGTTCACAGTTATGAATTTATTCCAAATGATAATTCAGTTACTGCTGCAACAACAGATTATGCATCAAATATAGTTTGTGCAGTAGAAAAAGAAAATATATTTGGAACTCAGTTTCATCCCGAAAAAAGTGACAAAACTGGTCTAAAAATAATTGATAATTTTATAAATTTATAAAACAATGAAATTAATTAATCTTATTATTTTTTTGACAATTCTAATCATTGGTAGTGCAAATTCTAAAAATATTAACATTCAAGATATTAACTTTGATGTTCCTCAAAGCCATATTTTCATTGAGTATACGAATGATGAAGTTGAAGATTTTTTCCAGGAGTTTATGAATTCAGCAAATATCAAAATGTATCTTATGGGACCTAAAAAATATGTTGATTTAGAAAGAGCTATTTTAAATGGTGAAGATGTTATGAATAATCAATATGCAAAATCAATCATGAAAAAAATGGAAAATAAGAATTTTAAAGATGAGGTTCAAGCCTCTAAGTGGGTAATGACAGAAGTAAAAAAAATAATGAAAAAAGAGAAAATTGACTTTATATCTTATGTAATATTTTCAGACCAAAATTTAAAAAAAACTTTCCCTGACAACGATTTTTTAGGAATTATAGATGAATTAAATCAGATGAATTCTTCTGAATTGGCTGAACAAACAAAAGAGATTAGAAAAATGATTACAAGTTTGTCCGGCAATAATAAAAGTATTCCAATTAATGATGATATGACAATAAATTTATCAAAATTTAAAATATCAAAAAATAAAAATAATCAATTATATTTAAGATCTGCTGGTGATTTTATTTATATATTCGGTCCTATGAGATTAGATATAGATTTAAATCTTTTTTTAACCGAGCATAATGATAAGGCAATTATGTTAATTTCAGCGTGTTATGCAAATTGCTCAAAATTTAATTCTAAATTTGATAAAATGAAAAAAAATTCTTTCAGTAATACTAAAATCAATAAAGTAAAAATAAATAATAGTAATGATATAAATTCTAATATTGTTGAACAGTTAGAGAAACTTAATAGTTTATATAAATCGGGTGTTTTATCAAAAGATGAATTTGAAAAAGCTAAAAAAAAAATTCTAAATTAAAATGAAAAAAATTCTACTTATTATTTTTTTTGTTTTGGCTTCATGCCAAAGCCCTTACGAAATTAAAAGAGATAGTTCAGATAATTTAAAAAATATGAACGTAACAACTGAAGGAAAAATAAAATCAAAGTGAAAATATTTCCAGCAATAGATATTAAAGATAAAAGGTGTGTTAGATTAATCAAAGGAGACTTTGAAAATAAAACAGAATATGAAATGTCGCCTGTGGACCAAGCTGAAAGATATAAAGATAATGGATTTAAAAATTTACATATAGTTGATCTGGATGGTGCATTAACTGGAGATCCGATAAATATTGATATTATTCAAGATATTGTTGGAAAATTTGATCTTAAGGTTGAAATAGGAGGAGGAGTTAGAAATTTTGAGACTATTCAAAAGTATATTGATGCTGGTGTTGAAAAAGTAATATTAGGAAGTGCTGCTATAAAAGATAGAAGATTTTTAGAAGAAGCTTGTAAAAAATTTTCAAATCAAATTGCATTAGGTTTAGATGCAAAAGATGGTCATCTTGCGATTTCAGGATGGACAGAAGAGTCTGATAAATTAACAACAGAATACTTAAAAAAAGTAAATGAATATGGGGTTAGTAGGATAATTTACACAGATATTGATAGAGATGGAACTAAGCAAAGTCCAAATTTTGAAGAAACACAAAAAGTTGCAGATATTTCAAACTGTCCAGTAGTTATATCTGGAGGCGTTTCATCAATTGATGATATTAAAAAAGCTAGAAAATTAAATAATATCGAAGGTATTATAGTTGGAAAAGCTATATACGATGGAGATATAAAACTAGATGAACTTGCAAAAGAAATAGATGCTTAAAAATAGAATTATACCTTGTTTAGATGTTAAAAATGGTAGAGTTGTAAAGGGTATTAACTTTGTTGATCTAAAAGATGCAGGAGATCCTGTAGAACAAGCAAAAATTTATAGTGATGGTGGTGCCGATGAAATTTGTTTTTTAGATATTACCGCTTCTAATGAAAATAGAGATACTATTTATGAAGTGGTTGAGAAAACTTCTAAAAAATGTTTCGTACCATTAACTGTAGGTGGTGGCGTTAGAAGTATTGATGATATTAATAAATTGCTTAATTGTGGAGCTGATAAAGTATCAATCAATACAGCAGCTGTTCAAAATTCTAAAGTGGTTGAGGATAGCTCTAGAAAATTTGGCTCACAGTGCATTGTAGTTGCAATTGATGCAAAAAGAAAAGACGACGGTTGGGAAATCTTCACTCACGGGGGAAGAAATCCAACTGGCATAAATGCGTTAGAATTTGCTTCTAAAATGGAAAAATGTGGTGCTGGAGAGCTTCTTGTGACATCAATGGATAAAGATGGAACTCAGTCTGGATATGACATTGAATTAATGCAAAAGATATCATCAATGGCTAATATTCCAGTTATTGCATCAGGTGGGGTTGGAACTTTAGATCACTTAGTTGATGGAATAAAATCAGGAGCAAGTGCAGTTTTAGCTGCATCTATATTCCATTATGGGACTTATTCAGTAAATGAAGCTAAGCAATATTTGGCTTCAAAAGATATACCTGTTAGAATTTAATATGTTAAAGATATTAGAAGATCTCGTTACCCTTGCAAGAGAGCGGAAAAGCAATCCTGTTGAAGGCTCATATACTAACAAGCTTTTAGAAGATAAATCATTAGCAAAAGAAAAGGTTTTAGAAGAGATAAATGAGTTAATAGAGGCTGTAGATCAAGACTCAAATAAAATTCATGAAGCTGCTGATGTTTTCTATCACTTAATAATGTACCTAGAAAAAAGTGGTATAAAAATTGAAGAGGTGATGGAAGAACTGATCTCGAGAAAAAAATAAGTAAATGAAGAAGATTTTACTTAGTATTGTCTTCTTTCTTATATTTACTTCAACAAGCTATGCGGGTGATTGTTTAAGAACAGTAACTGTTGCGTTGTCAAATCAACCACAATTAAATTGTTCTGATGATGACATCCTAAGTGTCAATTCAAGTGGATCTCTTACTTATATTGTAGAGTCAGCTATTAATATAGTTGATATCTCTGGAGTTCAAATTGAAAATGATGGCACCATAACAAATGCTGCAGATGGAAGTAATAATACCCACAGCAACCTGATTGATGCAAGCACGTCTTTAAATACCACTATAACAAATAATGGTACAATTGATTTAGCAACAGATGCAACTGAGGATTATGCTATTAAACTTACGGGAGCAGAAAATATAACAATTACAAATAATTCAGGTGCAACAATAAATTCAGCTGATGCCTATGCAATTGGAGGTAACAATATTGGGGATTGCAATAAAAATGGATCAAGCGGATGTCACCCCAGTCTTAGTTCTTCAAGTGGTGTTGGATTAAAATTATATAATTACGGAACAATAAGTGCTCAAGAAAGAACTATTTTTGGTGGTACTGGTGGAACAACTAATGGGTCAAAAAATCTTAGGATCTACAATTACAACGGAGGAATAATTAAAACTACTACAGGACAAGCTCCGATTAGATCAAAATCTAGTGAAGATATCCATATTTACAATTATGAAGGAGCAACAATAGATGGAGGTGATAGATATGCTTTATATCTTGATGGTTCAACTAATTTAAATATATATAATGAGGGAATTATTAAAGCAGCAGCGCAAAATGCAATTTGGTGTAGAGAATGTTCAGATGCTACTTTTACTAATTCTGGTACAATCACTTCAACTAATAATACCGTAGTATTTGACAGGAATAATGCTGCGTACGCTAATGGGCCAGCAAACACTATTATAAATTCTGGAACAATAACTGCTACAGATAGTAATGCCGGTCTTTTCATAGGACAAACAAATGGGACAACAGTTCAAAACACCGGGAGTATTACGGGTGTAGGTAGAGGAATTGACATTGGTCATTCTGACAACTCAACAATAACGAATTATGGAACAATCACAGCTACAGCAAGCGATGGATATGGAGTATGGTATTCAAATGATGGCTCTACAAGAGTAAACAATATTCTCAATAACTTTGGAACAATAAGCGCACCAGGTGGTAGTAATTCTGATGGTGTAGCAATTGGTAAATCCGCACAACCGACAAATGATCTTACAATAAATAATTCTGGAACAATATCAGGATCTGATAATTCTATATTAGTTGTTAACAATGGCGCTACAGATATTAATATTGTTACAAAAGGCGAAGGTTCTTATGAGGGTGAGATTGATTTAAACTCTACTGTAACTACAATGACTTTAGATTGTAGTATTTCAAAAGATCAAAAAATAGAAATCCATAGCAAAACTAATATGGTGATTACTAATAATCTATGTGGAAATGATACTTATGAAATATTAGATATTAATAGTGATCCAGATACAGATAATTCAGAAACAAATGGTTTTTTGTATGTTTACGGAGAAGATTTAGATATTAATAGTAATAATAAAAAATATAGAACAGAAATATTTTTATCTAAACTAAATGATATTTTTAACTCAGTGTCTGAAGAAAAAAAATCTAGTGGATACTACTCTGTAAAAAAAAGAAACAATATTTATACTAATCAAACAGCAGGCATAACTGGAGATTTTAAAATAGAAAATGATAATTTTACACCTTTCCTAAATTATTCAAGTCAACATGCAAAATTTAATAATGGCGAGTCTTTGGATAGTGAAAACTTGGTGGTAGGTGTAAAAAAAGAAAGTGAGTATGAGAAATTTAAATTTTCAGTAGTTTCAATAGTAGGATTAACAAAAAATAAATATTTAGACCTTGAAACTGAAACAAAACAGACAATTTTAAAAGAAGATTTTGGTCAGTTTGCTGCTGTTAATTATAAAGCGTCAAGAGAATTAGAGATCAATGAGAACCAAAGTATAAATATTGAAGTAGATGGTAAATATGGATTAAAAAGACTTCCTACTTACTTAACTTCTTTTACAGATGGAGACCTTTCTATTGATGATGCGGTAGATCAAGTATTATCAGCAGGCTTTAATGTAGAATATTCAAAGTCTTTTGAAAATGGATTTGTTCTTAAACCTTACATGGGTTTGTCTATAAATAAAACTTTAAGTGAAAAAATAGATATAATTGCAGATGGAGAAAGAAAAGATGCTGTTCATTTTATGGATGATGATTTAGCAATAAAAGCAGGTTTAAATATTACCAAAAATACTGATAATTTTGGACTTAACTTTAATCTAGAGTTAAATGAACAAAATGGACTTAAAGATAGCCAGGTAAATATTTCTTTATCTAAGAAAATTCAAAATAATATAATCAAGAAAATAGAGGGCCAACCAATTGATCCTGAATTAGAGAAACTGTTTGATCAATTACAATTAGCTAAAGAAAATGAGAGATTGGCAGAGATAACTGGTAGAGCAGTTGAGGAAAACAGAATAATGAAAGATATGATTATTCAATTAATCAAAGAAAACAATAAACTCAAAACAGAGAGAGATCTTTTAATAAAAAATTGATTTTAAAGATTTAACTATAATAAAAATTTTATGATAAACATAACGTAAATAAATATGATGCAAAGTTACATAAATTGGGAAAAAAGACAAATTCAATGGTGGAAGAAAAAACTTGGGGTTTCAGAACACGGTCTCGCTTGGTTGTCTTTTATTAAGGGAATTTTGGTAGGACTATTAATTTACCATTTCTTTTTTTAATTATAATTTTCCAGGCAACCATGTTGAGAATGCTGGAAATAGTATCATTAGTATTCCATAAATTATTCCAACGATTGTAAATAATGGAACTTCTTTAAATGCTTTTGCAGGATTTTCTTTTATAACTCCAGCAGCTGTATAAATACCAACACATACTGGAGGTGTTATCATTCCTATTCCTGCAAACGCAACAAATACTACGTAAAGATGAAGTAAACTTTGATTAAAGGATAATGTGATAGCTGCAAAAATTGGAACTGTTAAATAAAAAACAGGAACTATTTCAATAAAAGTTCCAAGGATTAAACAGATTGCTCCGAGCATAATCCAGAATAAATTTACACTGACACCTTTATCCGTGAAGAAAGTAATAATTGTTTGTGGAGCTTGAGTGTAAGTTAAAACAACACTTAAGAAAGTTGCTGTTGCAATTATTGAAAATATTACTGCTGTGATAATCGCAGTTTCTCTCAAACAATCAATCAAGGATTTAAAAGTCAGTTCTCTGTAAATTATAAAACCAATTAACACTGCATAAACACCCGCAACAGCTGCTGACTCAGATGGGGTTAGTATCCCTGCATAAATTCCACCCAAAATTATAACTGGTGTTATCAATGCTGGTAGAGCAGAGATAAAAGAACTTATTCTTTCTTTGAGAGAAGCCTTCTCATCTGTTCTAATATGCCTGCATTTAAACAAAACTAGAAGGACCATTAAAACTAACAGAACTAATCCTGGAATAACTCCAGCAGCAAATGTTTTTGATACTGGTACATTAGTTAAGGCGCTGAATAGGATTGCTGCATTGGATGGAGGTATCAATGCTTCCAATAGAGCAGCTGAAGCTGCTAGAACGACTACAAAAGGAGTTGGGTATCCTTGTTCAATCATCTTAGGCATCATTATTGTACCTACGGCTGTGATAGCTGCCAATATTGATCCACAAAAGGCAGCAAAGAAACCCATAGCAATAACCATTGCAACACCAAGTCCACCAGGCCAATGACCAACAAGAGTTGTTGTGAATTTTACTAAACGTGAAGCAGCGCCACCTTTGAGCATTGCCATGCCAGCAAATATAAATAATGGAACTGCAATAAGAACATGTTTTGTTAATGCGCCAAAAGATACTTGTATCAAAACAGACCAAGGTAAATTAAGACCACCGATCGCAGCAATAGAACTTCCCAATCCAAAAACTAAAAAGATTGGAACTGAAATTATTAATGTAATAAATGAAACAATAAAAGCAGATGCAAACATTAATATACTTTCGAAAATTCTTTGATGTTTTCAATAAGAAGTTCAATTGAAACTAATCCCAGTATAAAAAATCCAACTGGAAATGCCAAAAACATCCACCAAATTGGAACACTCATTTCAATTTCAAGCATTTGACCTAAATTAAAATATAAAACTGTTGCATCGTATCCTGCTTTGAGAAAAACACACGATGAAATAAGAACTACAAAATTTACAATAAAGTTTAAAATTCTCTTTGATTTTTTTGAAATTAATGAGGTAATAAAATCAACTTGAATGTGTTGGCTTCTTTTTAATAATGGACCAAGTAGTGGAAAAACTAACCAACTTACTAAAACTGGTGGAAGTTCTATAAACCAGGCAAATCCAGAGCCGGTTATAAATCTGGTGCTAGCACTTAAGGTTAATGCTGCAACCATTATAAAGATTATACATGTTGCGAGTGTCATAGCTATTTTAGATAAAATGCTATTAACAGCTCGCAATATGTTCATAATTTTAAAATAAGTTTTTATGTCTTACTTTAATTATTTTTTGCATACTCTTGAGCAGCAAGTAAAGCGTCAGCATCCATCATTTTAGCCATGGCAGGCATAACTTTATCTTTCATAAGCTTATCAAACTTAGCTTTTTCTGCCCCTGAAAGAGTTGTTACAATCCCACCTCTTTCTTGAAACTTTTTAAGTGTGCTTTCACCTGTATCCATAATTCTGTCTGTTGAAAGTTTTCCAACTTCTTTACCAACATCCATAATTATTTTCTGAAGATCAGCGGGTAGGCTATTAAACCAAGTTGAGTTTGCCATTATGTATGCATCAGCATAATATTGATATGGCTTTTGACCGTATTTCAGAAATTCCCACCAACTATAAGCTTCTATACTGCCTGGAGGACTGCTTATTGTATCAATCATTCCAGTTTGAAGCGAAGTATACACTTCTCCAGTAGGTAATGAGACACGATTAGCCTCTAATGCATCCCACATTGGCTCATCAGTTTTAAGTAATCTTCTAGCTTTTAAACCTTTCATGGCATCAACACCTGTTAGTTCTCTTGCGCTTGAAAAGTTCATAACTGGTCCAACGGGGTTATACATAATTAATGTTGAGTTGGTTTTCTTTGTTAATTCACCCCAAATTTCTTTTCCCTTTGGTGAATTCTGAAAAAAACCCCTTTGTTGTTCCCAAGAGTTAAATAACCCTGGAAATGATGCAACATTAAAGTTTTTGTTAATCGGAGGAAAACTAACTACTCCAAGAATTCCGCCCAATTCTACAGCGCCAGAGGCAACTGCACCCATCACTTCTCTTACTCCAAATAATTGTTTTGATGGATAAACTTCAATTTTTAATCTTCCATTTGATCTTTTATTGACTTCATCAGCAAATATCTGTGAATGTTTTGCACTATGATGCTTCGGGCTCCAGTGAACAGATAATCTTCCTACTATTTCCGAAAACGCAGCTGTAGAAGTAAGAACAAATGAAAATATAAATGTTAAGCTGATTACAGCTTTGTATATAGATTTTAATTTACTCATTTTTCCTCTCTTTTTTAGAATTATATTTTATTAATTGCATATATTTAAACAATGTAAATTTTAAAAAAATTTAGTAAAATATCTTTATGAAGCACAATGGTTTTACTTTAATTGAACTCTTAGTTGTAGTAGCAATCATTGGCATTCTTGCGGCTGTAGGAGTTGTTGCATATAGTGGATACACAGCTGGAGCAAAAAAACAAGCAGCTAAATCTAATCACTCTTCAATAAAGAAATTTATGGCTGCTGAGATACTAAAATGTAATATAGGTGAACCTAATGTTATGTCTGGTCAATTAGCTTGTCCAATAACAAACTCATCACAAATTATAATTGCAATACATAAGTCAGGTGCTGGTATTATTGATACATTCAAAAATCCGTTTAATACATCAGAAAGTGCAACTAATCAAAATTGGTTTAATTATAATGATGATAAAAATTTAGGAAGAACTTTAATGGGTCAAAATGCCTGGAATAATGTTTTAATTGCCACTTGTTTTGAAATACCATGTAGCAATACTAACAACAGAATTATAAGCTATGTATACATGGATTAAAAATACTAAGCCAAAAGGTTTTACTTTAATTGAACTTTTAGTTGTAGTAGCGATTATTGGTATTCTAGCAGCGGTTGGTGTAGTTGCATATAGTGGTTATACCTCTGGAGCAAAAATTGCTGCTGCAAAAGCAAATTTTAGTAGTGTTTCAAAATATATTTCAAATGAATTAATGCTTTGTAATGTTGATCCAGATCGATACCCATTTAATCAGAACAATGTAAAATGTGGGAGTGTTAAGGCACAGACAATAGCTCAATATGTTGATGAAGCATTTAAAAAGTATAGTTATAAAAATCCATTTGGTAAGTCAGATGGAACAACTGAAAAAGCAATAAAGAGTGGAGGTGCCGCTTATGACGATAAACAACTTGGCTATATTATAATAAATACCCAAGGTAATAAAAATGCCACAGTTGAGATGTGCTATAAACTACCATGTAATACAAAAGATTCTAACGGCAACTACCAATATATTTTAAACTTGGCGGTAGCTTTAGATTAACAATTATAAATGTGCAGAAAAGGTTTTACATTAATAGAACTTTTAGTTGTTGTTGCAATAATTGGTATTTTAGCTGCTGTTGGTGTAGTTGCATATAGTGGATATACTAAATCAGCTAAAGAAAAAGTATGCAGAGCAAATCACGATAAAATAGTAAAACAGATAAAGCAAAAAAGTGCAATTTGCGAATTTGAAAGTACAATTAAACTTAGAACATGGTTTTTTGGTTTCAAAAAAGGGGCAGAATATGATTTTAAATGTTCCAACAATTTTGAAAACCTGGCCCAAAATGTTGGTATTCACATGACTAATTTCATAAAAAATGTTTATAGTCCAAATAATCATTGGGGATACACTTGGGCAGGTAATAGTAGTAAGCCAACAAACGAGGGTGAAACTTATTATTATACTAATAATAACTCAATTAGGATTAGAACGCTTTGCAATGGAAATATAGTTGAGACAACAATTAGTGGTAATTGAAAGACTTTTAATTTAAATATATATTTTTATAAAATGGCATACAATGAGCAAAATATTTTTGCTAAAATTTTAAGAGGAGAAATTCCTTGTGATAAAATATATGAAGATGATTTTGTGTTATCCTTCTATGACATCAATCCTCAAAAAAAAATTCATGCATTAGTAATTCCAAAAGGAAAATATATTGATTTAGATGATTTCAATTCAAATGCTTCAAATGACGAAATAGTAGGTTTGATGAAAGGTATAACTACGGTTTCAAAAAAATTAGGAATTTCATCAATTGATGGTAATGGGTACAGAGCACTTGCTAATATTAGTGACTATGGTGGCCAAGAAGTACCACACTTACATTTTCATTTGTTTGGTGGTGAAAAAGTAGGAAAAATGGTATCGTGATAACTAAGGTTGACAGAAAGTATTTGGAAATTAGTTCTCCTAATGAAATTGTTTCATCTGAGCCAAAGATTAATTGTAAAATTGAAATTAAAAATCCTCCAGATTTTCAAATAAATAGATTTTTTTATAAGCAAATTGGTAAAAGCTACCGGTGGATTGATAGATTGGCGTGGAACGATACAAAATGGATGACTTATACAAATAATTCAAATTTAGAAACTTATATATTGAGAGAAAATGACGATTTAATTGGTTTTTTTGAGCTCTTATTCCATCCTGAAACTAATAAGTGTGAAGTCGCTTATTTTGGAATTTTGGATCAATATATTGGAAAAAATTATGGAAAATATCTTTTAACTGAAGCCTTGAAGTTGGGATTTAGAAAAAATACAAAAAAAGTATGGCTTCATACATGCTCTTTAGATCATAAACATGCACTAAAAAATTATTTAGGCAGAGGGATGAAAATTTTTAAATCCGAAACCATTAATTTAAATATTAGTTAATATAATTTTGAATTCGAAATAAGCTTTGATCAATCATCATATTTCTCTCTATATTAAATAATTTAGTTTCAACTCTGTTCAGATAAATATCGGTTGTTATCCATCCTCTAATCTCATAATTTTCTTTATCAAAAAAAATGTTTAATAAATTATTGTTATGTATTATGCTGAAAGAAAATGTTTCATCATTTTCTTTAACAATTTCGACTTTTTCTAGTTCCTCAATAAGAAATCTTCTATCTAAAATTAAATTGAGAGGTGTATCTTTAAGTTGATATCTTAAGTAATTTGTAATTTTTTTACTGTTAATTATCAACGATTTTCCATTAGAAACTAAAATTTTACTATAAATATCATCATACTTACATAAAATTTTTTTTGGATATGAAATTGTACATTTTCCTTTCTCAGTTTTTTTTCCAATTTTTTGTATAAATTGAAATGATATATTATTAGTTTCTTCCAATTTATTTTTTATTAGTTTCTTTGAAGATGCATGGATATTTAATGGATAAAAAAATATCAAAATAAAAACTATCAATTTCACTATTTTAAAACCTCTCTTTTGCCTACATGATTAGCCTTACTAACTTCTCCATTTTCTTCCATTTGATCGATGATCCTTGCTGCTCTATTATATCCAATCTGTAATTTTCTTTGTAAAAATGAAGTAGATGCTTTTCTTTCAGATTTAATTATTTCTAATGCGTCATAGTATAATTCATCAGTATCAGGGTTATCTTTATTTTTTTCATTTATCTCTTTTTCATCAGCAAAGTTCAAAATTTCATCAACATAGTCAGGCTCTGCTTGATTTCTTAGGTAGTTATTTACCTTGTCTATTTCTAACTCAGACACATAAGGTGCATGTATCCTTGTGATTCTGTTTGCCGAAGACATAAATAGCATGTCTCCTTTACCTAAAAGTTGTTCAGCTCCTTGCTCACCTAAAATTGTTCTGCTATCAATTTTAGAGGTTACTTGGAATGAAATACGAGTAGGAAAATTGGCCTTTATAGTTCCAGTTATTACGTCTACGCTTGGTCTTTGAGTGGCCATTATTATATGAATTCCGGCTGCTCTGGCCATTTGTGATAATTTTTGAATATAGTTCTCAATCTCTTTACCAGCTACCAACATAAGATCTGACATTTCATCAACAATCACAACAATATAAGGCATTTTGACTTTGTGCTTTCCATTATAACCATCAATGTTCTTTACGCCCACTTTTGTCATTAACCTGTATCTGCTTTCCATTTCTTTAACTACCCAACCTAGAACAGACGTTGCTTTCTTTGCTTCTGTTATAACTGGGCATAATAAATGAGGTATTCCTTCATAAGTTGAAAGCTCTAACATTTTTGGATCAATTAAAATGAACTTACAGATATCAGGGGTATGTTTGTAAATTAGTGATAAGATAATTGTATTAATACATACTGATTTTCCTGAGCCAGTAGTTCCAGCTATTAATAAATGCGGCATTGAGCCTAAATCGCTGGTTATTGGTTCTCCAGAAATACTTTTACCAAGAGCAACTGGTAATTTAATTTCTCTTTTTTTAAAATTCTTATCTGAAATTATTTCTCTTAAAAAAACATTTTCTCTAGAAATTTTAGGTAGCTCAATACCAACTGTGTTACTTCCAGGGATTGTAGCTATTCTAGCAGATTCTGAGCTTGTATTTCTAGCAATGTCTTCTGCTAAATTAATAATTTTAGAAACCTTAACTCCAGCTGCTGGTTCAAATTCATTTAGTGAAACAACTGGACCATGACTTATTTTTTTTATTTTTCCTTCTACACCAAAATCAAGAAGTATTTTTTCCAATCCCTCTGCATCAATTTTAATATCTTCTTTTTTATTTGAGATCTTTTCAGGTCTTTTTAAAAAATCAATTAAAGGTAATTTAATTTTTATATCTTTTAAAATTGATTTATTGCTAGCAAATAAATCTTCTTGAATAGGCGGCTCCTTAACTTTTTCAATTATAGAGCTTTCTTTAAATATATTTTCTTGATTAATAGAACTGCTTTTATTTGAAAAAAACAATTTTTTTATCGACGCGAAAAAGTTTAAAATATGTATAATTTTGAAATTACTGCTTAAAAGAAAAAAAAATAAAATTAAAAATATTAATAAATAATAACTTGATGTTTTATTAATTTCCAAAAAGTCTGCAATTATAGTCTCAGACATTAAATCACCTACAAAACCATTGTTTCCATTTATTATTAACCAATAGGTTTCTTTATGGAAAATACCAAAGAAAAATGTTGCAACAATAATGTAAATTATTACGAAAAAAATATTTTCTATAATAACAATTAATTTTTTATTAATTGTTATTGATAGCCCAGTGAAAAGAAGAGAAAAAGGAATTAAAAGTGATATTATACCAATTGACTGAAAAAATATATCAGCAACAAAACTTCCTCTAAAACCAAGAAAATTTTTTATTTCCTGATCTTCTGGAAATAAAAAATTTGGATCTTCTGGTGAATAGCTAATTAGAGATATAAAAAGTAATATTGAAGTAACTATTAAAAAAATACCTATTAGTTCTGCCAATCTCTTTATTATAAAATCACCTATTTTATTGATATAATTTTTAAATATCATGAATCAAAACTGCATTTGTCACTTTGTATCATTTAATTTTTATTGTTAAAATTATTTTGTTATGAAAATTTGTCTTATAGGCCATAATTTAACTAATTTGATTCTTGCTTACCTTTTTTCTGAAAAAAAACTCAATGTTGACATATATTTAAATAAAAAAATTCAAAAGGTAAAAACAAATAGAACAATAGCTCTATCGAGTGAGAACTTTGATTATTTAAAATCTTTAACAAAATCGAATATTAAACACTGGAAAAGCAAAGAAATTAAAATTTTTACTGAAGACTCTCGATCTAAAGAAAAAATTAATTTTAATAAAAAAAATAAGGAGGTTTTTAATTTAATATCTTATTCCGAATTAAACGAAATTTTTTTAAAAAAAGTAAAAAAATCTAAATTTATAAAATTCTTTAATTCAGACACTGTTAGTCAAGACATTCTAAAAACAACTAAAATTTATGATTTAGTAATAAATAGTGAAAACAAAAATTTTATTTCAAATAAATTTTTTACAAATAAAATAAAAAAAGATTATAGAAGTAGAGCATATACATTTCTAATAAATCATCGACGTAAAGATAATAATATAGCTATTCAAGTTTTTACAAAATTTGGACCTTTGGCATTCCTGCCATTGTCTGATACTAAAACTTCAATAGTTTTTTCTTATAAGGGAACGAAAATAGATGATGAAAAAATAGTCGATATATTCAAAAAATATAATTCTTTCTATTCATTTACTAAAATTAGTAAAATTGAAAAGTTTAGTCTGAGTTTTGAAATGCTTAGAAATTATACTTATAATAATATCCTTGCCTTTGGTGATTTAATACATCGTATACATCCCCTCGCAGGCCAAGGATTTAATATGACAATTAGAGATATTCAAATAATATCAAAAATAGTTAATGATAGAATATCTCTAGGTCTTCCAATAGACATCTCTGTTGCTGAAGATTTCCAGAGTTCTACAAAACATCTTAATTATCTTTATGGAAAAGCAATAGATGGAATATACGAATTTTTTAGATTAGATAACAATGTTAACAACTCAATTTCAAAACCAGTTTTTAACATTTTAAATAATAATTCTATTTTTAAAAAATATTCTAATATTTTATCAGATAAAGGATTAAATTTATAAATTATTGAAGAGTAGTATTTTCAAACTCGTCTTTAATATAATTATTTAGTATTTGTTCCATTTTCTCTTTTCTTATATTTATATCAAGACTTTCTAATAATATCTGTTTTTCTTCCAATGAGAACGGTGATGCCATTGATAAATCATTAAGAGTTTGGCTTAGATCTTTCTTTTCTAAATCTTTTAAGTTCACAATATATCCTTGTTTCTTGAAAAATGTTCTCATGTTCTTCATAATTAAGCTTAAGTCTGAAAAGTTAACTTCGTTACTTTTTTGAATTATATCTTTTGAAAAATGATCATATTGAACATTGCATTCACGGTACATTTTGTCGGTATCTAACTCTGAGTTAATTTTGTATCTACAAATCCCGTTTAAAATAATAAGTATTCTCCCGTCATCTGTTTCATTGAAACTTGTGATTTTTCCAATACATCCTATTTCGTATAAATCGGGTTTTTTTAAAGATCCTGTTTTTTTTGGCTGTATCATTCCAATCATTCTGTGCTTTTTCATACTATCATTTACCATTTGTAAATATCGTGGCTCAAAAATGTTTAGTGGAACAGTTGTCCCAGGAAACATTATAAAATTTGATAAAGGGAAAATTGGTATAGTTTTCGGTAATTCTTCGAGTTTCATAACTTAATTATAATAATTCTTTTCTAGGTTACAACTATACAGAAATGATTCGTAGTCGCATTTAACTATTTAATCACTTGCTAAATTCAAAAAAAGCTTTTAATTTTGTTTTGTAAGAATAAGCGGGCATAGCTCAGTGGTAGAGCGTCTCGTTGCCAACGAGAAGGTCGTGGGTTCAAGTCCCATTGCCCGCTCCATTAAAGGAATTATATTATGAGTGATTTAGCAAGTAAAAAATGTATCCCGTGTGAAGGCAATATCCCGCCATTTAACACAGAAGAAATTCATAAATATTTAAAACAAGTTGATGGATGGGAAGTTATAGAGGATAAAATCGATGGATTTCATTTAATAAAAAATTTTAAATTTGATGATTTCTTACAAAGTCAAGAATTTATCAATAAAGTTGGAGAAATTGCTGAAACAGAGGGACATCACCCTGATCTGTGGTTTGGGTGGGGCTATGCAAGAATTAAAATATTTACTCACGCAATCAAAGGTCTTGCAGAGAGTGATTTTATTTTAGCTGCTAAAATAGATAAGATAAAATGATTAGTGATTAAAGTGTCTTGTTTTGGAAAATACCAAAATAGTATTTGTTTGGTTAGCAAATTTAATAATTTCTTTATCATTTTTTGAACCCGACGGTTGAATGACAGCTGAAATTCCTGCTTGTACCAACTTTTCTATACCATCCACAAACGGGAAAAACGCATCAGATGCTGCTAGGATTTCATCACTTTCGCTTATTTTCTGAAACTTTTTCATTTTATCAATTGCTATTTTGCAACTATCTAACCTACTTGGTTGACCAGAACCTATGCCTATTGTCTTGTAATCTTTTGTAATGACTATCGCATTCGATTTTACACTTCTGCATATATTAAATGCAAAAATAAGTTTGTTTAAAGTTTTATTAGTAGGTTTTAATTTTGATACAATTTTAAAATCATTCCTAGAAAAATTTTGATTATCTGGATCTTGAATTAAAATAGAATTAAATTTATTTATAAAATTAAATTTAAAATTTTTTTCTACTTTACTAGAATCAATTAGCCTTAGATTTTTTTTCTTTTTTAAAAGTTTGACTGATTTTTTGTCAAATCCATTTGCAATTATTACCTCAAAAAATATTTTATTAATCTCTTTAGCTAAACCAATATTTAATTTAAAGTTACATGATACAATACCACCATAGGCACTAATTGGGTCACTTTCTAAAGCCTCTTTAAAAGATCTGATTTTGTTTGGATTAATGGAAACACCGCAGGGATTCGCATGCTTAATTATTACTACACCTTTATTTCTTGGCAAAGTTTTGGATATACTTAAAGCTGAATAAATATCGTTATAGTTGTTGTAACTTAGTTGTTTTCCACTGATTTGAATAATTTCTTGTTTGTTATTTTGTGTATATATTGCTGCTTTTTGATGAGGGTTTTCTCCATACCTTGTCTCCTCAACTAACTTTCCAGAAAAAATGTTCTTAATCGGGAAAAGGTTTTTTGACTTTTGATAGAAATAATTAAAAATTTTTGACTCATAATATGCTGTTTCCATAAATGCTGCCTCAGCCAATTTTTCCCTAAATTTTAAATTCGTAGATCCTCTATTTTTATTTAACTCAATAATTAAATCTTCATACTGTTTTACGTTACTTAGGATAACTACATCATTATAATTTTTTGCAGCTGATCTAACCATTGTTGGTCCTCCAATATCTATATTTTCAATTATAATTTTGTGGTCAGAATTACTTAACAAAACTCTTTCAAACGGATAAAAATTTATAATAACTAAATCTATATTTTCATAACTGTTAATTTTCATTTCTTTTTGATGTTTTTTATTCTGCCTTACACTCAAAATCCCAGAATGAATTTTTGGATGTAATGTTTTTACTCTTCCATCTAATAGCTCTTTTGAATTTGTAAATTTAGATACTTCTAAGCATTTAAAACCCATACTTTTAATTTTTTTATATGTGCCGCCGGAACTTATTATTTTGATTTTGTATTTTTTTAGTAAATTTAATAATGGCCTTAAACTGGATTTATCAGACAATGAAATTAAAGCGGTCTTAATTTTTATTGTATTTTTTCGAATTCCCATTTAATTTCTTGTGTTATATCCTTTATTTTGCCTGATAAACATATATTTTGGTTTTCACTAATTAAATTTTTATTACCGAAATATATACCCGATTCAATATTTATAATCTCGCAGCTAGTAGAAAATTTCCATCCAGAATTCTCAATTTCAATTAGTATGGTTTTGTTATCTAAAGTTTTTGTTAATTTAACACCTGGCTCCATATGAAATCTGATATCATATTTTTTGAGATCTAGCTTGTTTTTTGAAATTATTTTATCAGTTCCTATCAATTTATTTTTTTCAAGAAAAAATTCTACAGATCTTTCATATAAAACTCCAAATTTTTTTAAAAAACCATTATGAGATGCTTTTATTAACCAATAGTTCTTTTCATTAACAATATTTTTATCACTAATTTTTAAACCATTTTCTAATGTTTTATAGTTTCCATTGTTTCTAAACGAACAACTTGAATGATTATCAATTATAAGTGCTGAATGAGCAGCAGTAGATTTTGAAATTAGATTTAATTTATTTTTATAATCCTGAAAGTAACCAGAATTCGAAATAAGTTTCTTATCTTTGTAGAAAAATTCAAATGAAAGAGCCCCACTTTGATAGTTATATGAAAATGTTTTTTGTGGTGAATTTCCAACATCCATTGCAAGAATGCAATTTTTGTTTTTCAAAATAGCATAACCTCCTACTTCATTATTTGAATTTTCAAACTTATATTTATAAAGTGAAAGATATTTATTAAATTCTTTTAAATCATTTTGATGGTTCCCATTGAATAGTAAACTTTGTTCGATTTTAGAAAAAACAGAATAAGATTTTCCTAGATAGAAAATTATTTCATCAAGGTACTCAGGTATATCATTAAAAGACTCCTTTAATATTTCTCTAACAAGAATAAAATATTTTAAATAAAAATTTAATTGCCTAATACTTCTTGTTTTTGGAAAATACTCATCGTCAAAAGAATTGATAATAATTTTTCTAAGTAATTCTAATCCATATTGTAAAAACTTTTCATTTTCGTATGATAATCCTGTGATTATTATTGCAGTACATCCTAATAATTTATCATTAACAGATTGAGATTTGCTTATTTCATTTATTAAATGATTAATTTGTTTGTTTACAGAAAAATTAAATTTATTCTTATATTTAGCGTCACTTTCATCGTAAGATAATTTAGAGTTTGCAATCCAAGATATTATTCTCTTTGATAAAATATCGATTTGCCATGTTAATGAATTGTAATTTCGATTTTTTTCAATCCATTTAGTAATTATTGATTGTGTAACATTTGGTGAAGATTTTAAATCGATACTAAATAACCAATAAAAATTATTAAGTTTATATAAGTTATGTCCACTTAATAATTTATTTTCCCAAATATTATTTTTATCTAATTCCTCAATTTTAATTTTTTTTTTATCATATTTAACTAAGCAACTCAGAATACTTAGACTTGGTCTATATGTAATATTACTTGTTTCAATTTTTGAAATTTTATTATTATAAAAATTTGATTTTAAGTATAATTTTCTTATTTGATTTTTGGATGTGTTAAAAAATTCATTTATGAAAGATAAAGAATTTTTTAAATACATCTTACATTGATCTTAGCGTTTCTATATTTTTTTTAATATTACCATTATTTTCATTAAATATAGTTGTTCCCGAAACCAATATATTTGCTCCTGCTGATATAACTTCCTTTGAATTAGAAAAATTAATTCCACCATCAACTTCAATATCAAAGTTTAATTTATTATCTTTTTTAATTTGATGAAGCTTTTTAATTTTCTCAATTACCTCGGGCATAAATTTTTGGCCACCAAATCCTGGGTGTACACTCATGATTAAAACTAAATCAATATTCTTTAAAAGTTTTTCTATGATATTTATTTCCGTATTTGGATTTAAAGATAATCCTACTTTTTTCTTTAATTGCTTTATAAATTGAATTGACTCAATTAAATTATTAGTTGCTTCAGGATGAATTGTTATTATATCAGATCCTGCTTCAGCAAAATTTTTAATATATTTATGAACAGGCGATATCATCAAATGTACATCAAAAGGTAAATTTGTATAATTTCTTAAAGTTTTTATCACTGGGGGACCTATTGTGATGTTCGGAACAAAATGTCCATCCATTACATCAACATGAATCAAATCTGCACCACCATCCTCTAGACGTTTAATCTCATTACCTAACTGACTAAAATCTGCTGAGAGTATTGAAGGTGAAATTTGTATATTTTTCATTAATAAAAACTAGTACTATCAATTTTTAAATATATTTGAATTATTATTTACCAAATACTTTGTAAATTTCTGCAGCTATTTCACTTTCTAATGGAAATGATAACATTCCCATAACAGAATAACCCATTAAATAAGGCATTAAATAAAATCTAAACATATAAAAAAACCATGCAACATAAAGTGGCACTAGCGGTCCTATAATGAAGCTAGGGGTTATGAATTTAAAAATTTTTATTATTGGATTTGTATATTTTACAAAGACCTTCATGAAAAAAAATTCAGAGTCTTCTTTTTGGAAAATATTCATTGCAGATCTACCAATTAAAGTCCACATGATTATACCTAAAATGTAGTCTATTACTAAAATATATATTGGCATTTTTTGAAAAGATGGGGGCGAATATCGCCCCCAATAAAGTTTAATTTAGTGTTGCTTACCAAGTATTGTCTTACCTGATGGAACACGAACTTCGTCTACCATTTGCTGAGTAGCTTTATCTGGTTCTTCAGTCATTAAACTTACTACAACCATTACAACTAAACAGACCGACGCCCCGATAATACCAAAACGTAAATGGTCAATACCTAACCAAGGTGCATTGCCCATAAACTTAGGATACACATAAATTAGATAAGCCGTTCCAGATGCAAGACCTGCTATCATACCTGCTATTGCCCCTTGTCTTGTTGCTCTCTTCCACCATACACCAAGTATTAATGGGAAGAACAATCCTGACATTGCAAAGTCAAATGCCCAAGCAACTGCACCAAGGATACTAGTGATCCTCATCGATGCAATGTATGCTCCAGCAGCTCCAATAACAATTAGAAGTGCTCTAGCAACTAACAATCTTTTTCTTACATCCGCCTTTGGATCAATGATTTTGTAATAAATATCATGTGATAAAGCGTTTGCGATAGCAAGAATTAGACCATCAGCAGTTGACATCGCAGCAGCCATTCCTCCTGCAGCAACTAGTCCAGAGATTACGTATGGTAATCCAGCAACTTCAGGAGTTGCTAGCACAACTACGTCACCTCTCATAAACCATTCATTTAACTGAAGAATACCATCTCCGTTAAAGTCTGCTATGAAGGCTTGCTTTACATTAATCCAAGCATTTACCCACTCAATCTGCATAATTTCAGCAATTGGTTTTCCAATAATACCTGTTGGTAAGTTTGGATCTATTAGTGAGATTTTGGATAACGTTGCAAGCATTGGCGCTGAAGTGTAAAGCAATGCAATAAAGAATAGTGACCATGCCACTGATTTTCTTGCAGCCTTAACACTTGGAGTAGTGAAGTATCTCATTAAAATGTGTGGTAAAGAAGCTGTTCCTACCATCATACATAGCGCTAATGAAATAAACTTCCATGCAGCCATTCCACCTTCTGGCACACCTGCGTGCGATACAGCGATAGATTTTAGACCACCTGGTACACCTGCAGCTTTGATATCCGCAGCAGCATTTTTTACTAATCCAAATTGCGATTCAAGTGCACCTAATCTAGCCACTTCCTCACCTAACATAAAGTGTGGAAAGAAACCAAATCCAGCTTTGTTACTGATCCAGAATACTGGAATCAGATAAGCAACAATCAGTACTATGTATTGTGCAACCTGTGTCCAAGTTACTGCTCTCATTCCGCCTAGCATTGAACACAGTAAAATACTTACTAGTCCAACCCAAACTCCTAATTCAAATGGTATACTTAGCGCTCTAGATGCAATTGTTCCTGTTGCGTTAATTTGAGCTGTTACATACGTGAAAGAAGCCAAAGTTAAAACAACTACAGCACAGAACCTTGCAAAGTTTCCGCCGTATCTTGTTCCAATGAAATCTGGCACAGTATAACATCCAAATTTTCTTAAGTATGGTGCTAAAAGTGATGATACTAAAACGTATCCCCCAGTCCATCCGACTAAGAAAGCCATATAAGTATAACCACCAAAATAAATACCACCAGCCATTGCAACGAATGATGCGCCTGACATCCAGTCAGCTGCAGTTGCCATTCCGTTAAATACTGTTGGCACTTGTCTTCCAGCAACATAATAAGCGTCGACTTGTACAGTTCTAGATAGATATCCAATTATGGCATATATACAAACTGTAAATGCTACAAACAAAATACCAATTGTTTTTGCGGTCATACCTGCTTGCTCTGCTATTGCCATCAAAATGATGAAAATGAAGAAGCCCCCAGTATATGTTCCGTAAATTTTTGGTAGGTTGTCAATAAAATTGCCTTTAAACATTAATCATCCTCCTTTTCGGTAAAACCAAACTCTTCATCGATTTTTTCCTGTCTATTTGCAAACCAAAAAATTAGGACCACAAATGCAATGATGGAACCTTGCGCACACATATAATACGCTAATGGATATCCCATAAAACTTGAAGTGTTTAGGTCAGAACCAAACATGAAGATCAGATAACCGAAAACAAACCAGATAATTAATGTAATTATCATTAATCCTTTGGTTTTTTCCCAGTGCTTTTCTTTGTTTGACATTATTTTAATCCTCCCTATAGGTTAAAAATATAATTCATACTCATTTAAAGTGATATTTAAAGGGTAAAAAATGGCATATATTTATAGTAAAAGTTGTAATATCGGTTCTAAATGGGCATCAAATACAAATTAAAGCTCAAAGATTTGAAATTTGAGTATTTAAAGGAATATTTCATTCCATTCTTAAAATATTTTAAAAAAACAAAAAAAATTGAAAACTATTCTGAATTGAAAAAATTTATCCAAAAAAAATCTGCATGGGTAAGTCAAGTAACTCTTTATGGATATCTGAAAACTAGAATGGGGGCAAAATATGTATTGATGTTTGAAGATGAAATATTTTTAGGATCGATTAACAAAGCTAAATGGAATATTTATTCAACTGCGTTACAGGATTTAACTTTTTATACAATCTCTTTTTTAAAAAATATCAGAAATCAACATGATACTGAAAAAGCAAATGAAATCTATTTTCAAATTTTGAATAATGAACTTCAGAAAAATGAAATGCCAAACGAAATATATGAAAATGCAAAAAAAAATTTTCTTGAGAGATATCAAAACATTAATTGGAATGAATATCATAAGTCATTACCATTTAATACCAGCGCGCTATCATTATATGAATGGTCTCCAATCGCTGAAGAATTAAAATCTTTAGACAAAAAAATAGTTTTGAATTCTATGATTTTAAAATGGGATAATGTTAAAAAGGAATTTATTGAATTAATAAATTTTTAAGTATTTTTTCTATTTTCAACTAAGCTTTTTACTACACTTGGATCTGCCAAAGTTGTTGTGTCACCTAATTGGTCATGTTCATTTGCAGCAATTTTTCTGAGAATTCTTCTCATAATTTTGCCTGATCTAGTTTTTGGAAGTCCAGTTGAAAATTGAATTAGATCAGGTGTAGCTATCGGACCAATTTGTTTTCTTACCCATAGCTTTAAATCTCTCTCTAAATCTAAAGTTGATTTTTCTCCCACATTTAAAGTAACGTAACAATATAAACCATTACCTTTAATATCATGTGGATATCCAACTACAGCAGCTTCTGCTACTTTTGGATGAGCAACGAAGGCACTTTCTATTTCGGCAGTTCCAAGATTGTGACCTGAAACAATAATTACATCATCAACTCTTCCTGTGATCCAGTAATATCCATCTTTATCTCTTCTGCATCCATCTCCTGTAAAATATTTACCATCAAATTGAGAAAAATATGTGTCAATGAATCTTTGATGATCGCCATAAACTGTTCGCATTTGACCAGGCCAAGATTGTGCAACACACAAACGACCTTCTGCCTCTCCTTTTAAAACTTTTCCATCTTTATTAACTATTACTGGTTTAATTCCGTAAAATGGTTTTGTGGCTGAGCCTGGTTTTAAATTTATAGCACCTGTTTGTGGACTAATTAATATTCCACCAGTTTCAGTTTGCCACCAAGTATCAACAATCGGACAATTAGAATCTCCAACAGTTTTATAATACCACTCCCATGCTTCTGGATTGATTGGCTCACCTACGGTTCCTAACAATTTCAGTGATTTTCTTGATGTTCTCTTAACGGGTTTATCACCTTCTCTCATTAAAGCTCTTATTGCTGTTGGGGCAGTATAAAAAATATTCACTTTATACTTGTCAACGATTTGCCACCATCTTGAACTATCAGGATAAGTTGGAATTCCTTCAAACATTATAGTTGTTGCTCCATTTGATAATGGTCCATAAATAATATAGCTATGACCAGTTACCCAACCAATGTCGGCTGTACACCAATAAATATCTTTAGGTTTATAATTGAATATATATTGATGGGTCATTGAAGCATAAACCATGTAACCACCCGTTGTGTGCATCACACCTTTTGGTTTACCAGTCGATCCTGATGTATATAAAATAAATAAGGGATCTTCTGCATTCATTTCTTCAGGGTCACATTTATTCGAAACTTTTTTTGTTAACTCGTGATACCAAACGTCTCTTCGTTCATCCCAATTAATTCTATTACCTGTCCTTTTGACAACTACACATTTTTTTACATTTGGACAATTTACTAAAGCTTCGTCAGCAATTGATTTTAGAGGTATTATCTTTCCTCCTCTTACTCCTTCATCAGCTGTAATTAAATAATCAGACTCACAATCATTTATTCTTCCAGAAATACTATCAGGGGAAAAGCCTCCAAAAATTATTGAATGCACCGCTCCTATTCTCGCACAGGCTAACATAGTGTATGCTAATTCAGGTATCATGGTAAGGTAAATTGTAACTCGGTCTCCTTTTTTAACTCCCAATTCTTTAAGTCCATTTGAAGCTTTTGAAACTTCTTTGTGCAATTCCTTATAAGAAATTTTCTTCTGAACTTTTGGGTCATCACCAACCCATACAATTGCAGTTTTGTCTTTATTTTTTTTTAAGTGTCTATCAATACAATTTGCCGATGCATTAAGAGTACCATCATAAAACCATTTTATTTTAACATCTGATTTACTATATTTGACATCTTTAATTTTTGTATATGGTTTTATCCAATTAATTCTTTTTCCTTCTTTTTTCCAGAAACCATCATTATCTTTTATTGAAGCTTTATATTTTTTTTCGTACTGAGATTTATTTACTAGAGCTTTGCTAATCCAGTCTTTCTTTGTTCTATATATAAGCTCTTTTTCTTGCTTTGGCGTAAAAGACTTTACTTTAGATTTCTTTTTAGTGATTATTTTTTTCTTTTTTTTTTTAGTTTTTTTTTTTGGCATTGGTTATAAATTTTTCAGATACTACCCATCTTCAAAATAATTTTCCAGCATTTAGTGTCAATTGGCATTACAGACAGTCTGCTTTGTTTTATTAATGCAATATCTTTTAAATCTTTATTTTTTTTAATGTTTTCAAGAGAAACAGGTGTTTTTAGTTTACTTTTATACTTAACTTTTACTGCTACAAATCGCTTATCTCTATCTGTTGGGTCGATAAATGCTGTTTTAATTACTTCAACAATTCCAACGATTTCTTTACCAATATTTGAATGGTAAAAAAAACAAAGATCACCCTTCTTCATTTTTTTCAAATTATTTGCTGCTTGATAATTTCTTACTCCATCCCAATTAGCACCTTTGCTGCCAGTTTTAATTTGTTGATCTACTGACCAAACGTTAGGCTCTGATTTTAACAACCAATACTGCATTTTATTTTTTAAAATATATTATATCATGTGTATTTATAAATGATTTTCTGGTTAGCATCATACCCCAAAAGCGGAAATACTTGGGTTAGAACTTTCTTATCAACTTTAATTTATTCAGAAAATAATCACGTAAGTTTTGAAAATCTCAGCAAAATAAGAACGTTTCCAAAAATAAGAGACTTTCATGGATTATGTAATAATGTTCAAAACAGAGATGAATTAATAAAAAAGTGGATAACTGCTCAAGAAGTTCTTAACTTAAATCCTGAGGTAAAAATTTTTAAGACCCACAACGTAATGTGCAATATAAAAGGGTATAATTTCTCAGATCTAAAAAATTCTTTAGGAGTGATACATGTAGTTCGCGATCCTAGAAATGTCATATCTTCAATTATGAATCATTTCTCCATTTCAGATCAAAGTGAAGCGAAAAGGTTTATTTTTAATGATTATAATTGGATTGGGTTAACTGATGCAAATGAGAAAAAAAATTTTGAAATTCCGATATACATTGGCTCTTGGGGATTGCATTTCAATTCATGGAAAACTTTTCCTAAAAACTATTTATTAATTAAGTACGAAAATTTACTTAAAGATCCTCAAAAGGAATTTGACAAATTGTGTGAATTTGTAAAAAAATTTATCAGAATTGATAAAGATAAAAACATGATACAAGAAATTATAGAACAAACTTCATTTTCAAATATGCAAAAAAAAGAGGATAAAAATTTATTTACAGAAAATGTTTTTGATTTGAAAAGTAAAGATAAAATTAAATTTTTTAATCTTGGACCAAAAAATAATTGGAAGAAAATAATAGACAAAAAAATTAGCAACGAAATAGAAAATAATTTCAAAAACGAAATGTCTGAATTGGGATATTTATAGTTTTATTCCAGGACCTTTTAAAAATTTAGCACTACTGTCTAAAGGCAATCTCGGACTTGCAGATAAATCAAGATTGTTGAACTTATTTTGTTTAAATTTTTCTAAACCAACTAATGCTATCATAGCAGCATTATCACCACATAACTCAAAATCAGGAAATATAGATTTGAAATTATTCTCATTGCTAACTTGAATTAACTTTTTTCTAATTCCATTGTTTGCAGCAACTCCACCAGCAACAATAAAATTTTTCTCCTCAAGCACTTTATTTTTTGAAAATTCTTTAAATGCAATCTTAGATTTAAAATATAATATTTCCTCAATAGTTTTTTGAAAAGAGGCTGCCAAATCATATTTTGCTTGTTCTGAATTTATATTTTTCATAATCCTCAGTATTGCAGTTTTAAGTCCAGCAAATGATAAATTACATCCACCTTTATTTATTATTGGTTTAGGTAATTTAAATTTATTTGGATCACCTTTTTCTGCAAACTTTTCTAACTTAGGACCACCTGGAAATTCTATTCCTAAAAGTTTCGCAGTTTTGTCAAATGCTTCTCCTAAAGCATCATCAATTGTTGTACCTAATCTTGTATAACTACCTAATCCATTCACACTTAAAAATTGACTGTGTCCACCCGAAATCAACAGGAGTAAATATGGATAATTAATATTAGTTTGAAGTCTTGGACTTAAAGCATGACCCTCTAGATGATTAACACCAATAAATGGAACCTTTAAAGATGATGCGAGTGATTTTGCAAAATTTAAACCAACACTAAGACAAATTATTAATCCAGGCCCTGATGTTACAGCAACAGCAGATACCTTATCAAGAGTTATACCACTCTCATCCAAAGCTTTTTTTGCAATTAAATTAATTTTTTCAACATGTGACCTTGCTGCTAATTCTGGAACAACTCCCCCAAATTCTTTATGAATGTCAAATTGACTTGAAACTATGTTTGATAAAATTTTTGGTATACCACTTTCATTATCTTGAATAATTGAAACTGCTGTCTCATCACAACTTGTCTCAATTCCTAATATTATTGGTCTTTTATTCATAAAATATTTTTTTTAATTAATACAATTAATCTATAAGAATGTAATAAAAATAACTTTTATGAAAAGAGCTAATCTTGTAATTGGGACACGTGGAAGTAAGTTAGCAATGATTTACTCAGAAAATGTGAAAAAAGAACTAAAAAAATATTTTTCTAAAGAGATCGAATTAAAAAAAATAGTAACAACAGGAGATCAAAAGCAAGATGAGAGATTATCTGAAATAGGAGGCAAAGGGTTATTTTCAAAACAAATTGAAAAAGATTTATTAAATAAAAATATAGATATTGCGGTACATGCTTTTAAAGATATGCCTACCGAAGAAACTGAAAATCTTTTAACTAATATTTTTTTAAAAAGAAATTCACCTAATGAAATTTTAATAAGTAAAAATAATATAAGATTTGAAGATTTAGAGCCAAACTCAATTATTGGTACATCATCTTATAGAAGAGAATATCAACTTAAGAAAAAAAGACCCAACTTAAAATATAAACTTATCAGAGGAAATGTAGATACTAGAGTTCAAAAAGTAGAAAAAGGTGAATATGATGCAATAATTCTCTCAAAAGCAGGTATAGATGCTTTAAATTTACAACATAAAATTTCACAAGAATTTAGTGTTGACGAACTTATACCTTGTGCAGGACAAGGAATTATAGCAATTCAATGTAGAGAAGATGATAATGAAATTAAAAAATTACTTGAAAACATTAATGATCAAGAAACAAGAACAGTCGCAAAAGCAGAAAGAGAGGTTTTAAAAGTTCTTGAAGGAGATTGTGACACTGCAGTAGGTGTATTTGCAAAATCAAATGGTAAAAAAGTAGACCTATTGACCGAATTGTTTTCTATCGATGGAAAAAATAGATATTTCATAAAAAAAAGTCTTCAAAAAGATGATATTGAGTCTACTAGTAGAATGGTTGGAGAAGAGCTTAAATTAAAATCAAAAGGTTCTTATAAAAACTAAAATGCATATTTTATTAACAAGACCATTAGATGATAGCAAAGAATTAATTTTAAAATTTACCTCGATGAAACATAAAGTTTCTCATCTACCCTTATTACAAATAAAAAAAATAGAAACACAAGAAATAGATTTTAACCAATTCAAAGGTGTCATTTTCACGAGCGCTAATTCTTTAAAAAATTTAAATATTTCAAAAATAGACAAAAAAATAATTTGTTTTTGTGTTGGTCTTGTAACAGAAAGAAAGGCAAAAGAAGTAGGCTTTCAAAATATTTTCTGCGCTGAAGGTAATGTAAATAATCTAAAAGAATTAATTTTACAAAACTTTGACCCAAAGATCGGACCAATGGCCTACATTAGTGGAGAAATTGTTTCTTATAATCTTGATCAAGACTTAATTTCAGAAAACTATGTTATCAAGAGAATTATAAATTATACTGCAATACCCAATGAAAATTTAAGTAATGACTTTCTTAGAGATATCAAATCTTCTGTGCCAGAAATTGTTTATATATATTCCGAAAATAGTGCGAAGACATTTTTTAAGTTAATTAAAAAATATAATTTAGATAATATTTGGATGGAAACTAACCTAATGTGTATAGGCGAAAAAGCATCATCAGCATTGAATGATATAAAATGGAAAAAAATTTTTCTTTTTAATCCTGGTGAAGAGGAGTTTTTGCTATATAAAATCTAAAAATGGACGTTTTAAATAAACTAAATGAGTTATTTTTATCTGTTTGGAAGCAGGGAATTCTTGGGGTAGATTTTTTTCAGATAATAGTAGGTCTTGGAATATTTGTATTATTTTTAATATTTAGAGGTCTAATTAGCAAACTTGTAATAAAAAAATTAGAATTAATTTCAAAAAGGACAACTAATAAATTAGATGATACTTTTGTAAAATCTATGGAAGGTCCTGCAAGGTTTCTTCCAATTGTTCTTGGTGTATTTTTTGCCAGTTACTATATGTCATTTGATAATGAGACTAGAGGTTTTATAGATAACGTTAACAGAACTTTAATAACAATTTTAATATTTTGGATAATACATCAGATAATTGAGCCAATATCTTATATTTTAAGTGGATTAGATAAAGTCCTGACAAAAGAATTAATAGGCTGGATTATAAAGTCTCTTAAAATTTTAATTTTTATTTTAGGAACAGCTGCTGTTCTTGAGTTATGGGGAATTAAAATTGGACCAATAATAGCAGGTTTAGGTTTATTTGGAGTAGCAGTAGCATTGGGCGCTCAGGATTTATTTAAAAATTTAATTTCTGGAATTTTAGTTTTAGTTGAAAAAAGATTTAGAATTGGTGATTGGATTAAAGTTGAAGGAGTTATCGAAGGGGTTGTTGAGAACATTGGATTTAGATCAACTGTTATAAGAAAATTTGACAAATCACTGGCTATTATTCCTAATTTTCAATTTGCAGAAAATGCAGTGATTAATAACACAAGAAAGACTAACTGGGCTATTAGTTGGATAATAACTCTTCAATATGACACTACAATTGATCAATTGAAAACAATAAGAGATGAGATTGAACATCATATAAATAAAGGTGACGATTACGACCAATCTGTAGGAGTCGCCGTAAGAATAGATAAGTTTTCAGATAGTTCGATTGATATGTATGTTAGATGTTTTACAAAAACAAATAGTTGGACTAATTATTTACAAGTAAAAGAAAATTTGGCACTTGAAATAAAAAAAATTGTTGAAGGTAAGGGAGCTGCTTTTGCATTCCCAAGTCAGTCCATCTATGTTGAAAAAAAATGATCGCTATATTTTATTTAGCACTTCAAATTTTGAAACTTTATTCATATGTTGTCATTGCTAATGTAGTCATAAGTTGGTTAGTTGCTTTTAATGTGTTAAATACAAGTAATCGGTTTGTATACTTAATATTAGATTTCACTTACAAAATGACAGAACCAATTTTAATGAGAATTAGAAGATTTTTACCTAACCTTGGAGCTTTTGATATTTCACCTATCGTACTTCTTTTGTTGATATGGTTCATAGAAATGTGTATGAAGCTCTACATTGCACCACTAATATTTTAATAAATGATTTTAATTGACGGGAAAAAAGCTGCCGCTGATCTAAGAGATGAGCTCAAGAAAGAAGTCTTATCATTAAAAGATAAGCACAATAAAGTACCAGGTTTAACAGTAATATTGATTGGTGATTTAGCACCTAGCCAAATTTATGTTAGAAATAAAGAGAAATCTGCTAATGAAGTAGGTCTTAAATCAGAGGTGATTAGATACCCTGACAGTGTTGAAGAAAGTGAAGTTTTAAAAAAGATTGATGAACTTAACAAGAACGATTCTGTTTCAGGAATTTTAGTTCAGCTTCCACTTCCAAAACATATTGATAAACAAAAAGTTATAGAGGCAATTATACCAGAGAAAGATGTAGATGGATTTCATCCCATGAATGTTGGTAATCTGTCGTCAGGTTATGAAAGTTCTATTCCATGCACTCCTTTAGGTTGTTATCTATTAATAAAAAAAATTGAACCAAACCTTAATGGTAAAAAGGCTGTAATTGTTGGTAGATCAAATTTAAATGGTAAGCCAATGACACAGTTGTTGTTGAAAGAAAATTGCACAGTTACAATTACTCATTCAAAAACAAATGATCTTAAAGGTGAATGTTTAAAAGGTGACATTATAGTTGCTGCTGTTGGAATTCCTGAGCTTGTGAAAGGTGATTGGGTGAAAAAAGATGCAATTGTTATTGATGTTGGAATTAATAAAACTGAAAACGGCTTAGTTGGCGATGTCGCATTTGATGAAGTATCAAAAGTTGCAAAAGCTTTAACTCCAGTTCCAGGTGGAGTTGGACCTATGACTATTGCATGTTTACTTAAAAATACAATTGAGTGTTTTAAGAGAGCAAATAAATAAAATTTATTACTGATTTCTAATTAAAGGGTAAACTTTAGGACTCAAGTATCTAACATTAGTTAGCATAATTAAAATCAAGGTCACAATTCCTATAGAGGCGCCAAGGTAAATTAAAACCTCAAAATCAAATTGCCATACTAATTCAAAAATATTCTCAATAATAAATTTTGAACCAATCACCGCAAAAAAGATTGCGATTAATATTACAGACATAAAAATAATAATAAATTCTATTAAAGAGGAAAATATAATTTCTTTTTTAGAAAAACCTAGAATTTTAAACACAAGATTTTGGTACTCTTTTACTTTTCCTTGGACCATTATAGCACTTGAGATAACAATCAATCCAATGACAATTGTTACACCAGAAATTAGGGTTACAGCTATGAAAACTTTATTTAAAACTGCTGTTACTTTATTCAAGTAATCGGCAATTTTTATCATAGATAAACTGGGTAATACTTCTAACATTTCTGTCTCTTCAAACCTATCTGGATTTTTAAATTTGGCAGTTGCCAAATATTCATGTGGAATATTTTTTGCAAATTGTGGATTAAATAACATGACAAAATTAATATTTAGATCACGATAATCAACTTCTCTAAAATTAACTATTTCTCCATCAATTTCTCGACCATAAATGTTTAAAGTAAAAATATCTCCCAACTCAATATTAAAATCTTTAGCCACTTTTGTATCAAGTGATATCTGAAGTTGGTTAGGTTTTGATAAATCCCACCATTCCCCTTTTAAAATTGGATTATCTTTAGGCATATTTTCAACCCAAGAAGATCTTCTTTCACTTCCAATCACCCAATAACTATCATTATCTGGTTTAATATAGCTATTTGGATTTACACCGTTAATTTTTACTATTCCTGAAGAAACCATGGGTACTATTTCAATGTTCGCATCAGGGTCCATTTTGTAAACACCTTGTTCAAATTTTTCCTTTTCACCCTTTTGAATTCCAACAAAAAAATAATCAGGTGCAATATCTGGAATAGATCTTGCAATTTCTCTTTTAAAATTTGTTCCAACTAAAGCTAATGTTAATAATAAAGTTACTCCTAAACCTAAAGACATAATTGTAATAGGAGTAATACTTTTTGTTTGGGTGATATTTTTTATTGAAACCTTTAAAGAAATATTTGAGCTAAAATTAAACTTTTTCAGTAAATAAATCATAATTTTTGAAAGTAAAAAAAATACAATTAGACATACAAAAAAAGCCAAGAAATAACCCAAGTTATAAGAAGGCCTTTCAGATCCTAGTGTAAACAATAAAACTAAAAATGATAACAAGATAAAACTCAAAATTATTGACTTTTTTGAATAATAAAATTGTAGGTTTTGGAATACATTTCTAAATAGGTTTGATGCTTTAACTTGATCAATTGAACTTATTGTTGGTATTGAAAAAATTATAAGAACTAACAAACCTACAATAAATATTTTTATAAAATTAATTAAAGAGAATTTTGGATAAACATTTAATCCCAAACCATCAGATAAATATTTATCTGCAATTGGTACAATTAAAAAACTTGAGCCATAAGAAATTACAGTAATAATAAATAATAATATTAATAATTGAAGATAATAAAGTGTTTTTATATTTCCTGAATAAAATCCTACAGCTTTTCTTACAGCTATAGACATATTATTCTGGTTTATAAATGACAACAATGTATTAGCGATACCTATTCCAGCAATCAACATTGCACTGATTGAAACTAAAGAGAGAAATTGGGAAAAATTATTAATTATCCTTTTTAAGCCACTAGCAGAATTTTCTGGAAATCTAAGCTTTACCTTTTGGTCATCTTTGAAAATATCTTTGATCTTACTTTCTATTTTTTCTGGATCATCACCTAGTTTGAACTTTACTTTATATTCATAATTTAAAAAACTACCAATTCCATTTAATTTTAGTATCTCCAAAGTTTGTTTTCCTGCTAATGCCCAATCTCCAAAAGCTACAAACCCACTGACATCAGGTACAGATTTTATAATTCCAACAACTATGAAACTTTGATCTTGTACCTTAACTTTATCATTTATTTTTATCTTTAAAGTTTTTGATAAACTTTCATTAATCAAAATTGTCTTGGGTTCCTTTTGTATTCTTTCATAAGCATCTTCCGGCTGATAAACAACTTCACCGTATAACGGATATTTTTCATCAACTGTTTTAATTCTTGTAAATAATGATTTATTTTTTTCTCTGCCTGTCGTAGAAAGCATTGTACTGAACTCTATCATTTGTGAGACAGTTGAAAATTCCTTTACTTTATTGACTAAATTAAGATCCCCCTGATTACGGTTATAATCGATTTCAAGATCTCCACCTAAAAGAACTTTTGCATTATCGTTAAGCTCTTTTTTTAAACTATCTTCGATTGTAAAGATGGCACTTAAAATAAAAAGACTGATAAACAGCGTTACAATAATGCTTGAAATTTTTTTATAATTTCTGCTTAAATCCTTTAAAGCATACTTGAATATTAAACTTAACTTCGAAGAATTATTTAATTTTTCCATCTTTGATTTTAATTTTTCGTTTTGCTTTGTCTGCTAATTTTGGATCATGTGTCACTATTATTAAAGACGACCCTTCTTCTTTGACGTATTTAAATAAAATTTCAGAGATCATTATTGAGTTTTCGGTATCTAGGTTACCAGTTGGTTCATCAGCTAAAATCAAACCTGGTTTCATTGCAATAGCTCTTGCAATCGCCACACGTTGTTGCTCTCCGCCAGATAATTGACTTGGAAGATTATTGAATCTATGTTTTAGACCAAATCGATCTAACAAACTTTTTGCTTCTTTCTCAGGATTTTTAAATTCATTAAGTTCAAGTGTTAAAGCTACATTTTCAACAGCTGTATAATTTGGAATTAAATAGAATGATTGAAATATAATTCCTATATTTTGCTTTCTAATTTCAGATACTTTGTCTTCATTAAGATTTGTTATTTCCCTGTCTTGAAATATAATTTTCCCTGAGGTTGGACGTTCTAGTCCACCAATTAACATAATCAAGCTTGTTTTTCCTGACCCACTTTCTCCAACCACAGACACAGTTTCTTTTTTTTTTATAGTTAAATCAATATTTTTTAAAACATTGATATTATCCTTTCCAGTTTGGTATTTGAGATTTATTTTTTTTAATTTAAGAAGTGTGTTCATGAATAAAAGTTTATTTATAAAAATATTGTTAATCTTTCTAGTGCACATAAATGCAAGTGCAATAGAAAAGGTTATATTATTCGGTGATAGTTTAATGGCGGGTTATGGTCTACCTAAAGAACAACACTTATCTTTGGTTTTAGAAAATAATCTCGTTAGGAGTGGTTTAAATATTAAGGTAATAAATGGAAGTGTGTCAGGAAGTACTTCTTCTGGTGGATTGAATAGAGCAGAATGGAGTTTATCAGAACCTGGTATTGATTTAATCATCCTTGGTCTTGGGGCAAATGATATGCTTAGAGGAATTCAACCAGACGAAACTGAAAGAAATTTAGAGGGAATAATTAATATTGCTAATAGTAAAAAAATAAAAATTATAATAGCTGGTATGGTTGCACCAACAACACATGGAACTAAATATAAAAAAAATTTTGATGCTATTTATCCTAAATTGTCAAAAAAATATAATTTACCTCTAATTCCATTTTTGTTAGAGGGTGTTGCTCTTGATCCAAATCTAAATCAACAAGATGGAATACACCCTAACAAAGCTGGAACAATAGTTATAAGTAATACAATTCAAGATATTATTTTAAAAAATTATTAATCGGATATGAAAAAAAAATATCATCATTTAGCAAATGGCACATTTCGCAATCCTGAAGGATCAAAGGTGATTGATATGAATTTCAATTGGTCGTTTAAGGTATTTAATAAAGAAAAAAAAAAATTAGATATGACTTTTCCTGAAAGTAATATTATTAAGAAAGAAAAAGCTTTATTGGATTTAAATAATTTTCAAAAAGAAGATTATGTAGCATGGATAGGTCATGCAACATTTTTAATAAAATTAGGGGAAATAACAATAATAACAGATCCAGTTTTTTCAAAAAATGCAGGACCTTTATTTTTTGGGCCAAAGAGATTTACCGAACCAGCATTAAAACTTAATGAGATACCAAGAACAGATATTTTTCTACTAACTCACAATCACTATGATCATCAAGACATGAAAACAATAATGAGATTTCCTTATAAAGATTCTAAAGTTTTGGTACCTTTAGGACTGAGAAAATATTTTAAAATTAATAGATTTAAAGATGTAAATGAAATGGATTGGTATGATCAAATAAGAATAAATCAGAATTTAAATATTACTTTTTTGCCTTCAGTTCACTGGTCAAAAAGGAGTTTAACGGATACTAACAAAACTTTATGGGGTAGCTATTTGATTGAATACAAAGGAAAAAAAATATTATTTTCATGTGATACTGGAGTTGGAAAAATATATAAAGAATTGGGAGATAAGTATGGTCCAATTGATTTAACATTTATTAATATTGGTGCATATAATTTTTATCCTATGGCTTCAATTAAAGATTCTTCTGCTTACCACACTAACCCTGAAGAAGCCCTTGGACTAGCTAAAGATTTAAAAAGTAAAAAAGTAATTGGAATGCATTGGGGAACTTTTGTTTTATCACTTGAGCCAATATTAGAGCCCCCTTTAAGGTTTAAGCAAAATGCAGAAAGATTTGGATTTAAAAAAGATGATGCAATTATTTTTAAAATTGGTGAGTTTAAATTATTTAAAGAACTTTTTGATACTAACTAGAGTTTTCCATCAACCACAATCCATTTTGATTTAAAAAATATAGTTTACCGTTTATAGGATGAATTTGTATGTCTCTGATTCTTCCAATTTTATCTTTAAATATTATTTCCTCTTTTACATCTGATAAATCATTAAACTCTAATTTTCTTAAAGACTTATCTTTAAGAGAAGTAATTAATGCATGACCATTCCATTCTTTAAATTCATTCCCTTTGTAAATTGTGATTGCACTTGTGGCTATAGATGGAACCCAATATTGAATGGCTTTTGTAAAGCCAGGTTTCCATTTTGGCCCTATTGGTATACCTGAATAATTTGTGCCACCCCATCCAAGAATTTTCCAACCATAATTTTCACCTTTCTTTGCTTCACCAAACCAATCGCCTCCTTTAGCGCCATGATTGCTCATATAAATTTTTCCATCAAAAGGTGATAAAGTTAAACCTTGAGGATTTCTTACACCAATTTGATATATTTCAGGTAGCCAGTCTGATTTCCCCTCAAAACGAGGATTGTCTTTTGGAATGCCACCATTTAGATAAATTCTAATTATACTTCCTGGATGTTTATTTCCATCTTGAGCAATCATTCCCCCACCTCTTTCACCTGCAGAAGCAAATAAATAATTGTCTTTAATTGCCAGTCTTGAACCAAAATGATAAGGCGAGTCAATTGGTGGATTGGCTTGAAAAATATTTTTAAAATTTAATTTATTTTTATTAAATTTTGCACGTGCAATTGAAGTACTAGTCTTCCAATTATTTCTATTTTCTGTGTATGAGACGTAAATGTAATCTTCATGATACAGAATATCTAATAATCCTCCCTGTCCATATTCTATAAAATTTAAATTATGACCAATTTCATTTATCTCTCTTGTAGAAATATTAACAAATTTTATTTTGCCACCTTTCTCGGTAACAATCATTTCGTTATCATTAACGAATGACGAACCCCAAGGTGCTTCTAATTCAATAATTTTATTAAAATTAAAATTTTTACTAAATGAATTAGTTGAGAATAGTATTAATGATAAAAGAAATAATAATTTCTTCACTCTATGAAAGTTTTGATCTACCACCATCGACAGCAATAATTTGTCCTGTAACCCAAGAACTTTCTTCAGTTATTAAAAATTTTGCAAGCGAAGCTGAGTCTTTACCTTCTCCAAGTCTCTTTAATGGATGAGCTCTCGCAATACCATCAGCTATTGCTTTATTTTTTAACATTGGTTCAGCTATTTTTGAATTAGTTAAACTTGGTGCAATGCAATTTACTCTAATATTAGGAGCAAATTCTGCTGCTAAAGAAACAGTTAATCCTTCAACAGCAGCTTTTGTCGATGCAATAATTGAATGATTTGTAAAACCTCTTCGAGCAGCTACAGTTGAAAACAAGACAATCGATCCTTTATTTTTTTTTAAACTTTCTTGATAACCTTTGATTAAATCTACTGCAGAATATAAATTTAGTTTCATACATTTTGTAAAATCTTGCTCGGAAACCATTCTCAAAGGTTTTAAATCAATTGAACCAACACAATAAGCTACACCTTTTATATCATCTATTTCGGACTTAATCTTTTCAACAAAACTATTTTCTAAGACATCAGAAATTGTATATTTGCAATTTAGTTTTTCAGATAAAGATTTTGTTCTTTCTTCATCCCTACCAACTAAATGTACTTCTTTGCCAGCTGCGTATAACTGTTCGGCTAAATTAGATCCGATAGATCCTGTCGCACCTATTACTAAATATTTTTCTGACATAAATTTTTAAAGGGTTATATATAGTTAATGAAATTATTTTTTCTACTTGGAAATCAGCTTTTCTCCCAGAAATATCTAGAAAAGTACAAAAAAGACCACTTTTTCTTCATGGCTGAAGATTATCAGCTGTGCACATACGAAAAGCACCATAAACAAAAGATATTATTATTTTTATCTTGCATGCGATCTCACGCAGATAGACTAAAAAAAAATAAATTTCAATTAGAATATTCTTCGATCGAGGATAAATTTTTCAAGCTGGATTACACAGAAAAATTAAAAAAAATAATTAAAGCAAAGAAAATTAAAGAAATTTCAAGTTTCGAAATTGAGGATAAGTTTTTTGAAAATAAAATTACCAATTTTTTAAAAAAAGAAAAAATTAAATGGAATATTATTCAAACACCAATGTTTTTGAATTCAAGAGAAAAATTTAAAGATTATTTATCAAAATCAAAAAAACCTTTTATGGCAGTTTTTTATAAAGAGACTAGAAGAGATTTGGATATACTCATGAAAAAAGATGGTAATCCAGAAGGAGGCAAATGGAGTTTTGACGAAGAAAATCGAAATAAACTTCCAAAAAATATATCTATACCCAAATTTCCTAAAATTACTGAGACTGTTCATACTAAAAAATTAAAAATTTTAGTTGATAAAAATTTTAAAAGTCACCCAGGTAATACGAAAGACTTTTGGCTTGCTACGGAATATGATGATGTAATTAAATTATTAAATTTTTTTATTAAAGAGAAATCAAATTTATTTGGGGATTATGAAGATGCAGTTGATCAGAAAGACAATATATTATTTCATAGTGCTTTAAGTCCTTATATCAATTTAGGTCTTATCACTCCAGAATTTATAATTAAAAAAGTTTTAGATTTTCACAATAAAAATAAAATAAGATTAAATTCCTTAGAGGGTTATATTCGTCAAGTAATCGGATGGAGAGAATTTATGAGGGGTATTTATCAAAGCTATTCAAAAGAAATGGAAACTAGAAATTTTTTTAAACAAAATAGAAAAATGAAAAACTCATGGTACGAAGGAACAACAGGATTACCACCTCTAGATTATGCTATTAAAAATGCAGTGAATTATGGTTGGTCACATCATATTGAAAGGTTAATGATTTTATCAAACATAATGAATTTATGTGAGGTGAAGCCAACGTATGTTTACAAATGGTTTATGGAAATGTTTGTAGATTCCTCTGACTGGGTAATGGTCCCGAATGTTTATGGAATGGGGCTTTTCAGTGATGGAGGAATATTTGCAACAAAACCATATATTTGTGGCTCTGCTTATTTCATGAAAATGATGGATTTTAAAAAAGGAGAATGGTGCAATACCATGGATGGTCTTTATTGGAGATTCATAAATAGAAATAGAGCTTTCTTCTTAAAAAATCCTAGACTATCCATGATGGTTAGAATTTTCGATAAAATGAAACCTGATAGAAAAAAATTAATTTTAGCTGAGGCAGAAAAATTTATTAAACAAAATACTGCATAGTGAGAAAAGAAAATTTACCCACAAAAATTTGCCCTGCATGTAAGAGACCTTTTACTTGGAGAAAAAAATGGAAATTAAACTGGGATAAAGTGAAATATTGTTCTAAGAAATGTTCAAAAAATAACTAATTAACAACAAGAGCAGCTTTTCTTTTTCTCTAGTTTTTTTTCCTCAATCATTTCTTCCTTAGCAGCTGATTGTTCAAGAATTTTTGCTGCTTCAGCTTCTTTCTCTTTTAATAATTTACTTTCAATGTACGCATAAAGGGAGTTGAAACCCAATTTTGAAGCTTTCTTTTCTTCGTAATTTCTTCTACCTTTAAGATTTTCAATAATTTCAAGAACTTGCAAGTTACTCATATTATTATTATCACATAATTTTGATAATTTACAATAGTTCTTTAAAAAAATTCTTTAATTATAGTTGGTATATACTTTTTGAAATTAAAAAAACCTTTATTGCAATATTTCCAAGAACTTCGGTCTAAATTACGATAAAGAAATTTTATATTATTTATTCCTTGAGAAGTTAGAAAATCTAAATTTTCTCCAACACAAGGATATAAAAAATAACTATTCTCAATTGTTTTAAGGCTACCAATATCAATAATTTCACAATCCAAAGATTTTTGATCCAACCTTCTTTTTTGATCCTGAATTAAATTAGTCTTAAATTTCAATGTTTTTTCACTAAGTTTAATATTTCTACTGTCGTTATTATTATTAACTAAATAAATCTTTTTAAATTTATGGTCTTTGAAATCAGTGAACTCAAAAGAAAGATTATTTTCAAAAATAATTAAATTTTGCTCATCCAAACTTGCTGGATTACTAAAATCTTTTAAGACAGCCTTATACATTTTCTCGCTAACTTTAGGTGGTGCATTTTCATTTAAATTAATATTATTAAATCTATTGTTAGTAAATTTTTTTATATTCCATTCACTTGCCAAATAATGTTTACCTTGTGTTTGTATCCCAGCAACCCATCTCCATCCCAATGTATTAGATGCTGCATCTCCATCATAGAGATGCTTCATAAAAAATTCAGCTCCTAATTGCCAAGGTAAATTTAAAGTAAAAATCCAGATACTGGCAAACCACATTCTTGTATGATTATGAAGGTAATTAAATTTTTTTAATTCTTTAACCCATTCATTAAAACATTCTATATTTGCATTTCCATCAATGGCATTTAAGTATTCTTTATTATCTTTGTATTCTTCTCTTATAATTTTTAGTTCTGTTAGGTAATCTGTCCATACATTAGGCCTTAATTCTAACCATCCTTTCCAATAAGTACGCCACAAAACCTCCTGAATAAATTTTTCATTTTTAGAAAATGAAAATTTCTCTAAGGCTTTATCTATAACTTCTAATTCATTTAATATTCCATGAGATATATATGGAGAAATACAAGATATATTTGATCTTTTATCTGGACCAAAATCAAAATTTCTCAATCTTGAATATTCAGAAAGATTATTTTCAACAAAATTATCTAGTTTATTAGTGGCTTGCGCCCGACTTGGTTCAAAATTCATGATATTTTATTTTAATTTTTTCTTGTGAAAATTAATAAATCTTTCAACATTTGATTTATTAAAAGTTTTATTTTCTTCAAATGAAACTTTTTTCATAGAATAAGCTGAACTTTTAGTTATTCTTGAATGAATAATAACATTCCCTTTATATAACCTCAATTTAACTGATCCATTAACTTTACTTCTCTTTAGATCTACAATTCTTTGTAATTTAAATCTCTCTTTAGAAAACCAATATCCATTGTAAATCAGTTCCGCATATCTAGGCATAACTTTTTCTTTCTTATGCATTGTGTCTTTATCAAGTGTAACAGACTCTATAGCTCTATGAGCATGCATTAATAAAGTTCCGCCCGGTGTTTCGTATACACCTCTTGATTTTATACCGATAAATCTATTTTCTACTAGATCAACTCTTCCAACAGCATTTTTTCCAGCTATGTCGTTTAATTTTCCAAGCAATTTAGATGGAGATAATTTTTTCCCATTCACTGCAATCGGATCTCCACTTTTAAAGTCTATTTTTACAATTGAAGATTTATTAGGTGCTTTTTCTGGTGATACCGTTCTTTGAAAGATAAAGTCAGGTGCAGAGTTTTTTGGATTTTCTAACAACTTTCCTTCTGTTGATGTATGAAAAATATTATCGTCTACTGAAAAAGGTGGCGCTCCTTTCTTGTCTTTAGGTATTTCAATTTTATTTTTTTTTGCATAATTAATTAGATCTGATCTCGATTTCAGCTTCCAAATTCTCCAAGGCGCAATAATTTTTATTTTAGGACCAAAATAATGATAACCTAACTCAAACCTTACTTGATCATTTCCTTTTCCTGTTGATCCATGAGACACAGCAGAGGCATTAAATTTTTTAGCAATTCTAATTTGATCTTTGGCTATTAAAGGTCTAGCAATTGAGGTTCCAAGCAAATAAACACCCTCATATATTGCGTGGCCCCTAATCATTGGATAAACATAATCTTTTACAAATATATCTTTTAGATCTTGAATAATAATGTTTTTTACGCCAAGTTTTTTTGCGTTTCTGAAAATTTTATTTCTATCTATTTCTTGACCAATGTCTGCAGTATAACAAATTACTTCTGCATCATAATTTTCCTGTAACCATTTTAATATGATTGATGTGTCCAAACCGCCAGAATAGGCAAGAACTATCTTTTTCTTTGATTTCATTATTTAACTGCAGCTTTTTTTAGCTGCGTTATACGCTTTAGTGAAGCCCATCAAAGAATAATGATCAATTGTTTGAGAACCAGATTTATTATATCCAGTAACCATTAATCTTGAAGCCTTTTTCATTCTGCTAACAACTTTTTTTTCAATTTTATGACTTGAAATCCATGCAAAATTATCTTGAGCTATATCAAATTTATATTTTGATTTACCAGAGCTAGCTGTAATTGAATTTTGACTGTTGTATTCATAGCCTGAGGTTGTGCTTACTTCGTCTTTAATTTTTTCTGATGGTCTGAAAGTTACAAATAATCTTGCATCTCTATCATTTTTTTTAGGAGATTGAAGTACAGGTTTAGATTGAGCAAAACATACCTTACTATCCCCACTAGTAACAACAATTACATCCCAGTCTTTAAATGTTCCTATTTTATTTAATTCTTCTGAATAAGAAGTTGATCCTAATAAGAGGATAAAAAAAATTAATTTAAAAATCATGGACATGGATTTGGATATTTTTTTTGAATTTCATTAATTTCGTTAATTATTTCTTTATCAAGATTCACTTTTACACTTTCTATATTTGTTTTCAACTGCTCCATTGTTGTTGCACCAATAATAACGCTAGACATGAAATCTTGTATCTCACAAAATTTTATACACATTTGACTCATATCAATGTTGTATTTTTCACTAATATTAAAATACTCATCAACAGCTTCGTTAGTATTTGGTTTTCGATATCTTGTCCAAAAATCCCAATCTCTTTCCATCCGAGATCCTTTTGGAAATTGCTTATTTCTATATTTACCACTTAAAAAACCACTGGCTAAAGGAGAATAAGATAAACAGCCAATATTTTCTCTTATAGACACCTCAGCTAATCCAACTTCATATGACCTATTTAATAAACTATAGGGATTTTGTATGGACATCATTCTTGGCAAACTCTTTTCCTTTGAGAGTTTGAGATAATTCATAACACCCCAAGGAGTTTCATTAGATAAACCTACATGTCTAATTTTACCTTGCTCAATATACTTTTGTAATTCAACCAACACGTCTTCGAATTTATTCCATTCATTTTCTTTATGCACATAACCAAGTCTTCCAAAATTGTTTACATTTCTTTCTGGCCAATGAAGCTGATATAAATCTATATAATCAGTTTTAAGTCTTTTAAGACTGTTATGAAGTGCAGTTTCGAGATTCTTCCCTACAAAATTATTTTCACCATTTCTAATATAATCTCTTGCAGGACCACAAACTTTAGTTGCAAGTATCACATCTTTTCTTTTTTTTGTTTTTTCAAACCAATTTCCAATGATCGTCTCTGTATGACCAAAAGTTTCAGCTTTAGGAGGTACCGCATAAAGTTCTGCAGTATCCCAAAAATTAACCCCATTTTCTAGTGAGAAATCCATTTGTTCGAAGGCCTCTTCTTGGCTATTTTGTTCACCCCAAGTCATGGTGCCGAGACAAATTGTGCTAATATCTATATCAGTTGTTCCTAATTTTTTATAATTCATTAAATATTAAGTACTTGTTACCTATATTTTGACTGCTTGAAAAATTTAAAATTTATTACTATATATTTAATTATGGAATTCAATAGAGACAATATTTTAAATAAATCAACTACAGCAAAAAAAGCTGTTGTGATGGATGAAGGCCTTAGAGCCTACATGCTTAAAGTTTACAACTACATGGCAACTGGAGTTTTGCTAACGGGAATCATTGCATTGCTATCTTTTAAAATGTCAGTAGTTACAGATGCAAGTGGATCAATAGTTGCTTTAACTGAGTTCGGAAATGCAATTTATCTATCAGGATTGAAATGGGTGGTTATGTTAGCTCCTCTCGGAATTGTTTTTTATATGAGTTTTGGGATAAATAAAATGAGTTCTTCAAAAGCTCAAACTACTTTTTGGATTTTTGCTGCCTTGATGGGTTTATCACTATCATCAATTTTATTAGTTTACACAGGTCTTAGTGTGACGAGAGTATTTTTCATATCTTCAGCAACATTTGGAGCTATGAGTATATATGGTTACACAACTAAAAGAGACCTCACAAAATTTGGATCATTCTTAATGATGGGTTTGATCGGTATTATAATCGCATCTTTAGTAAATATTTTCTTAAAATCTTCAATGATGTACTTTGCTATTTCAATCATTGGAGTTCTTATATTTGTTGGATTAACTGCATACGATACACAAAAAATTAAGAATATGTACGCTGCATCAGATTCAGGTGAAGTAATAGGCAAGAAAGCTGTTATGGGAGCTTTAACATTATACTTAGATTTTATAAATTTATTTATAATGCTTTTAAGATTGTTTGGTCAAAGAAGATAATCAAAAACTATAGTTTTTTCCAATTTGTTTTTTTTAGAAGTATTTCTAAATCATAAGCATTATTTAAAATTTTACCATTTCTATCAGTTATTAAATATTTCAAATTCTTATTAGAAGGTTTAAAATTTTTACTAATGTTGTAGATAGCTTTTTCTGCTGCATTTTTAAAAATACTAAAACTTACTCTTTTACTTGATATTGAGAGGCCATAGTCTTTCCAAGATCCTTCAGATACCATTTTAGCATATAGGTCTAATATAATTTTTAGTTCTTTTTTTTCAAAAAAATACCTTTGGTTTTGTTCTTTATTTGAATTATTTATTACTAATTTTAAATTACTCATTTAATTTGTGTTTACTAATCAACCCAACTTGTGATGCTGTAAAGATGAATGTAATTGGTAGCATTCCCCAAACTTTAAAGTTAACCCAAAATTCTTCTGTTTGAGTTCTCCAAACAATTTCATTTAATATAGCTAAAAAAATAAAAAAATAAGTCCATCTGTTATTCAAAATTTTCCAACCTTCATCAGACATTGGCAGTGTTTTTCCAAGTATTAATTTTAAAACTGGTTCATTTGTGAAGTATTTTCCAAAGAATAAAGCTAAGGCAAATAAAATATTAATAATAGTGGGTTTCATATAAATAAAAATTGGATTATCAAAATAAATTGTTAAACCTCCAAATAGAGTAATTAAAATTCCTCCTAACAAAGGAACCATCGGAACTTTTTTTTCCAGTATCCAAACCAAGAGAACAGAAATTATTGTTGCGACAATTAGAGGTGGTATTGCAACTTTTAAATTTTTATCACTGTTATAATAAAAGAAGAAAAAAATAGCTAAAGGCCCAACGTCTGTAATGAATTTTAGAAGTGATTTATTCACTGCTACATATTAACAGATTAATAAAACATTTATATTTTTTTTATTGATTTTTTTCATCAAATATCCATATTTGATATTGTGAGTACTCAAAAAGCTAAATTTTCAATCGGAGACGTAGTAAAACATAGACACTTCGATTTTAGAGGTGTGATTTACGATGTTGACTTTGAATTTAATAACTCAGAGGAGTGGTATCAATCGATTCCAAAAAATGTGAGACCTAGAAAAGATCAGCCATTTTATCATTTACTAGCAGAGAATGACGAAATTACTTACGAGGCTTATGTGTCTGAGCAAAATTTATTATTTGATGACTCTGAAGAGCCTATAAAACACCCTCTAATTAATGAAATTTTTTCAGGTAAGCGTGGATCAAGCTACTTCAAGCCTTCAAATTAACTAATAGCCAATATTTAAACACAATTGTCCCAAATCTCTGTCATATCTGTTTGTTATAAAATATTTAATTCTGATCAAGAGTACTGTTTTTCCTCTATCTCCCTCTGTATTCTTGGTCAGAAAATTTTGAACAATTTTAATCTAAAATTTATGTGTTATAAAAAATTATGATTAATTATTTCAATCCAAATAATACTTTAAAGATAATTAATAAAATACAAAAGTTTGTATTTGCGCTATTTATAATTGTATTGTTACTTGGATTAGTTGAAGCTTTAGTTCTTTCTCCCGAGGATTATAAGCAGAGTGACTCAGTTAGGATTATGTATGTCCATGTTCCATCAGCTTGGATATCACTCGGAATATTTTCATTTATTTCCATTCTTTCTTTTGGAGTTTTTGTTTTTAAAAATAAAAATTTCTCTTTAATAACAAAAAGTTTAGCACCTTCTGGTTTTGTTTTTAGCATAATAGCTTTAGTTACAGGATCAATTTGGGGAAAACCAACCTGGGGAACTTGGTGGGCTTGGGATGCAAGAATAACTTCAATGCTCTTACTTTCAATTTTTTATTTATTGTTCATTACGTCTTGGAAGATTACGGCAGATTCTAGTAAAGCGGAAAAAATTAGCTCTTTAATAGCAATCATTGGTCTTATAAATATTCCAGTTATAAAATTTTCAGTAGAATGGTGGAATACTTTACACCAACCTCCTTCAGTAAAAATTTTGGAAGAAACAACTATTCATTCATCAATGTTGACACCATTAGCTATAATGACTGCGGCATTTGCTCTATTTTCACTTTTGATATTTTTAATGAAATATAATACAGAACTGTTAAAAATTAAAAATAAAGGCCTTAATAGATTATGATTAGTGAACTACTAAATATGAATGGATACGGTGTATATGTTTGGTCATCATTTATATTCACTCTATTTTCTTTTAGTTTCTTGTATGTGGTAGTAAAATTAAACTTAATTAAAGAGAAAAAGAAATTTGAGGAAAATTATAAATCACTAGATGAAAAGAAACTTGCATCAGTAGCTAAGCAAAATACGTACAGAGAAATATTAGCAAAAACTTCTACATCTAAAGTTTAACTAAAATTCACATGTACGGAAAAAAAGTTAAATTTAGGGCCCTTTTTATTTTTTTAATTTTAATTTCATTAGTTCTTACAATTTTTTTGGTGGTCAAATCTCTTGAGGAAAACGTAGTATATTTTAAGTCTCCAACAGACATTAAAAACCTTAATGAAATCAAAAATGCTCAAAAAATTAGAGTTGGTGGAATGGTGAAAAAAAATTCTATTAAAATAAACGATAAAGAAATTTTTTTCGTAATTACGGATTTCAAAAATGAATTATTAGTCAACTTTAATGGATCGGTACCTAATTTGTTTGAAGAGGGTAAGGGTGTAGTTGCTGAAGGTTTCTTAAAGGATAAAAGTTTTCTAAATGCTGACAAGATTTTAGCAAAACATGATGAAAATTATATGCCCCCTGAGGTCAACGAAGCTATGAAAAACAATTAATTCGTATGTCTAATTATTTAGGAAATTATTCTTTATATATTGCTTTAATTGCATCTGTTTATTTAATTTTTAAGTCATATTTGGATGCAAATTCAGAAAATAAATATTTAGATAAAAACTTTATTTTAATTACTTCAATACAAACTATAATGATTACGGTAAGTTTTTTTAGTCTAGTTGCAGCTTTTGTAATTTCAGATTTTAGTAATGAAACTGTTTTCAACAATTCTCATACTTTAAAACCTTTATTTTATAAAGTTTCAGGCACATGGGGAAATCACGAGGGAAGTTTATTATTATGGTTATTAGTTCTTTCAATTTTTCTATTTATTTTTTTATTAAATTCAAGATCACAAGATACTAAATACAAACTTTTAACGATACTATTTCAACAAATTATTATTTCAGGTTTTCTAGTTTTTATTTTATTAACTTCCAACCCTTTCAAAACGCTTTACCCAATTCCTAGCGAGGGATTAGGTTTGAACCCTATTTTACAAGACCCTGCTTTAGCTATTCATCCTCCAATTTTATATTTAGGTTATGTTGGAACATCTATTATCTTTTCAGCTTCACTTGCCTCAATGATTAGCGGAAATATTGGAGATAAGTGGGCAAGACATATTAAAAAATGGGTCTTGGTATCTTGGATATTTTTAACGATTGGTATTTTGCTAGGATCTATATGGGCATATTATGAGCTGGGCTGGGGAGGTTTTTGGTTTTGGGATCCTGTAGAAAATGTTTCATTGATGCCATGGTTTTGCTTAACAGCACTCCTGCATACGGTAATTGTATTACAGAAAAGAAATTCGTTTAAAGAGTGGACTATCATTTTGTCAATTACAACTTTTTCACTGAGTATGAGTGGTACTTTTCTTGTTAGGTCTGGAATTTTAAATTCAATTCATACTTTCGCAAACGATCCATCAAGAGGGTTATTTATATTATGTTTTCTCTTTATCTTAATATTGATGTCTATATTAATTTTCTTTTTTAATCAGAATAAAATATCAAACACAGCAAAAGAGAATTTTATTTTAAGTAAAGAGACTGCAATACTAGTGAATAACTGGTTTATGATGTTTTTTTTATCTGTTGTTCTTGTTGGTACAATTTATCCAATTTTTCTTGAAGTTTTAAATGGTTCAAAAATTTCTGTTGGTCCACCTTTTTATCATAATCTTTTAATACCTTTCTTAATTCCTTTTTTAATATTCATGAGCTTTGGCCCAAGTTTGAAATGGATTAAAGATAAATTAAAAAAGTTTAACTATAATATTTTAATTATTTTTTTTGTTTCACTACTTATCTCGTATGTCATTTTAACAAAAACAGAAAATTCATTTTTGTTATCTATTCCTCTGATAGTTTTGAGCATCTATCTCTTATTAGTAACAATTAAGGATTTTTTTGTCAGTAAATCCTCGATTAGCCAAAAAATTTCACATTTTGGTTTTAGTTTATTAATTACTAGTATCTTATTGAATGGCCTTTTTTCTAATGAATTCAATTCAAATATGAAAGTAGGAGATGAAAGAATATTCAATGAAAAAGTTGTAAAATTAAAAGAAGTTAATGTTACAGATGTGGACAATTATAAATCTCTTAAAGCTAGTTTTGAAGTTACAAATAAAAATTCCTCTTTTGTTTTATACCCAGAAGTGAGGATTTACCAACAGCCTTTAACTATTACGAGTGAAGCAGATATTAAGACAACATTATTTTCAGATAATTTTTTAGTATTTAATATTCTAAAAGACGATGGTTATTATAACATAAGATATCAATATAAACCCTTAATGATTTGGATATGGATCTCAACTATATTTATTAGTTTTGGTGGTTTATTAAGTGTTGTTAGAAAAAATGAGCAAAAATATTAAATTTTTAGTATCACTATTAACTTTAATAATAATTTTTATAATCTTGCTTAAGGGATTGGACGTATCTAAAGATTACTCTAACGAGAAATTAAAAAGTCAAATAGATTTTTCACTTAATGCAAAAAAACTATTTTCTGATGAAATAATTAATATTTCAGACTTATTTGATAAAAATAGTCCTTCAGTAGTAAATATTTGGGCATCTTGGTGTGCACCATGTAGAGAAGAGCATCAGTTTTTAATGAAATTAAAAGATATGAACATAAATATAATTGGAATTAACTATAAAGACAGTCCAAAAAATGCGAAAAATTTTTTAAGCTTACTTGGAAATCCTTATTCAGAAGTTATTACCGATAATGATGGAACAAAATCAATAGAATTTGGAGCCATTGGTGTTCCTGAAACTTTTATTATAAGTGGTAAAACAAATGAGATAATAAAAAAGTATATTGGTCCATTGACAAGCGAAAATTTAATAGAAATAGAAAAATTATTAAAAAAAAATGCTTAAAATTATAAAATTAATATTGCTGCTATATTTTAGTTTAAATTTTTCCTATGCTGCTGAAATAAATACTAAAGTAGATCAAATTACAAAAAACCTAAGATGTTTGATATGCCAAGGTCAATCTGTTTACGACTCCCAGTCAGATTTTGCTATAAGTATGAAGCTTGTTGTAAAAAATAAGATTGATGAAGGTAAAGAAGAAGAAGAAATATATGATTATTTAAAAAATAAATATGGAGAATGGATTGTTTATGAACCAGAATTAAACCAAAATACATTTTTACTCTGGTCAATACCTTTGATTTTGTTCGCTTTTGGCGGCCTTTTAATTATTAGAAAAGTATCTATAAAGTAATAAGGATTTTTAATATGAAGATTTTAATTAAAACTTTAATTATTTCATTTCTTATTGTCTCATTTTCTAATGCAGAAAATAAATGGAGTTTTTACACTGGCATGTTCGATTTCAGCGATGATGGTAAGAGAGCAAATCTTTTCGGTGCCGAATATATAAATTTTAATGCTAGCAAAGATATTTTCTTAGGAAATGTTCAACCTGTAACAGGCGCAATGATAACAGCTGATGATGCAATATATATTTATACAGGTTATCAATTAAATCAAAAATCTAATTCAACTACCTTCTCTCCTAGTTTTGCAGTTGGATATTACGATGAAGGTGATGGCAAAGACTTAGGTCACGAAATTGAATTTAAGACACAAATACAGATATTATTTGATATTTCATCCAATTCTGAATTAGGTATTTCTTATAATCATATTTCTAATGCAAGTTTAGGAAGTAAAAATCCTGGGGCAAATAGTTATATGTTTAATTTTACAAAAAAATTTTAACTTAAGATATGAGATTAAAAGATTGTCATAACTTTTATGATTTTAGAAAACTGGCAAAACAAAAGCTTCCATCCCCAATATTTCATTATATTGATGGGGCTGCAGATGATGAAATAACTTATGCAAGAAATAGTAGTGCATTTAATGACGTTGACTTAGTCCCAAATGTTTTAAGAGGCGTTGAAAATGTGGACTTATCGACAACTATTTTTGGAAAAAAACTAGATTTACCTTTTTATTGTTCTCCAACAGCCTTGCAGAGGCTATTCCACTATGAAGGAGAAAGAGCGGTTGGAAAAGCTGCCCAAAAATTTAATACCATGTTTGGAGTTTCAGCATTAGCTACCGTAAGTGTTGAAGAGATATCATCTTTGATTGATACCCCAAAAATGTTTCAATTTTATTTTCATAAAGATAGAGGCTTGAATGATTCATGCTTAGAGAGAGCTAAAGCTGCAAAATTTGACGTAATGGCCCTTACCGTTGACACTATTACTGGTGGAAACAGAGAAAGAGATTTGAGAACTGGCTTTACTTCACCTCCAAAACTAACATTATCAAGTCTTTATAGCTTTGCTACTAAACCTATGTGGGGAATAAATTATTTAACTAAAGGAAAATTTGAACTACCTCATTTACAAGATTTTGTGAAGGAGGGAACGGATACTAATACTTCTATCGGACAATATTTTTCTACTATGCTGGATCAATCTATGAATTGGGATGATGCCGAGAAATTATGTTCACAGTGGGGAGGCCATTTTGCCCTCAAAGGTGTGATGAGTGTTGAAGATGCTAAAAGAGCAGTAGATATTGGATGTACTGGAATAATGGTTTCAAATCATGGAGGAAGACAGTTAGATGGTTCAAGATCTCCTTTTGATCAATTAGCAGAAATTGTGGATGCTGTTGGAGATAAATTAGATGTAATTTGTGAAGGAGGTTTTCAAAGAGGAACTCATATGCTTAAAGCTTTATCTATGGGTGCTAAAGCATGTGCGGGTGGAAGGCTATATCTTTATGCTTTAGCGGCTGCAGGCCAGGATGGAGTGGAGAGAGCACTTAATCTTTATAAAACTGAATTAGTAAGAGACATGAAATTAATGGGTTGCACAAAGATTAGTGATCTTAATCGAAATAATTTAAGATTCCGAAATGTATGAGTTTAAAGAATTGTTACAATTTTGAGGATTTTAGAAAATTAGCAAAAAAAAGATTACCGTCCCCGATTTTTCATTACATTGATGGAGGTGCGGATGATGAAACCACTTTAAAAAGAAACACAAATTCTTTTGAAGATTGTGACTTAGTTCCTAATATTTTAAGAAGTGTTGGAGAGCCAGATTTGTCAACAACAGTTTTTGGTAGAAAAATAGACATGCCAATTTTTTTATCTCCGACTGCAATGCAAAGTTTATATCATCCAGATGGAGATAAAGCTTCTGCAAGAGCTGCTGAAAAATTTGGAACGATGTATAGCATGTCTACTATGGCGTCTTTTTCTATTGAAGAGATTGCGAATATATCAAGTGGTCCAAAATTATTTCAACTTTACATTCATAAAGATAAATCATTTACGGATGATTTAATTGATAGATGTAAAAGAGCAAATTTTGATGGTTTATGCTTAACAGTTGATACATTAGTTGCTGGAAATAGAGAAAGAGACCATAGAACTGGATTTACAACACCTCCAAAATTCACTTTAGAAAGCCTAATGAATTTTGCAATTAAGCCTGGATGGTTGTTTAGATATTTTACAAATAAGAAGTTTGAACTTGCGAATATTAAACATAAAACTGACAAAGGAACCAGTATAACTAAATCAGTTATAGATTATGTTAATGAACAGTACGATCCTAATATGAATTGGGATGATGCAGAATACTGTATAAAAAAATGGGAAGGACCTTTTGCGTTAAAGGGTGTGATGTCAGTTGAAGATGCTAAAAGAGCAGTAGATATTGGATGTACTGCAATCATAATATCAAATCATGGAGGTAGACAATTGGATGGTTCGAGAACCCCTTTTGATCAACTAAAAGCTATTTCAGATGCAGTAGGTGATAAACTTGAAATAATTTTAGATGGAGGGGTCAGAAGAGGAACCCACGTATTAAAAGCATTAGCCGCTGGAGCAACAGCTTGTAGTTTTGGTAAAGCATTTTTATTTAGTTTAGGAGCAGGCGGACAGCAAGGAGTTGAAAGGCTGCTTCAAAATATGCACGATGAAATTAGGCGTAATATGATCCTGATGGGCTGCAAAAATGTAAAAGAGTTAGATAGATCAAAGATTATTTACCGAAATTAAATTTTAATATAAAAAATATTTATAAATTTTTTCATTTTAAATAAATAGACATGAAGTATGTTTTCAGTTAGTTTGTCGACGAAAAATTATGATTGAATTATCAAAAGCGTTAGACCGTTTAGGAACAGAAAGTGCATTCTCTGTTTTAGCTGAGGCAAAAAAATTAGAAGCACAAGGTAAACCAATGATCCATTTAGGCTTGGGACAACCAGATTTTAAAACTCCACAACATGTTGTTGAAGCTGCAAAAAAAGCATTAGATGACGGACATCATGGTTATGTTTTATCTAATGGTATTCCAGAATGTCGTGAAGCTGTTGCGAGGTGGGTAAAGAGACTTTACAGTACAGATATTGATCCAAATAGAGTTTTAATAATGCCAGGCGGTAAACCAACAATGTATTACGCAATCACTTGTTTTGGTGAACCGGGTGCTGAAATAATTCATCCAACTCCAGCCTTTCCTATTTATGAATCTATGATTAATTATTCTGGAGCAAAAGCTGTTCCATATGACTTAACTGAGGATAAAGATTTAAAATTTGATCCAGATAAACTTTTATCTTTAATAACTGATAAAACTAGACTTTTAATTTTAATAAACCCTAATAACCCTACTGGAAGTTTTGTTGAAAAGCCTGCGATAGATTACTTAGCAAAAGAATTAGAAAAACATCCTCACGTAACAATTTTAAGTGATGAAATTTATAGTAGACAAGTTTTTGATTATAAAGAAATGCCAACTTTTTTTAACTACCCAAACTTAAGAGATAGATTAATTGTTTTAGAAGGATGGAGTAAAGCATATTCAATGACTGGATGGAGGCTTGGATGGAGTTTTTGGCCAGAACATTTAGTTGAGCATGTAAACAAACTTTTGATTAATAGTGTATCATGTGTAAATGCTGCAGCTCAATATGCAGGTATTGCTGCATTAGATGGTCCAGAGGATTCAATCAAAGATATGCTTGATAAGTTTACATTAAGAAGAAATTTAATTCATAAAGGATTAAATGATTTACCAGGAGTTGAGTGTAGTTTGCCGGGAGGAGCTTTTTATGCTTTTCCAAATATAAAAGGAACAGGAATGAGTGGGTCTGAATTTTGTAAAAAAGCAATGCACGAAGCAGGTGTTGCAATTGTACCTGGTACTGCATTTGGAAAAACATGTAATGATTATGTTAGATTTAGTTTTGCCGCATCTAGAGATAATATAATGCAAGCCTTGGAAAACATAGGCAAGATGCTTTCTAAATAAACTGTATTTTTAATAAATTTTTTTGTACTATTAATAAATGAATGAAGATGTCCAAACAGAATTAAAAAAGATTTTTAATGGAAGATTTTCTACATCTAGATCTACTAGATCAAATTATGCTAGAGGTGAAGATACATACAATCCAATTTTATCAAAAGCAGTAGTTTTTCCAGAGACAAATGAGGAAGTTTCTCAAACTCTAAAAATATGTAACGAGCACAAAATTCCAGTTGTTCCTTTTGGAACTGGTACTTCTCTAGAGGGTCATGTGGTTGGTAATCAAAATGGAATTACAATTTCATTAGAGAAAATGAACAAAGTATTAAGTGTAAATGCTGAGGATTTTGACTGTAGAGTTCAAGCAAATGTAACAAGAAAACAACTAAATGAATATTTAAGAGAAGATGGTGTATTCTTCCCAATAGATCCAGGTGCCGATGCTGCCCTAGGTGGAATGGCATCTACATCTGCGTCAGGAACTATGGCCGTTAAATATGGAACTATGAGAACTGTAGTCTCGGGTCTTACAGTTGTTTTACCAAACGGAGATATAATAAAAACGGGAGCAAGAGCTAAAAAATCATCAGCAGGATACAATTTAACAAACTTATTTATAGGATCAGAAGGAACACTTGGAATTATTACTGAGGTCCAACTGAGATTATCCCCAATACCTGAAAGTATTATGAGTGCTGTTTGCTATTTTCCAGACTTAGATTCGGCAGTGAAAACATCCCAAGAGGTCATTCAATATGGTGTTCCAATTGCGAGAATTGAAATGTTAAATAAAGATCAGATGGAAATAAGTATTAAATATTCAAATTTAAAAAATATTAAAGCCTCGCCAACACTATTTTTCGAATTTCATGGAAGTGAATTGTCAAATAATGAGTCAATAAAAATTGTTGAGGAATTATCAAAAAATAATGGTGGAAGTGATTTTCAATGGGCATCTTCACCTGAAGAACAAAAAGTATTATGGAAAGCAAGACATGATGTTTATTACTCCGTTAAAGCTTTAGGACATGATATGAAAGTTTACTCTACTGATGTTTGTGTTCCTATTTCTAAATTGGTTGAATGTATTTCTTGGGCTGAAAAAGAAGTAAAAAGATTGGGATTAACTGCACCAATGGTTGGACATGTAGGTGATGGAAATTTTCATTCAATAATTTTATATGACCCAGATGATGAAGAAAAACAAAAAAAAATTAGACAGTATAGTGATGATTTAATAAATAAAGCTCTTGAATTAGAAGGAACAATTACAGGAGAACATGGAATTGGGCTTCAAAAGAAGCATTATTTATTAAGAGAACATCCAGATAATTTACCAGTGATGAAGGCCATTAAAAGAAGCATAGATGTAAATAATATAATGAATCCTGGTAAGGTTTTCGATTTAAATTAATCTAAAGATTCATGAAAAAAATATTGATCACAAGACGACTTTTAAGATCTTGTGAGGATAAAGCGAAAGATTTATTTGATGCAAATTTCAACTTAAATGATGAATTATATTCACAAAAAAAATTGATTGAAATGAGCAATGGTTGTGATGGGATTTTATCAGCCCTCACAGACAAGCTTGATGAAGAAACAATCAATCAATTGCCCGATACTATAAAAATTATTTCAAATTTTGCAGTTGGTTTTGGAAATATAGATTTAGAAGCTACAAAAAAAAGAGGTATTGCAGTTACAAACACTCCGGATGTATTGACAGATGCTACTGCTGAAATTGGAGTTTTGCTTATATTAGGAGCTTGCAGAAGAGCTTCTGAAGGAATTGAAAAAGCTAGAGAAGGTGGATGGGTTTGGTCTGCAGACATGTTAATCGGTAAACAATTAACTGGAACAAGACTTGGAATACTTGGAATGGGAAGAATAGGTCAGAAAATTGCAAAAATAGCAAAATCATTGGGAATGATAATTCATTATCATAACCGATCAAAATTAAGTGAGGATAAAGAACAAGGTGCAATTTATCATGATAATTTAAATGATCTTATGAAAGTATCTGATGTTCTGTCAGTTTGTTGTCCCGCATCCAAAGATACAATAAATTTAATAAACAAAGATGCTCTTGAGCTACTGCCAAAAGGTGCTGTTGTCACAAATGTTGCAAGAGGAGATATAGTTGATGATGATGCTTTATTAGACGCTCTTGAGAGAAGAAAAGTATATGCTGTTGGTCTTGATGTTTACAAAAATGAGCCAAATTTAAATCCAGGATACCTAAAGCATAAGAGCGCTTTTATTCTTCCACACCTTGGTAGCGCAACAAAGGAAACTAGGACTGCGATGGCGAACCTTGCTATTGATAATCTGGATGAGTTCTTCAAGACTGGTGGATGCAAAAACAAAGTTAATTAACAATCTCAAGTTGTAATTGGTAATTAAAATTATTCTAAGTTCCTAGACTTATTTTTCATTTCAATTTAAAATTTAATTATAAAAAATTAATCTTTGAGAGGAAAACAATGAAAGCACAGGTTTTACATAAGTATGACCCAGAAATGAAAGAAGACGTGTGGGTGACCGGAGAAGAATTGCCAAATCCAAAAATAGAGAAAGCAAGCGATGTGATAGTTAAAATTGGAGCTGCAGGTGTTTGTAGAACTGATCTGCATATAATCGAGGGAGTGTGGAAGCATATTACAGATCAAAATAACGATCTATTGCCAATGGTAATGGGACACGAGAACGCTGGATGGATAGAAGAAGTTGGCAAAGATGTTTCAGGATTTAAAAAAGGAGATGCAGTAATTTTGCACCCAAAAGTTTCTGGCACTGGAGGAACATGTTTGGATTGTCGGAGAGGTAACGATATGCATGCTGAAGATCCAATTTTTGCTGGTCTGAATGTTAAGCATGGAGGATATTCAGAATTACTTCAAACTAGTGTAAGAAATTTAATAAAAATTCCAAAAGTTTTAGGTCCAATAGATGTTGCACCTTTTTCAGATGCAGGCTTGACTGCTTACAGAGTTGTTAAAAAAGCTACAAGACACCTTCTACCAGGAGAAAACTGTGTAATCATAGGCGCAGGTGGACTAGGACATATAGCAATTCAATGTATGAAAGCAATGTGTGCTGCAAATATTATTGTTGTTGAAAAAGCAAAAACACCTTTAGACCATGCAATGGAACTTGGAGCTGACCATGGAGTTTTAATTGATGGTAATGAAATTGAAAAAGTAAAAGAACTTACAAAAGGTAAAGGAGCAGAGGCTGTTATAGATTTTGTTGGTGAAAAGGGTTCTACACCAATGGGAATAAAGATGACTAAAGCAACTGGGACTTTTTATATTGTAGGTTACGGAGAAGAAATAAGAGTTTTGGCGATTGATATGATCGATCAAGAAAAAAGTATAGTTGGAAGCTTAGTGGGCACTTGGGCTGAATTATATGAACTAATGGAATTAGCGGATAAAGGTTTAGTAAAACTTTCAATGAAAGAATACAAACTAGAAGAAGCTAACAAAGCACTACATGATTTAAACGATGGCAAGATTAAAGGTCGTGCAGTTCTAGTTCCATAAATAACAAAAGAGAGGAAATGAAGATGAAGACAATAAAAACTTGCGTAACTGCTCTAATATCAGCTTTGCTGGTACTTAGTCCCGTTGCGTATGCAGATAAGTGGAGCGATCAATTTCCACATATCAAAAACACTGGGGATATTCCTGGTGAGTGTTCTTATGAAGCAATGTCTAAGAAAAACTACAAAGGTAAGACACTAAAAATTAACACACATGCTGTACCAGTAATGGGTGAGCCAACAGCTCTTCATGCTGAACAGTTTGCAAAACTAACAGGGGCAAAAGTTGATGTAACACATACACCAGCTGGAGATCTATATGCGAAAGCTATGGTTCCTTTCCAAGCAGGTCAAGCTCCATATGATATTGTTTTTGGATTTTCAAACTTCATTAATGATTGGAGAAGATACTTAGAGCCAGTTCCAAAGAAATACGTTGAGATGAAACAAATGAAAGACGTTACTCCGTCTCACATTGGTGTAGCATCTTGGGATGGTGTTATGTATCAGTTTCCGGTTGATGGAGACAGACATTATCTAAAATATAGAAAAGATGTGATTGATAATCCTAAGTACCAAAAACAATATAAGGAAGCTACTGGTAAAGAGTTAAAGGTACCAACAACTTGGAAAGAGTATGGAGAAATGGCCGCTTATTTTAATGGATGGGACTGGGATGGCGACGGTGAGAAAGAATATGGATCAGCAGAAGTTATGAAAAAAGATGACCTAATGTATGCTGCTTTTTATTCTAGATCTGCTGCTTATTCTAAAAATCCAAAAACACCTGGTGGTTTCTTTTTTGATTTAGAGACGATGACACCATTAATTAATAATCCAGGATTTGTTGAAGCATTAACAGACTGGGTTGCTGCAACTAAATATGTTCCTCCAGGAGGAATAAATTTTGGTTTAGGTGATGAAATCGGATCATTTGGTGGAGGACAAACTCTGTTTAGTTTTTCATGGGATGATGCATTTGTTGCTGCTATGCAACCAGATAGTCCAATAAACAATAAAGTTGGTGCTGCACAATTACCAGGAGCAACAAAAGTTTGGAATAGAAAAACAAATAGTTGGGATGAAGGTTTCAACCAAGCTCCTTTCTTCGTATGGGGATGGGCAGTTGGTGTAGCTAAAAAAAGTAAAGAGCATGAGATGGCATTTGATTACTTATGTTTCTTTGCAAACGAAGCTAATCACCAAGCAGACATTGGAATTGGTAGATTTGGAGTAAACCCATTTAGAGATGCTGATTTCCAAGCTGATGTTTGGACTCAAATTGGTTGGGATAAAGATATAGCTCAATCTTATGTTGATACTCTTGCAGAAATGGAAAAAAGTAAAAATAGAGTATTTCCATTAAGAGTGCCTGGAACGTTTGAGTTTAATGCTGCCTTAGCAACAGCTGCTGCAAAAGCATTAGCTGGTCAATTATCTCCACAAGCTGCTTTAGATGAAGCTGCTAAGCAGTGGAATGATATACTTAACAGAGTAGGAAAAGATAACGTAAGAAAAGCCTATGCTGTTGGTGTAGCAATGGAAGATAACAAACAATAATTTTGTAAAACCTGTGGCCGTTTTTTAACGGCCACATTTTAAAATAATCCAAAAAAAAAATTATGAATTTTAAACACAAGTTTGTTTTTTTATTCCCAGGATTGTTTGTACTTATTGGAATTTTAATTTTTCCAATTATTTTTACTATTAGATTAAGTCTCTCTGGATGGAATAGTTATACACCAGAAATGAACTTCATAGGTATTACAAATTATATAAGGTTATTTACAGATGACCCGAGGTTTTGGGAGTCTTTTTTTAGGCTAAGTTTTTTATCGGTAACCACAGTTATTCTTCAATATGTTATCGGATTTGCTCTAGCGATGATGGTTTGGAGAGAAATAAAATTTAAAAGATTTTTTAGAGTAATTTTTCTAGTCCCAATGATGACAACTCCAGTAATAATGACAGTTATTTGGAGAACATTTTTTCATGAGTCACTGGGTCCTGTAAATGATCTGTTAGGTGGATTAGGAGTAAAACCTATTTTATGGTTGAGTGATCCAGTTATTGCAAAGTTTACAGTTATAATTGTTGAGGTTTGGCAATGGACACCGTTTATGTTTTTACTTTTACTAGCTGGACTTTTGTCACTTCCAAAAGAACCTTTTTTGGCAGCCGCTATAGATGGCGCAAGTCCATTACGAAAATTTGTATATGTAACTTTTCCTTTGATGGCCCCAATATCAATTGGAGCAATAATAATAAGACTAATTGAAGCTTCAAAAATTATGGATACAGTATTTGTTTTAACATCCGGTGGACCTGGAACAGCCACCGAAACATCAAGTTTTTATATTTACATTAAAGGATTAAGAGAATTTCAGATGGGTTATGCAGCAACCTTATCTTTTACTTATCTTGTCATAATGATTATCAGTTTAACGATAATAGCTAAAGTTTTAACCAAATTAATGATCAAAGAATAAATATGAGCAAACTTTACACTTTTCTTAAATATTTCTTTATTACATTTTGGACTGTATTTGTTGTTGCGCCATTTCTGTGGGCTGTATCAACATCTTTTAAAGACTTCCAGTCAGTAAATAGTAAAGTAACTTATATTCCTTGGTTAGATTTCGAACCAACATTGGAGGGTTGGAGAGTTTTAATTAAGTCTCCCGCTAAAGGTGGAGTAGATATTGTTGAGCCTTATTTTAATAGTATTTTTGTAACCTGTACTGCTAGTTTAATAAGTATTGTTCTTGGTACTCTTGCTGCTTATGCACTATCAAGATTTACCTTTAAAGCTGGATTTGTAAGAAACAACGATATTACTTTTTTCTTTATTTCACAAAGAATCATGCCTCCAATTGTATTATCAATTCCTTTTTTTATTTTTCTAAGCACAATAGGATTGCTTGATAGCTTACTAGGTCTAGTGGTTGTATACATCGTTTTATTAATGCCAATTGCTGTTTGGATTATGGTAGATTTTTTTAATAGAGTTCCAAAAGAATTAGATGAGACTGCATTAATTGACGGGTGCAATCCGTATCAAGCTTTCTACAAAGTTGTATTACCAAACTCTATACCCGGTTTAATTGTTGCAGGAATGTTTTGTATAATTTTTGGATGGATAGATTTCTTTTTTGCATTTATTTTAACATTTACTGAAGTACAATTGTTACCAGTAAAGGTTGTTGCACTTAATTCATCAATAACACCGTGGTGGAGCCTTTCGGCATCAGCTTTAATCTCAGTTGCACCATTAATAATTGTTGCATTTATAGTTGAGAGATATCTATCAAAAGGGAATTTATCAGGAGCATTAAAATAATGAATTTAATTGGAGACAAAATTTCTTATAAACCTGATGAGCAATTTCATTTAAATGATGTCTCGTTTAATTTTAAAAAAGGTAATTTGTATACCCTTCTAGGCAGGACTTTATCTGGCAAAACGACTCTTTTAAAAACAATTGCAGGATTATTAAATCCAGATCAAGGCTCAATTTCTTTTGAGGAAAAAGACTTTATTAAAATACCAGTTTGGGAAAGAAATGTTGCTATGGTCTATCAACAATTTATTAATTACCCTCATTTAAATGTATATGAAAATATAACTTTTCCATTAGAACAAAGAAAATTAAGTCCCGAGCAAGTAAAAAAAGATGTAGATGAAGCTCTAAAAACTGTTGGATTAGTTGGATTTGAAAATAGAAAAATTCAGGAATTATCTGGCGGACAGCAACAAAGGGTTGCACTTGCAAGATCACTTGCAAAAAAAGCAAAAATTTTGTTGCTAGACGAACCTTTAGTTAATTTAGATTACAAACTTAGAGAGCAGTTAAGAGAGGAATTTAAAAGAATTTTCTCAGAAGGACTGTCCCAAGATACAATTTTAATTTATTCAACAACAGATCCTCAAGAAGTAATGGAACTAAATGGAGAAGTAATTGTTTTAGATGAAGGGAAGGTATTACAAAAAGGGCCTGCCAAAGAAATTTTTGAAAATCCATCTAATTTAAAAGTTGCAGAAATATCAAATGATCCACCAATGAATGTTTTAAAGGGTTCAAAAAATTCAAAAAATCTAAACTTTGAGAATATTTCTTTAGAAATTACAAATCATTTTAAGAATTTAGAAGATAAAGATTATAATTTTGGAATTAGAGCTTCAGAAATAAAACTTGATGAAAATGGTGAAGAATTCGAAATAGAATTAGCAGAGATTAGTGGTTCAGAAACATTACTTCACTTAAAAAGAGGAAATTCAAAAATAATTGCTTTAATCGAGGAAGTAATGAATTTTAAAATTCACGAGAAAGTAAAAATAAATTTTAATGTAAATAAGTTTTATGCCTTTGGGGAAGATGAAAAATTAGTATCCTCGCCATATGGAGGAATAAATGGCTAAAATTAATTTATCTAATATTTCTCATACTTATAATCCTTTAGAGTCAAAACCAACATATGCTCTTAATCCGTTTTCAATGACTTGGGAAAATGGCAAACGGTATGCAATTTTGGGACCTTCTGGGTGTGGAAAAACCACAATGTTAAACATTGTTTCTGGACTAGTGAGGCCATCCAAAGGTGAAATATTATTCGATGAAACACCTGTGACTGATTTAAAAACAGAAGATAGAAATATTGCCCAAGTTTTCCAATTTCCAGTAATTTACAATACAATGACTGTTTATGATAATTTAGCGTTTCCACTAAGATGCAGGGAATTTACAAAAGAAAAAATTGAAGAAAGAGTAAAAGCAGTTTCAGATACTTTAAATTTATCTTCATTTTTAAACTCACCAGCAAGAAAATTAACGGCTGACCAAAAACAACTTATATCTTTAGGCAGAGGGTTAGTTCGAGAAGACGTTGCAGCTGTTTTAATGGACGAACCTCTAACAGTTATTGACCCAGATTTAAAATTTAGACTTAGAAGGAACTTAAAAGAAATAAATGAACAATATAAAACAACATTGGTTTATGTAACTCACGATCAAAACGAAGCCATGACTTTTGCCGAAAATATAATTGTTATGGATCAAGGTGAAATCGTGCAAGTTGGATTGCCTAAAGATTTATTTGAAAAGCCTAAAACAACTTTTGTCGGTTATTTTATTGGATCTCCTGCGATGAATATTTTTCATTCAACTGTATCTTCTGATCATGAAGTAAAGATTAATGATACCACTATTAAGACAAATTCAAATTTAGGAAATTTAAAAGATAAAAATGTTAAACTGGGAATTAGATCCGAGTTCATAGAATTGGCAGAAAAAGAAAAAAGCAATACAGTTAAAATTAAACTCACAAGAGTTGAGGACTTTGGTAATTTCAAGCTTCTTACAGGAAAAATGGGTGATTTAGTGATTAAGTCAAAAGTAGAAAGAGAAAAAATAATTCCAGATGGAGAATTAAATTTATATTTTCCACCAGAGAAATGTTGTGTTTATTCTGATGAAAAATTAGTTTAAGGGATAAATGAAACTCCTAAATGTATCAGCACAACAACTTTTAAAAAAACTTAAAAATAAACAATTAACTTCCGTTGAACTTTGTAAAGCATACATCATTCAAAAAAAAAAATATGATAATAAAATTCAAGCTTGGGAATATTTTAATGAAAAAAAACTCTTAAGTGATGCAAAAAAATCTGACAAACAGAGAAAAAAATTAAAATCTTTAGGGGTTTTGCATGGTCTTCCAGTAGCACTTAAAGATATTATCTCAACATCTGAAATGCCAACAAAATATGGAGCAAAAATAAAATTAAAAAAAAAGAATAATCTAGATGCTAAAATTGTTGAGCTTTTAAAAAATGCTGGTGCAATAATTATGGGTAAAACTGTAACTTGTGAATTAGCTTTCTTATCGCCATCAAAAACTAAAAACCCACATGATTATTCAAGAACACCAGGAGGTTCATCTAGTGGCTCTGCAGCAGTTATTGCATCTAATATGGCACCATTATCAATTGGAACTCAAACGGGCGGATCTGTAATCAGGCCAGCCTCTTATTGTGGAGTTGTAGGTTATAAGCCTACTTATGGATTAATTTCTAGAAACGGTATTTTACAAACATCATATAATTTAGATCAAGTCGGAGTATTTGGAAAAACAGTTAGTGATGTAGAACTTTTATCGAAAGTTTTGTTTGCTAGAGATGATGAAGATGAAACAACAACAAATATTAATTTTCTAAATAACAAAATAAAAATAAAAAAATCAAAATTTGTTTTTTATAAAACCAAACGTTGGAGAAATGTTGATAGTATTTCAAAAAAATCATTTAACAAATTTATTTTAAATAATAAAAAAATAGTAAATGTTGAGGCTGCTCCTGAATATTTTGAAGATATGATTGATTGCCATACAATTATATATGAGACAGAGATGGCTCAAAATTTTCATCATTATTACAAAACTTTAAGAGGAAAACTTTCTGTAGAAATAAAAAAAGCAATTGTTAATGGACTAAAACATTCTGCAAAAGATTATGCTTTAGCATTAGATTCGATGAGAATATATTCAAAAAACATACATAGTATATTTGAAAGATTTGATGCAATTATAACTCCAAGCAGTTGTGGAATTGCAGACAAAGGATTTAAGACAACTGGTAGTCCCGAATTTAATAAGATTTGGTCTCTAGCCCATGTTCCTTGCATTTCACTGCCAATTTTGAAAGGTGAAAAAGATTTACCATTAGGATTGCAAATAATAGGTAAACAATTTGAAGATTTGAGCATGTTAAGGCATGCCAAAATATTCAAGAATTACAGATAATTCATAAACATATACAATCATAGATTGTAATTAAGTGAAAAATCTTCACTTTTTTAAAATGACTCTAAGAAACATATGTGCTTTAAATGCAGCAGTTAATTAACTTAAAGAGGAGAAATAATGATTAAAGAAAAAAAACTATTGAAGGGTAAAACTCCTTCAAGACGTAAATTCTTTAAGGCTGCTGCTGCGACTGGTGTTGCTGCTGTAGCTGCATCATCTTTAGCTGCTCCAGCCGTTGCCAAAGAAAGAATTGAAGCTTCTATGGTAGCTACATGGGGAAGAGATTTCCCAGGTTTAGGAACGGGTGCGCAAAGATTTGCTCAAAGAATTACAGACATGAGTGATGGAAGAATTCAAGTCACTTACTATGCAGCAAACGAGAGGGTTAAAGCGTTTGACTCATTTGATGAAGTTGCATCAGGTAACTCGCAAATGTATCACGCTGCTGACTACTACTGGGTTAAAAAAGATCCAGCCTGGGGTTACTTTACAGCTGTACCTTTCGGTTTCACTTACACTGAAATGAACGCATGGATTAGATTTGCTGGTGGTCAACAATTATGGGATGAACTATCAGATAAATTTGGTCTAAAAAACTTTATGTGTGGAAGCACAGGAGTTCAAATGGGTGGATGGTTTAACAAGAAAATTAGAAGCCCTAATGACTTCAAAGGTCTTAAAATGCGTATGCCTGGATTAGGTGGACAAGTTATCGGTAAACTTGGAGGATCTCCAGTTTCACTTCCTGGTGGACAAATTTACGAAAACCTTGTTTCTGGTGCAATTGATGCAACAGAGTGGGTAGGTCCATGGAATGATGAAGCTATGAAATTCCAAGAAGCTGCTAAATACTACTACTATCCTGGAATGCACGAGCCAGGATCTATGTTAGCATGTGGTACTAACAAATCTTGGTTTACAAGCTTATCAAAATCAGATCAGTTATTAATTGAAGCTGCAGCTGCGATGGAAAATGACGTTATGATGTCAGAGTACAATGCTAAAAATGGTGCTGCACTTGCAAGATTAATAAACGATCATGGTGTTAAACTAGAGAAGTTTAGCGACAAAGTTTATGATGGTTTTGCTGGAGCTGCTAACGAAGTATTTGAGGAAACAAGAGCAAGCAGTGGTCTCGCAGAGAGAATTCACTCAAGTTTCTTACAGGCTAGAAAAGACATTGGTTCTTGGACTAACTTGTCTGACTCACCTTACATTTCTCAAAGAAACAGAGCATTAGGAATGTAATCTAACTATATTTAGTTATTAAAGGGCCCTTAATTGGGCCCTTTTTTTTTAAACAAAATCGAGTATTACTTATCTATTTTAAAATACTATGGTTACAAAAAATTCAAATCTATCTCTATATCTCAGAATAATCAGTTATTCAGTTTTAGCTTTTACTTTAGCATTTCTTATTAATAATGTTTTAACAGTTTGGAGTGACTGGCCAGGTATTAAAAAAATTTTTTCACATTATGAGATATTTGGATATAAAAAAAAAGCTTTAGAGGTATCTGATTTAAATTACGGTTACATGCAAATTGGATTATATTTGATTTGTATTGCAGCAGTTGTATTTTATGTTTTTAAAACATATAGCCAAACTTTGGAGCAAGATTCAAAAATTTTATCAAGATTTTCAGCTTATATTATTAGATCATCTTTTTGGGCAGTATTTTTAGTCGGTTTGGCTGACTTTGTAATTTCTTTTATGGTGGTTGAAAGATTATGGGAGGCTATTTTCAGTCCTGAGGTTAAAGCACTTATGGTTAAGGCACCTGTAAGAATTACTTATATTCACTTTCCAATAATTTTAATTTCTTTTGTAATTGGATATTTTACAAAATCAGTTGGCTTTATTTGGTTAGCCGTATTAGTTGTAGCAAGCGAATTTATAATTGTTTTATCGAGATTTATATTTTCATATGAACAAGCATTCCAAGGTGATTTAGTTAGATTTTGGTATGCCGCACTTTATTTGTTTGCTAGTGCATATGCATTAATTCATGAAGGCCACGTAAGAGTTGACGTATTATATTCTTCATTTAGTGAAAAAAAGAAAGCATGGACAAATTTGTTAGGGTCTGCAGCACTAGGAGTGCCGCTAATGTTGATTGTAATATTTTTAGGATTAGATGGAAAAGCCAGCATTATAAATGGTCCTGTTGTAGCTTTTGAAGTTACACAACAAGGATCTAATGGTCTATACCTTTTGTATTTAATGGCAGTTTATCTAGCTGTTTTTGCAGTAACAATGCTAATCCAATTCACTAGCTATTTTATGGAGAGTAGTCACAAAATTTTAAAAGGTGTCAAAAATTAATTTATGGAAACATTCTTTTTAGCTGTTCTAGTTGTAATAATGATTGTTGCCCTTGCATCAGGTTACCCCGTTGCTTTTGCACTACCTGGTTCAGCTATAATTGCAATTGGTTTAGCAGCATTTTTTGGCTACTTGTTTGAGGGTGATTCTAGTGCTTTTTTCGCAGTAGATGGGCCAATAGAATGGCTTGTTGCAGGTATTACAAATTTTAGGAGTAATTACTGGGACGTAGAAACAGATACTTTGATTGCAATTCCTTTATTTATTTTCATGGGAATTATGCTTCAAAAATCAAAAATTGCTGAAGACTTATTAATAACAATGGGACAATTATTTGGACCAATTCCTGGCGGTCTAGGAATTTCTGTTATATTCGTAGGAGCCCTATTAGCAGCAACGACTGGTATCGTTGGAGCAACTGTAATTGCAATGGGACTAATCTCATTACCAACGATGTTAAATAATAAGTATGACAGACAACTTGCTAGTGGGATAGTTTGTTCATCAGGAACATTGGGTCAAATCATTCCTCCATCAATTGTTTTAATTATTATTGCTGACCAGTTGGCAAGTGCATCTGATGTTGCAAACAATTTAAGGCAAAAAGATTATAAAGCCTTAACTGGTGAATTTAATATGCCAGGTGAATTTAGAGTAGGTTCATCTAGTGCAGGTGATATGTTCTTAGGAGCCCTTTTACCAGGACTTGTCTTGGTTGCTCTTTATATGATCTATGTATTTATTTTTGCTAGAATAAAAAGAGGAGTTGCACCACCAGTTCCATTTAAAGGAAATTTTGATTTAAAATTTTGGTTAAGAGTAGTTGTTATTATCATACCACCACTTGCGTTAATATTTGCTGTATTAGGTTCAATTTTAATGGGTATTGCTACTGTAAACCAAGCAGGTTCTATCGGAGCAATTGGCGCTACTTTGATGGCTGGTTATAGATTATACGAAGGAAAGAAAAGTGCATTTTATCCTTTAATTTTAATTGTTGGATCTCTAATTCCAATTACATACTTTGCATCGAATTATGAATTAAATGTAAAAAATTTGGAGGAAAGAGATTTAAGTGCAATTTATATTACAGCTTTCTTTGTAGTTATATTTATATACGGAATAGGTTGGAGTTTTTGGAGAACTTTTAAAACAGAAAATGTTTTAAAAGAAGTAGTAACAGAAACTTGTGTAACTACTTCAATGGTATTTATTATTCTTTTAGGTGCAGCAATGCTTACTTCAGGATTTAGAGCTTTTGGAGGAGAAGAATTAGTTAGAGATTTTTTACAAGATTTACCAGGTGGTTTTTGGACACAATTTATTGTCGTGATGATTGTAATTTTCTTGTTAGGATTTTTCCTAGACTTTATTGAAATTGCAGTTGTTGTTGTACCAATTATTGCACCAATATTATTAGCTGAAACAGGAGCTAACGTTACAGCTGTTTGGTTAGGTGTCATGATTGGTGTTAACCTACAGACTTCCTTCTTAACCCCACCATTTGGATTTGCACTCTTTTATTTAAAAGGAGTTGCTCCAAAAATTGTTAAAACACTTGATATTTGGAAAGGAGTTGTTCCTTTTATAATTCTACAGCTTATAGGTCTAGGAATAGTTGGTGCATACCCTAGCCTAGTAAATTATCTGCCGAACAGAGTATATTTAACTTCGAATGTTGCACCTCCCCCAATGAACCCTAAATTACAGTATTGTTTGCAAGAGTACAAATTTGCAAGATTTGATACCAACGGTGAGACAATTAAAAATGCGATATTAAAATTTCAATCTGAAGCACCAACTAATCTACCAGATGATAAAATGGAAATTTTAGAAGATCATTTTGATAGTGCATTAGGAACTTTTGCTTTAGTCGATAAATTAAAAAAAGTTGAGGTTGAATACAACGCTTATGCTGTGGATTATAGGGATCTACATTTCACTGTTAGAAAAAAGCAAAAGAAAATACTTAAATTGAATAAAAAAATCGAAAAATATAAAGCAGAGATTAGAAACTTAGACGACGATGAACTAGATGATAAAAATAAAATAGAATTAAGAATTGAGGATACAAAACTCGAAATTGAGGATCTTCAAAATTCTATTCCAGAGACTTGGAAAGCTGAGAATTCAGAATTTGACAAAATAAATAAAGCAAAAAATACAACAACAAAAAGATATAGAAAGAATGTAGATGAAGCCTACGATCTACTTGATCAGTTTGCAATGTTCATAAATGATGGAGTAAAACTTGAGGAAGTATCAAAAGATATTAAACAGTTAGATTATTTTATAGCTATGGAAAGTAATACAAAAGTATATGAAAGATCAATTATAATTATGGATGGACTGTTTGATAAGTTAAGTGAAATCTCTGGAATGGATGAATTTTTAAATAGTGTAGATGATTTATTATCAATGGTTGATTCAGATGAACTTGATCCACTGGCGATTAGAACAAAATCAAAAGAGGTTGTTGAGTTATTCAAAAAAGAAGTTAGTTGGAGGGCAAATGCTAAAGAAAACTTAATGCCAAAACTTGAGGAATATAATAATGCAATCAAAGAAACAATTGGATTAAGATTGCAGTCTAAACTTACTAAAGAGCAAGCTATCTATGTATCTAGATGTAATTCAATACATAGAGATATTTCACTAAATTTCTAAACTGTTAATTTATCAATTAATTCTGACCTTGTATAAAGACCCAAGTCTTCCGCCTTGGACTTTAACTTTTCATTAATCTCTTTTAGTTTTGGAACATTTAAATCAAGCTTATTTGCAATTTCTATAATTGAACCAATTATTGGATCTATTTCTAATGGTTTACCAGCATTTAAATCTTGAGCGGTCGAAGGTTTATGGCCTATAATTGAGACTCCACTTTTAATTCGATCTTCAATAGATATATTGAATTTAACTCCGATTTTTTCCCCAACTTGTTGGCACTCCTGCATTAAAACTTTTATTAAATTGTAAGTCTCTGGATCATTACCCATCTCATCCATAGTTTTATTTGTTAGAGCACTTACTGGATTAAATGAACAGTTTCCCCACAGTTTCACCCAAATTTCGTCTCTCAAATTTTTCTTTTGAGGAGCTTTTAAACCCCCTTCTATGAATAAATTTGAAATCATTTTTAGTCTTTCTGATTTAGTTCCATCTGGTTCACCTAAAGAAAATCGTTCACCATTACCATTATGTTTAATAACACCTGGCCCTAATATTTGACAAGCTGGATAAACTACACAACCAATTGCTCTTTCAGGTCCAAGAGTTTGCCATATCTTTCCACCTGGATCCACACTTTCAACTATTTGATTATCTAATTTGGTGCCCGTATTAGCTTTATAAAAGTACCACCAAGGTAATCCATTAATGGCGCATATAATTGAAGTTTTTTTACCCATAATCGGTTTTAAACTTTCTGAAATTTTACTAATAGCATTAGCTTTTACGGAAATAATTATGAAATCTTGTTCATCCAAATCTTTAGGATTATCTGTTACATCAAATTTAAAATTAATTTTATTATCATCTCTTATAAAAGTTAATCCGTTTTGCTCTATTGCTTTTTTATGTTCGCCTCTAGCAATTAAAGAGACTTGTGCGTTTGTTTTTTTTAGACTTGTAGCAATAAATCCACCAATAGACCCTGCCCCAAATATACAAATTTTAGTCATTATTTCGCCAATCCAAACTTTTTAGCTAAAGTATTTCTTTGTAGTTTGCCTGTTGCGCCTTTAGGAATTTCATTCACAAAAAATATTTTCTTAGGAATTTTAAATTTTGCAAGTTTTTCATTTGCATAAATTTTTATATCATCTTCAGTACATTTCATGCCCTCTTTTATAATTATTGCACTAGCTATATCTTCTCCAAGCATTTTATCCTCATACCCAAAGCAAACGGCTTGCTCAATGTTTGGATGATCCATAAGAATGTTATCTACTTCTAAAGGCGAAATTTTTTCGCCACCTTTATTAATTATTTCCTTTAATCTCCCAGAGATTTTTAGATAGCCATCTTTATCAAAATATCCCTGATCTCCTGTTCTAAACCAACCATTTGAAAAACTATTTTTATTTGCATCTGGATTATTTTGATACCCAGATGTAACATTTTCACCTTTAATACAAACTTCTCCCTCTTCTCCTTGATTTAAAATTTTGTCATTAATATCCATAATACAAACTTCTGGCCCAGCAGGAATTCCTACAAATCCAGGTTTTTGTGACTTAGGTGGTAAAGGATTTGAGGTCATTTGATGAGTAGCTTCTGTCATCCCGTATGCTTCTATAACTGGACAATTAAATACCTTATTTAGTTTTTCAAATACAGCTGGTGGCAGAGATGCAGATGATGATCTTAAAAATCTAAGATTTAATTGTTTAGCAAATTCTATATTTTTGTCTGCCCTCATCAATATTGCTTGATGCATCGTTGGTACTCCAGAATACCAAGTTATTTTCTCTCTTTTTGCATAATCTAAAAATTTTAATGCATTAAATCCACTACTCGCACATACAGATGCCCCTACCTTCATAGAGGCTGCAAGAACTGCAATTAAGCCATGTATATGAAATAATGGCATAATATTTAGACAATGATCTTTATCAGTTAAATTAAGACTTTTGGAGATATTATCTGCCGAAGAAAAAATATTTTTATTTGTTAATGGAACAATCTTGGGTCTTGATGTAGTGCCCGAGGTATGTAGCACAAGAGCTTCATGATCTTCGTCTGGTAACACATAATCACCGCTTTTTTTAAAAAGATTAAAATCTCCACTTAAAGTATTTTCGTCTGATTTTATTTCACAAACAGGAATTTTTAATTTATTTGCGACTTCTACTACTGGATTTTTAGAATTTTTCTCTACAATAACTATCTTTGGCTTTAAATCTTCAAGGTAAAATTCGAATTCTTCAGATTTATAGTTAGGGTTTAAAGGTGCAGCAGACATGTAGCTTGAAATCGCCAAAAAACTAGTTGCCATGTAAGGACCGTTTGGCAAAACTATTGCTGCTCGATCTTTATTATTAATACCATTACCTGATAATTGTTTTGAAATTCTTTCTATTAATGATTTTAAATCGCTAAATTTAAGTGGAGAACTACTTTCAGATGTTATTGCAACTCGATCATCATTTTGTAATTCTATAATATTCCTTACAATTCTAGAGTTCATTTAAATTAATAACCTTTTGCGTATCCATCTTTTCTTGGATCTGAACCGCCGACTAAATTTCCTTTTTCTCTATCTATTTGAATTGCTTGACCACCACCGTGAGTACCATCTATGTACTCAACATTATGACCGACTTCTTTTAAATTATTAAAAATTTTTTCATCAACACTTTTCTCTAATTTATAAATATTATTAAAGTGGAAAGCTCTAGGAAATGAAATGGATTGTTGAGGGGTTAATTTATAATCAATAATGCTATTTAAAACATGAACTTGTCCCACAGGCTGATATTGTCCTCCCATTACTCCATAAGATAATTCACATTCTCCTTTGTTGTTCATAACTATTCCAGGAATTATGGTATGTAGCGGTCTTTTTAATCCTTGAATACAATTAGGATGACCTTCTTCAACTCTAAAATTAGTTCCTCTATTGTGAAGAACTACTCCGGATTTATCACCTGTTATTCCAGATCCAAAAGCATAACAAACAGAATTTATAATTGAAACTACATTTAAATCTCTGTCTACTACGCTTAAATAAACTGTTTCAGGATGATTTGGAATATTTAGATCTCCTACATCTGCACAGCCATTAATAGATATATTCTTTGAAATATTATCTATGTTTTGTTCACTTAATATTTTTTTTAAATCTAAATCTATAAATTCTGGATCACCAATATTTTCTTCTTTAAGTTTATAAGCCTGCTTTGTAACTTCTGCTTCAAGATGGAATCTTTCAAATGAATTCACACCATATTTTTCAATACCTAACTTTTCTAATAATTTCATCATTACTAAAACTGTTATTCCAGGTCCACTCGGGGGACATTGATGTATAATAATATCTCTATATCTATCTGATAAAGTGTCTGATTTAATAGTTTTTTGCTGATGGAAATCTTCAATTGTATGTAAGCCTCCAAATTCTATTAAAGTTTTAACTAAATCTTCAGCAATTGATCCTTCATAAAATTCTTTAACTCCATTTTTTGAAATTTTTTCAAGAGTCTCTCCAAGTGCAGGATTTTTATTTATCTCATTAAATTGATAACTTTTACCATTATTTAGCATATGTTTTCTAGAGTATGCGTTACCGTTTAATTTATTAAATACTTTGCTCCAGGCATTAGCAACAACTTTAGTCACTTTAAAACCATTTTTTGCAATATCTACCCCTTTGTGAAACAACTCCTCAAAATCGAGTTTTCCAAAATCATTATGAATTTTATTCCAAGCATCTAATGCACCAGGAATAGTTACTGCGTGAGGACTTGTTAAACCAATTTTATCTATATTCTTTTCCTTGAAATAATCAAAATTTGCTTTTGCTGGAGCAATACCAGATCCATTATATGAAACAGGGTCTTTGCCATTCATTTTTATTATAGCAAAACAATCACCGCCTATACTTGTAGAATTAGGCTCTGCAACAGACAGAACAACAGAGGCTGCTATTGCTGCATCCACAGCGTTTCCACCTTTTTGCAATATTCTCAGAGCTTCTTCTGTAGCTAGTGGATGTGATGTTGCAGCCATACAATTTGAAGAAATGGCATCTTTATCTTTTGTTGAATGATTATTCATAATAGAACTGTAATTTCATAAAAAATATAAATGATCAATAAAATAAATAAAAGTATTCTAATTTTTTCTGTATTTGCCTTTGGCTTTTTTATATCAAATTTGCTGAGATCAATTACTGCAACATTAACATCAGCTCTTTCAACTGAATTCAACTTAAGCGCTGCAAATCTTGGGCTTTTAGCTGGAGGATATTTTCTTGGGTTTTCGCTTATGCAAATTCCTACGGGGATGTTATTAGATAGATTTGGCCCAAAAAAAGTAATCGGATATTTATTAATAATTGCTCTTATTGGAACTATTTCATTCGCTTTTGCTAAAAGTTTTGCAGGATTATTAATTTCTAGAATTTTTATTGGAGTAGGTGTTGCTGCTTGTTTAATGGGTCCTTTAACTGGTTACAGAGTATGGTTTGAAGAAAAATATCAACAACGTGCAAATTCATGGATGTTAATGGTTGCTAACTTTGGATTTGTTGCATCAACTCTACCAGTTCAAATTTTATTACCAATAATTGGTTGGCGATCTATTTTTTTAATTATAGCCTCCTTAATTTTGATAAGCATAATATTAATATCAATTTTAATACCATCATGGGAAACCAAAAGAGATGAAGATCAAAATAATAATCTTCAAAACCTTTCTTACATATGGAAAAATAAATTCTTTATAAGCTTAGTACCTCTGGCATTTTTTAATTATGGAGGTGTTCAAGCAATACAAACATTGTGGGCTGGCCCATGGATGCTAAATGTTACAGGTTATAACGTAATACAAAGCGCGACAGGTTTATTTTGGATAAATGTAACTATGCTTTTTTCTTTTTTAATATGGGGATATTTTTTGCCAAAACTATCTTCTCAGGGAATTGACAGTATGAAAATTGTAAAATTTACCCTTCCTGTAAGTTATATAATTTTATTTTTAATAATCATAATGGGAGACAAAGCTGGTGCAACCATGTTCACTTTTTATATTTTATCATCAATAGTAATTTCATTAACCCAACCAGCAATAGCGTTAAATTTTCCTACTAAACTAGCAGGAAAATCTTTAACTTCATTTAATGTATTTTTATTTTCTGGTACTTTTTTTGTACAATGGATTATCGGTTTAATAATAGATTTTTCAAGAAATTTAGGTGCCACTATTACAATAAGCTATCAAATTTCTTTTTCAATTTTTTTATTTTTATGCATTTTAAGTTACTTATTTTTTTTAATATTAAATAAAAATGAATAAAAATTTTATCGGATATTTTTTATTATTATTTCAGCCATTTTTTATGGCTAGCAACTTAATTGTAGCAAGAGGTGGTGTAGATGATGTTCCACCCATATCTTTATCTTTTTGGAGATGGTTTATTTTTTTCATTATTTTATTCGTTCTAAATTTTAAGTATTTAGTAGAAAATTTTCAGACTGTTAAAAAAGAGAGTAAAAGAAGTTTTTTTCTAGGGTTGATGGGTTGCGGTGTTTGTGGAATATTTCCTTATATGGCTGGTTCATCTACAACTATTGTTAATATGGGAATTCTTTATACTTCTTCCCCGATATTTATAATTCTAATCTCATATTTTCTTTTTAAAGATAAGATAAATACTTTACAATTTTTTGGCTTACTTTTTTGTCTAGTTGGAGTGTTTGCTGTAATTTTAAAGGGGGATATTAATTTACTTCTTGAATTAAAATTTGCCTCTGGAGATTTTTGGATGTTAGGAGCGGCATTGGGCTGGGCGATTTATACAGTAATGCTTTTTCAATGGAATTCAGAACTTAAATTTTTCCCAAGACTAACACTTATATCTTTCTTTGGTTTTTTATCTATTTTACCTTTTTATTTTATAGAGCATATTTATTTTGAAAAAACTTTATTCAATGAAGAATTTTATTATTGGATTTTGTTTGCAGCAATTTCTCCAGGTATAATCGCTTTTTCACTATATACATTAACTATTAAATACTTAGGACCATCAACAACTGGTTTCACACTATACCTATATACAATTTATGGAGCTTTTTATGGAATAATATTTTTTTCTGAGATTTTGGAGAATTACCATTTAATAGGTACCATATTTGTATTTTTTGGCATTTATTTGGTAAGAAGAAAAAGTAAAAATGAAATTAAAGCCTAAAATGTTATTTGCAAAAATTCTGTTTTATATTTTTATTATTTACTTTGGAGTTTCTCTGATAGTTTATTTTTATCAAAGAAAATTATTATACCATCCTGGAGAAAATAATTATTTAGATGAGGGACCTCTATCTCACAAAATCAAAAAAGTAAGTATTCAATCTGATAATGATCTAGTTGGATGGTATTACAAAAAAAATAATAACTCTAAAACATTGCTTTTTTTTCACGGAAATGCTGGAAAATTAGATAATAGAATTTATAAACTAAATGAGTTTGCAGATTTAGATTTAAACTATTTAATTTTTGCTTATAGGGGTTTTAGTGGAAACCAAGGCAAACCAACAGAAATTGGACTTTATAAAGATGCAATTAAAGCCAAAGAATGGCTTAATCAAAACAATATAGAAGATAAAGATATTGTTCTCTATGGAGAATCTCTTGGCACTGCTGTAGCAATAGAGACCGCAATTAACAATTTATTTGCAGGTATAATATTAGAGTCCCCATTTACATCAATGGAGATTTTGGCGCAAAAATATTACCCATATCTTCCTGCAAAAATTATTTTAAAAGACAAATACAAATCCATAGAAAAAATTAACAAAATAAAGTTTCCAATGCATGTGATGCATGGGAAAAAGGATAATATTGTGCCATTTTATATGGGCGAAGAAATATTTAATAAATTTGGTGGTGATAAGTCAAATTATTTTAATGACAACGACGACCATATGATGGAATTTAACAAAGATTTAATTAAATCAATCGACAATTTTATAAAAAGTTTAAATTAAGACATAATTTAAACAAATCCACATCACTTTTAAATTCTAATTTTAGATATGTTTAAAATTCTTTTATTACTTTTTTTATTAATATTGCCAACAAAACTTAGTTCAGAAATAAATAATGAGTACTATGATAACAATTACTTCCATGTTGGAAAAATGAACTCTTATAATAGTGAGTTCACTCTGTATTTTAAAACACGGAAGAAAGCTATTTTAGCAAAGGGAGAATATTCTAATTATATTAATGATTATCCACAGGACTTATACCTATATGATAAAAATTTAAATAAAGATTACCCTTTGATTTCATATGATTGGTTCCCAAAAAAAGTTAAAAAAATGTCAAAAAAATATAATTACCCACTTTTCCCAGAGGATTTTGCTTACTATTTATTAAATGATAACAACACTTTAATTTTGATAAGTGCAAAAAAAAACTTTTATGAAAATTTAAAATATGACATAAAAAATAATAAGCTAGAAATTGCTAAGACCTCGGGAAAATTAAATTTTGTAATCTCTTCTTATGTTGAAAACTGTGGTTATAAATCTCTAAAAAATAATTTTGAGTGCAACATCTATAAACCTTTAATTTCCAAAAATTTGCTTAATTAACTTGGGTAAAAGCATTTGCAAACTTCTCAGCTTCAAATATTTGTAAGTCATCCTCTTTTTCTCCAAGCCCGAGACCAACAATAGGTACTTTATATTTCTTTGAAATTGCAATTAATATTCCACCTTTTGCAGTTCCATCAAGTTTTGTCATTATTATACCTGTGATTGGAAGTAATTTATTAAATTCTTCGAGTTGATTAATTATATTTTGTCCTGATGTTGCATCTAAAACTAAAACAACTTCGTGAGGTGCTGTTTCATCATTTTTTTTAATTACATTTCCTATTTTTTTTAATTCATCCATCAAATTCTTTTTATTTTGCAATCTTCCTGCTGTGTCTACTATTACTTGATCTATGCTTTGACTTTGAGCTGTTTCCATTGCTTTAAAAGCAACCGAAGCCGGATCTGAACCGGGATCTGATTTTACAATTTTAGCATCAACTCTATTAGCCCATTCTTCTAATTGATCAATAGCTGCTGCTCTAAATGTATCGCATGCTGAAAATAAAACTTTATTATTATTTTGTATAAATATTTTTCCTAATTTTCCAATACTTGTTGTCTTACCGACTCCATTAACACCCGAAACTAGTACTATATTTGTTTTTTCTTTTTTTAAAAAAAAATCTTTCTTTTCTAGGGGTGTCATTAGTTCCAAAATATAATTGTTAAGTATTTCAAAAACTTCCTTGATTGGATCATTTTTAGGATCAATCTTTTTTTGAGCAATTATAGATTTTATCTCTGATGCTGCATCTATGCCCACATCAGAGCTTATCAAGAATTCTTCAATTTTATCAAGAGTTGCATCGTCTATTTCTTTCTTGACTATTATTTCTTTAAGACCCGATGCTATATTGCTTGCACTTCTTTTAAATCCGATTTTAAATTTTTCAAAAATGCTCATTATATTTTGATATTAATTTTTTCAATTTCAGATACAGGACCTCTCATTTTTATATTGAATTCATTATCAATTTGAATATTTAAAATTCCAGTTGCAAATTCTATTTTTGAATTAATATTTTGTAGTTGATTTAAATTAGCTGCGACTGCTGTTGCACAGGCTGCAGTCCCACAAGCTTTGGTTAAACCAGCGCCCCTCTCCCAAACTTTAATTTTGTAATGTTGTTCACTAATTTTTTGAGCTATTGTGACATTGCATTTTTCAGGGAAAACTTCATGATTTTCTATTAATGGTCCATATTTTTTTAAATTTATTTTTTCTATATCCTCGCAAAAATATACGACATGAGGGTTTCCAACATTCACTGCAATACCGCCATTCATTTTATTTCCGTCAATATCAATCATACCAAGTGATAGATTTTTAGTATCAAGATTTTTACTCAAAGGAATTTTGTTCCACTCTAAATTTGGAGTTCCAATTATTGTTTCAACATCTTTATTATTAAGGACTTTAGATTTTAATATTTTTGCGGATACCGAAATTTCAATTTCTTTTTTATTTTTTTCAATACTAAGTAAATAAGCAACACATCTTGTTCCATTTCCACATGCATCTGAGCGGCTTCCATCCGAGTTAAAGAAGGCAACATCAGCATCAGCTTTTTGACTTTTGTTTATGAAGATCAACTGATCACATCCTATGAAATCTCTGTTACAAATTTTTAAGATTTGATCATTTGATAAGTTTAAAATATCTATTCTCTGATCAATAATAACAAAGTCATTACCTAATCCATCCATTTTAAATGCTTCAAATTCCATATAAATAATACTTAACTTATTTATTGACTTTTTGAACCTCTAATATATTTTACGCGCACTTCCGCAAAATACAGCAATTTGCGGTGTCTTTGGAAACAAAGAGATCGACACCAGTTAGCGAGGGTTCGCCCACTGGTGCGATACTTGCTGTGTGAAATTATGTTTGAAAATTTAACTAATAAATTTGAAGAAATTTTTTCTTCATTAAAAAAAGCTCCTTCTCTTGATGAAAAGCAAGTTGACGAAGGTTTAAAAGGTATAAGGTTGGCTTTATTAGAAGCCGATGTTTCTTTAGACGTAGTTAAGGAGTTTATTAGTAGAGTTAAACCTAAAGCACTTGGTCAGGAAATTATAAGATCAACCTCTCCCGGGGATATGGTTGTAAAAATCGTTTATGACGAAATAGTATCTTTTTTAGGAGATAAGAATTCTGAAATCTCCCTTAACGCTGTCCCTCCGGTTCCAATCATGTTAGTTGGGTTGCAAGGTTCAGGAAAAACCACAACAACTTCAAAATTAGCAAAATTTTTAGAAAAAAATAATAAGAAAAAAGTTATGATGGCTAGTTTGGACGTTTACAGACCTGCCGCGCAAGAGCAATTGAGACTTTTGGGTGAACAAAATAATATTGAAACTTTACCAATTATAGAAGGCCAGCTTCCTGCTGATATTTGTAGAAGAGCTTTAAGTGCTGCTAATTTAAATGGTAGTGAAGTAGTTTTATTTGATACCGCTGGAAGAACACAAATAGATTTTCAAATGATGAATGAAATCAAACAAATTGAAACTATTATTAATCCTGCAGAAACTATACTAGTAGCTGACTCTCTAACAGGTCAAGTTGCCGCTAATGTGGCTAAGGAATTTAAAAATACAGTAAATTTGAGTGGTATTATACTTACAAGAGCAGATGGAGATGGAAGAGGTGGAGCTGCATTGAGTATGAAATATGTTGCTGAGGTCCCTATAAAGTTTCTTGGTGTTGGAGAAAAAATTGAGAATTTTGAAGTTTTTCATCCTGATCGAATAGCAAATAGAATTTTGGGAATGGGAGATATCGTTTCCTTAGTTGAAAAAGCTTCAGAAGATTTAGATCAAGAAAATTTAAAGAAAACAGAAGAGAAACTTAAAAAAGGTCAATTCTCGATGGAAGATTATCTTTCTCAATTACGACAAATGAAAAAGATGGGTGGAATAGAAGGCATAATGTCATTTCTCCCAGGTGTTTCAAAAATTAAATCACAAATGGACCAATCAGGAATAGATGAAAAAATTATAACTCAAAATGAAGCTGTTATTTTATCAATGACAAAGCAAGAAAGAGAAAATCCTAAAATTATAAATGGATCAAGAAAAAAAAGAATTGCTAATGGCTCAGGTACAGACATTGCCACTATCAATAAGTTGTTAAAACAATTTAAGATGATGTCAGAAATGATGAAAAAAATGTCTAAAGGAAATATGAAAGGAATGGCGGACAAAGGAATCCCGCCAGAACTATTTAATCAATTAAAATAAAGGAGAATAAGTAATGTTAAAAATGAGACTATCAATGGGGGGTACTAAAAAAAGGCCAGTATATAAAATTGTTGTGGCTGATAGTAGATTTCCAAGAGACGGTAGGTTTATAGAAAAATTAGGTTTTTATAATCCATTATTACCGAAGGATAAAAAGGAGAGAATTGGCTTAGATTCTGAGCGAATAAAATATTGGTTAGGCCAAGGAGCTCAGCCAACAACAAGAGTTGCAAGGTTATTGGGAGAAAATGATATAATGCCAATGCCTGAAAAGGGAAACAATCCTCAAAAAGCAATTCCTAAGAAAGATAGAAAAAAAGCTGA
>CABZJA010000001.1 GCA_902525935.1 uncultured Pelagibacteraceae bacterium | reverse complement strand
GTTTTCATCCAAAATTTTTATTATTTTGTTTTTCTCAGATATATGGTTTTCTAAAAAATCATCTGATAACCATCTTTTAAGAGATGAATGTGGTATTTTTTTTTCCTTTTTCATATTTTCAAATCTATCATTGACTAATTTTTGTTGTTCGTTACTTCTATTAAAAATTGATCCAAATAATGTTAAACTTTTAAGTCTGTCGCAATACTTCGTTGCAAAATTTCTTGCAATTAAAGATCCAATAGAAAAACCAACTAGATGAATTTTATCTATCTCTAAATGATTTAATAAATTTATTAATTGGTTGGTAAAATCATCAAATGAAATAATATTTAAATTTAAAGGTGTTTTTCCGTGTCCGAGAATATCATAAACGAGAACTGTATTTTCGAATTCTCTTATTTGATTATCCCAAATAGAATGATTTAAACCAACACCATGTATAAAAACAATTGGTACATCTTTTTTTTTGTTAATTAGATAAAAAGTACCGTTGGAATCAAAACCACTTTCCATTTTTTATTTTGGCTCAATACCCATCTCTTTCATATCCTGATATCTATCACCTGTTCTTGCATGTGCTCTTCCAGATGAAGCACCTCCAATAGCAATAACTATTTCATCATCAAATGGTGCATCATGAATAGTAAATTCATGTGTTAAGTAATAAGGTCTTAATCCTGCATCAGTTTTATGCATCATGGGTATTGAAATTTTTGATCCTGCTGGTCCTCTTGTATTTGTAAAGCTTAAATAGGATGTACCACCTACCGCGTCTCTAAATTTATTACCAAATCTTAAAGTATGTATAAAAGCAGATGCATGTTCTATTTCACCCTTTAGTCCTACAACACCTGCCTTGCCATAAGCTAAAATTTTTTCAGGCGCTCCTATTTCTTTTATCAATTCTGGAACTAATAAATCTCCTAGTGTAGGTGCTAAATCTAAAATTATAGGTTTCAAATCTTCAACAAAACCATGTCCATCCCATGGATTTTTAATTACTACTGCAACTGAAACTAATAAGACTGGATCTTTTGCTTTTTTTCCACCTTCAATAAATGATTTATCAACAAATTTTGCAAATTTTCTAAGTTCTAGTTTCATTAACTAGCTTTTTCTAGGTCTGACGAATTTAAATTAATTTTTGGTATTACTTCATCATTAAATAACTTAATACTTCTCATGCAATCTTCATGGTTCATTCCAGGAAAGTTTGACCAAACTTGAAGGTTTTGTAAATTTAATTCAGATTTTAATTCATTTATTTTATTTACAACATATTCAGGTGTGCCAAATAATAAATTTCTTTTATGTAAAAAATTGTAGTCTAATAAATCTAGTTTATTTTTAGTTTCAGGCAGTTCTTCTCCTGGATCCATATGATTACCAAGACCTCTCCAGTGACAAACCCATTTCATATAATTGATAATGTGTTCACCTGCTAATTTTTCAGCTTCTTGCATAGTTTCTGCAACAAACATGTCTCTTACTAGTGAAACACCTTCGCCAAGAGCAACATGTCTATTCTCAGCTTCAGATTTTGCTTGTTGGTAAATTTCAAATCTTTTTTTTAGAGCTTTTACTGTTGGTATCCACATAATAGTATTTAATCCATTTCGAGCTGCCCATTCAATTGATCTGGCTCCATCCACAACTTGCCAAATCGGAGGGTGAGGAGCTTGTTTAGGTTTGGGAACAACACTCAATTTTTTTATCTCGTTTGTTTCAGTATCAACAAATTTTTTATTTGGCGGACTCATATCATGTTGCCAAACAAAATTAGGTGCTGGGTAAGTGTAGAATTCACCTTCATGACTGAAAAATTCTTCGGTCCAAGCTTTTTTCATAATAGTTAGAGTTTCTTCAAATAATCTAAAATTTTTTGCTTGGTCTTTAAGGTCTGCCTCTTTATTCATATTTAAAGCTTCTCTACCATATACACCTCTTCCTATTCCTACTTCTACTCTTCCATTTGAAAGTTGATCCAGTAATGCAATATCTTCAGCTAGTCTGATTGGATTATGAAATGTTATTACATTACATGCTTGTCCAATCCTAATTTGTTTTGTTCTTGCGGCAGCATCAACTCCCATCATCAAAGGGTTTGTGCAAGACTCCATTCCTTCATGGTTAAAATGATGTTCGGTGTACCAAATTGAATTCCAATTATTTTCATCACAATAATTTGTGATTTGCCTAGTTTCTTCTAATAAAGTTTCGTACGGTTTGTGTTTCCAATTAGTGGTGTTACAAAAGTATCCAAATTTCATAAAGCCTCCTTTAAAATTTACTTTTAAAGACGACCGATCCCACTTTCGTAAATTTTAATAAACGACGAGTTATGTATCGCTTTGTTAATGAATAGTATTATTTTGGTGAAAATTTTCAATAGAATTATTTGATCGTATCAACATTATCTATATTATTTAGAGAATTATTGAGCTCTTCTAAGTTTTCTCTTCTTGAAATATATATTATATAGAGAGCAAAAATGACTACTGATGCTAAGGGAATTGCAGTTATAATACTAATGTAATCAGCAATAAGAATTAAATAAATAGCATAAAAAAGAATGGACCGAATTATAACTGTAGATTTAAATATAGCGATGATTGCTAAGGAATGTTTTATTAAATTTATAAAGCTCATTTTGGATGGACCAAAATATCTTGTGCCCCTTATGGATGGAGATGACGATCTATCTTTTTCTAGTTTTGCCAAAGCTCCAGAGAAACTGCACCAGGTAGATTTGTCATTTATTAATTTCTCAACAGTTGATTTAGGAAGACAGGTATAATTTCCAAATTTAATTGATTGACCTGTAAATACGTAAGTAATTATTTTATGTAAATGATAACAAATTTTAAAAATAATATTTTCTGATCTTTTTACTCTTTCTCCTACAATTGGTTTTCCTTCATCATAATTAATATACTCAAGAAAACTTTTAATTTCTTCAGGTCTATCTTCACCATCTGAGTCCATTGGAATTACATAATCAAATTCTTTATTTTGAAATATATGTTTAAGACCAGTTGCAATACATCTGCCATGGCCTTGGTTATTTTTAATGTTTAAAATTTCAACAGATAGTAAATTTTCTGTATTGGAAATAGAAGTTGGTTTTTCCTCAGTTGATGCATCATTAACTATTACAAGAGAAAATTCAGCATCTAAGTCTTTTACAATTGTATTTATTTCCTCAATTAATTTTGAAGCTGATTTCCAGTCATTGAAAACTGGTGTTAAAATAGTAATTTTCATTTATTTAACTTGCAAGCAACCTCAATAAAGAAGCTACAATTCCATGTCCGGACAACTCTATTATTACGACAATAAAGACGATGAAAAGTATGTTTTTATTGAATTTCATATCTACGATCCAACACAAATCTTATCAATACACATATATTTTTCAAATGAATTCAATTTTTGTTTTGTAACAAGGCCTTTCCAAATAGGCCTTGAATTAATATGGTATGATAAATTTCCAGCTGCCCATTCATCACCAAGCACATATTTAATAGGTTCATCATGTTGTTCATGCCATACCATTTGAACTTTTATAGCTATATCTTTTCCAGGATAATCAGTTCTTTTATCAGTCTTAGAAATGGAGACATAACCATACAAAATTGGAGATAATAAAAATAAAAATATAAATCCTATAAAAAAGTAATTTAGTTTTTTAATGTTTATTTGATCTTTCAAGAGGTAAATAAATAAAGTTCCAAAGAATAAGTAAAAAGGGGTCATCCACATAGTTCTAATTTTTGATCCAGTTATTAGCGCTGTCATAAAAACCAGAACAATTGGGACTAAATTAATAAATATTAAAAATAAAAGTTTTTCATCTTTTAAATTTAATTTTTTAGGAATTTTTTTTACTGTTAGCCAGACTAAAATTAAAAATGGTATTAAAATACCAATTTGTTTTAATGTGAATATCAATGGATATTTAAGATGATTTATCATCTGCCCTTCATCCAAACCTGCACGAGCAAAACCATATTTAATAGTAATATAATCGTTATTGAATAACCAAATTATATGTGGAATTAAAATTACAAAAAATACTTCTAAAGAAACTAAATATTTAAAATCAAACTTTTTTGATTTTTTAAAAAATATTAAATATGCAAACAATAAATCTATTGCTACTAATAAATAAATAAAAAGATACTTAGATAGAATTCCAAACGCTGCTGCAGCTCCTAACAAGATACAATCATAGAGTTCGACTTTTTTACTATTATATATTTTCCAAGTGTAATAAACAGTTAAACACCAAAAAGGTAATTGACAAACATTTACATTAAATTCTGGGGTTGTAAAATTATAGAAGTATATCCCTTCAATAAGAAAAACTGATAACAAACTCAAAGTAACATCATTTAGAATTTCCTGTGAAAGTTTAAAAATAATGAAAAAAGATATCACTACAAAAATTTGACTTAAAAAATAATAAGCCCAATCTTGTGGTCCAAATATTTGAAAAAAAACTTCTGGGAAAAAGGCACTTAGTGGTGGATGTTTATTAAATCCCCAATCTAAATTGCTTCCCCATGCCAAAGCTTCAATTGTATCTAAAGGTAAATTTAGGTTTGTGATAGTTGGAACTGCTGTCCATAGAATTAAGTGAGTCGTTAAGAAAATATAAAAAATATTATCTATATTTCTTTTGTTTAAGGCCATTTTCATCAATCTATATGAATAAACCGTTCTTGACACTCATTTATTCATGAATATATTCACCAACTCAAAATAGCTTGCTATGGTAAGAATTTCAAAAACTTATACTCCAAAAGAAAAAGAGAAATACATGTGTGCTAAACATTTAGCCTATTTTAAGATGAAATTAATGGAGTGGAAAAAGGATTTAAAGAGATCTAATAACGAGGCGATTTTTCAAGCGTCCATGGATGATAATAGTGCATCAGCTGACATAGTTGATCAAGCAAGTTCATACACTGAAAAGAATGTAGAGATGAGAGCTATCAATAGGCAAATTAAATTAATCTCAAAAATAGATGGTGCATTAAAGAAAATTCAAGATGGAACTTACGGTTTTTGTGAAGAAACTGGTGAGCCTATTGGTTTAAAAAGACTAATGGCAAGACCAGTTGCAACTCTTTGCATTGCAGCTCAAGAAAAACACGAAAAAGACGAAAAAGTTTACGCTGACGACTAAGGAAAATCTATTTCTGCATCTTTGTTTAATGCTTTGAACCCTTTTACTACAGCTGGACGTTCAGCAATTTCAACAAACCATTTAGATAGGTTTTCAAAATTATTTAATCCAATATCGTGTCTTTTATGTCTTGCAATCCACGACCATGTAGCAATATCAGCAATAGAGTATTTATCATTTGCTAAAAACTTACTTTGAGCCAATCTAACCTCAAGATCTTCGTAAATCTTTCTGGTGATTTTGAAGTATCTTTCTTCACCCCACTCACTTTTTCCTTGATGGTAATAATGAAACTGATGATGTTGGCCGATCATTGGACCAACAATGGCCATTTGAGCCATCAACCACTGATTTATATCTAGCCTATCTGCTTCAGGATAGAGTTTCTTGCTTTTCTCACCTAAATACATAAGGATAACCCCAGACTCAAATACAGTCTTATTATTCTCATGATCTATAATTACTGGAATTTTATTGAAGGGACTTATTTTTTTAAATTCTGGTTTAAATTGATCTCCACTTAAATTAACTTTTGTAAGTTTGTATTTAAAATCAATTTCCTCTAGCATTATGCTAATTTTCCATCCATTGGGAGTATCCGCAGTAAAAAGTTCTATCATTCTTTAACACCCAATCTATCTTTGATAGTGCTGGATGCAGTTGTAAATTCAAATCTATATTTTTCATCAGGTCTTGCATATTTAAAACAGCCTCTTGCGGCTAAAGCTCCTTCATGAAAGCCTGAAAGTATTAATTTTAATTTGCCTGGATAAGTACAAATATCACCAATTGCAAATATTCCTTTTTTATTTGTTTCAAAATTTTCTGTGTTTACCGGAATAGCTTTTTTATCTAAATTTAGACCCCACTCTGAAATTGGCCCTAGTTGCATTATTAATCCAAAAAAACCTAAAACATAATCAGCTTTTATAACTTTACTTTCACCTGACTCACCTTTTATTTCTACACTTTCTAATGAGCCATTTCCTTTGACATCTTTAATTGAATATTTAGTAATTAAATCAATAGTTTTATTTTCGCTTAATTCTTTTATTTTTTGAACACTCGCAGGCGCTCCTCTGAACTCATCTCTTCTGTGGACAAGTGTTACTTTAGATGAATTAGATAATTCTATAGCCCAATCAAGTGCACTATCTCCACCGCCAAATATAACTACTGATTTATCTTTAAAAATAGTTTTATCTTTTATTGAGTATAATACTGATTTTCCATCATACTTTTCTGCACTTTTTGTTGGAAATTTTCTTGGCTCAAAAGAACCAACACCTCCTGCAATAACTACATTTGGTGTTTCAAATCTTTTTCCATTTAATGTTTTAACGGTCCATTTACCATTTTCACTTTTCAACTCTTGAACTCTATCACTTAAATGAAAGTTAAAGTTAAAAGGTTTGATTTGTTCAATTAAATTATTTGTAAGTTCTTCGCCAGTACATTCTGGAACTGCAGGAATATCATAAATTGGTTTATCTGGATATAGCTCGATACATTGTCCTCCAATTTTACTTAAATTATCAACTATCTCACACTTTAATCCAATTATTCCCAATTGATGGGCACAAAATAAACCTGTAGGTCCTGCTCCTACTATGACTACATCAGTTTTAATCATTACGCTTGTTTCTCCGGCATATGGACAGTTAAGCCATCTAAATCATCTGACACAATTAATTGACAACTTAATCTACTATTAGATTTTGGTTCATAAGCTTGATCTAACATATCATCTTCGCCCATTTCTTTTTCTGGTAACTTTTTGTACCATTCATCATTATTTATATACACATGACATGTTGCACACGACATTCCACCTCCGCAATCTCCATCTATGCCTGGTATATCATTTTGAATAGCACCTTCCATCACGCTTAGGCCGTTGGCAACATCAGCCTCGTGTTCTTTGCCACTGAATTCTATATATTTGATTTTTGCCATATTAAATAAATAATTCTTATAAACTAATTTACGACTGCGGCAAATTTTTGAAATTTTGCATTTTCTATTTTTTGGACCAAAAAAAAAGGCAGGTACGTTTTAGCATACCCGCCTTTTTAAATATTAAAAGCTAATTATTTAGCCTCTAGCTCTCGCTCCACCTTGTGAAACTGCTGCTGACCAGATTACTAGACCAAAAGCAATTTTGTTGATGAAGTCTGCTAAGTTGTAAATCACGTTCAATGAGTTAGCGTCTACTCCACCTACTAGGTAACCAAAAATGTAACCTAATGGGTAAATAGCCCAACCGATTGTTACGATCATTCTCATAGCACCCCATGCAGTTGCTAATGGCTTGTTTCCAGTTTTAGCTGCAATTTTTCCAGCTTCACCAGAGAATATTTCATATAAGATGTAGATCCATCCAGCCATACCGACTATGAAACCAAGCATAGCATTGATGTAACCTGCTTCTCCTAAGTATCCACCAATTAACATCACAAGCGAACCAATTAATAATCTCCAGAAGATTGCTCCTGGGATTTTCTTAACTGCTGCTAGAATTAAGTAAAACTCGATCATCTGTAATGGTACAGTGATTAACCAATCAATATATCTATATACTGTTGGTGAATCTCCAGTCATTACCCATACATCTCTCATGTACATGTAGTGAATGAATGCAACACCAGTTACAAGACCAGCTACTGTTACTGAAGTTTTCCAGCCTGCTGCAACAGTATTTCTTTCCATAAAGAAGAATACTGTAGCTGCTGCCATACCCATTGCGATTACCCAAAAGGAAATCCCAACGAAGTCGTCAGAAGCTAACATAGCAGTTGCTGCGTTTGCTGCACCAGTAAGACCAAATAAAGCCACTGCTGCTAGTGCAAACATTTTAAGTTTTTTCATAAAAAACTCCCTCTCGTTAGTTTTTTTTTAGTTTAAATTTAAACTACGGACAAACCATATAGGTTTTTCCAAAGTTAGGGGCTTAATATCAAATTAAATTAGTTTGTTGAAGGCTTTTTGCCGCGTTATAAGTGTTGATTTTACTTACTTTTTAAAATTAAATACAACCTGTTGCATAAATTCAATAGAAAAATGACATCAAATAGCAAATCAAAATGAATAGAAATTACAAAGAAATTTATAACAAATCTCTAAAAAATCCTGAGGAATTTTGGCAGGAAATTTCTGAAGATGTATTTTGGTTCAAAAAACCTACTAAGATTTTAAAAAAAGACAACCCCCCGTTTTATAAATGGTTTGAAGATGGTGTAACAAATACATGTTACAACGCTTTAGACCTTCACATTGATCAAGGAAGGGGTGATAAAACAGCTTTAATCTATGACAGTCCTATTACAGGAAGTAAAACAAAGTTTACTTTTAAAAAATTAAAAGAAAAAGTTTCAAAATTTGCAGGAGCTCTAGATAAGCAAGGAGTTAATAAAGGAGATCGTGTAATAATTTATATGCCGATGATACCAGAGGCGGTGGTTGCTATGCTAGCATGTGGGAGAATTGGAGCAATTCACTCTGTTGTATTTGGTGGTTTTGCTTCAAACGAATTGGCTAGTAGAATTGATGACAGTAAAGCTAAAATTTTAATCACAGCATCATGTGGATTTGAGCCTGGAAGAACAGTTGAGTATAGACCACTTGTAGATGGTGCTTTAAAATTAGCAAAACACCAAGTTGAAAAAGTAATATTGTTTCAAAGAAAAGACCACGAGGTAAAATTAAATAAGCCATTAGAGATAAGTTGGGATGAAGCGCTATATGAAGCAAATGATAAAGATTGTGTTGAGATGAGTGCAAATGACTATGCTTACATCCTTTATACTTCAGGGACCACAGGTATTCCGAAAGGAATAGTTAGAGATATTGGTGGTCACATAGTTGCTCTTAAATGGACAATGAAAAATATTTATAACATTGATCAAAATGATGTATGGTGGTCAGCAAGTGATATTGGTTGGATAGTTGGACATTCCTATATTGTCTATGCTCCATTATTTAAAGGCTGTACAACTCTTTTATTTGAGGGCAAACCTGTTGGTACACCTGATGCTGGAGTATTTTGGAGAATAATATCAGAATATAAAATCAAATCTTTGTTTACAGCTCCAACAGCATTTAGGGCAATAAAGAAAGAAGATCCAGAGGGCAAGTTTTTTTCTAAATATGATTTAAGTTCATTTGAGTCATTATTTTTAGCAGGTGAAAGAGCAGATCCAGATACAATTAAATGGGCTGAAAATTTACTTAAGGTTCCTGTAATTGATCATTGGTGGCAGACTGAAACGAGTTGGGCAATAAGTTCAAATTGTACTGGAATTGAAATGCAAGAAACAAAATATGGATCTGCTTGTAAAGCAGTCCCAGGTTATGATGTAAAAATAATTAAATCTGATCAAACAATAGCAAAACCAAATGAGATGGGAGATATTGTAGTTAAACTTCCATTACCTCCAGGAACTTTCCCAACTTTATGGAATGCAGACGAAAGATATAAAGAAAATTATATGTCAAATTATAATGGCTACTATCAAACTTATGATGCAGGGCATATTGATGATGATGGATATATTTGGATTATGTCTAGAACAGATGACATAATAAATGTTGCAGGTCATAGACTTTCAACTGGTGCAATAGAAGAAGTTTTGTCTGAACATCAGTCTGTTGCTGAATGTGCTGTAATAGGAATAAAAGATCAACTGAAAGGACAATTACCAATTGGTTTAATTGCTCTAAAAGCTGGTGTTTCAAAGGATAATGAGACTATTTCAAAAGAGTGTGTGCAAATGGTTAGAGATAAAGTTGGGCCTGTTGCAGCTTTTAAAATAGCAATTGTTGTTAAAAGATTACCAAAAACTAGATCTGGAAAAGTTTTAAGAGGAACAATTAGAAAAATTGCTGACAAAGAAGACTATAAAATGCCTGCAACGATTGATGATCCTGCAATCCTTGATGAGATAAAAGAAGACTTAATAAATAGCAATATTTTAAAATAATGCTTAAGACATATCTTTTTTTAGTAGGAGCAATTATCTGTGAAGTTTGTGGAACAATGCTTCTTCCTGTTACACAAAACTTCACAAAAGTAACACCAACAGTGTTTTTAGCAGTATTTTATTTATCTGCTTTTTATTTACTTACATTTGTTGTTGATAAACTACCTATTGCGATTGTTTATGGAACATGGAGCGGACTTGGTATTTTTACTATCGCAATATTGGGCTATATATTTTTTAAACAATCTTTAAGTTGGCAGGCTATATTGGGTATGTTTCTAATCGTTGTTGGAGTAACACTTGTAAACATGTATTCAAGTAAAACAATATAACTCAATTAAAAAGAATTGGTTTACCAGTTGGATTTCCTAAAATTTCATCTTCTTTCATTTTAATATCCCCGTTAATAATTGTATAAACTGGTGAACCTTTAAATTTATAGCCATCAAATGGGCTCCATCCACACTTACTATGAATATTTTTATTTTTAATTTCTATAGTTCTGTTCATATCTATTATTGTAAAATCAGCATCATAATCTTTTTTGATAAAACCTTTATTTTTAATACCAAATACAGAAACTGGATTTTCACAAAGAAGTTTAATTAACTGATCTAATGTAATTTTTTTGTCATTCACATGATTTAGCATAACGGGTAATAATGTTTGTACTCCAGGCATACCAGATGGTGACTGAGGATACTCTTTTAATTTATTTTCTTTTAAATGTGGTGCATGGTCTGAACCAATAGTATCATTATAATTATTTCGAATAGCGTACCACAATCTATCATAATGAGACTTGTCTCTCAAAGGAGGATTCATCTGCGCAAAGGTTCCAAGTTTGTCATAACAATCTGGTGCATATATTGTTAGATGTTGTGGAGTAATTTCAAAAGTTATGTTCCCTTTATTTTGAGAGAGGAAATCTACCTCTTCTTTTGTTGTAACGTGCAATATATGTGCTTTTTTATTAAGTCTTTTTGCAATCCTAACTATCCTTCTTGTAGAAGACATTGCACATTCTTCATTCCTCCATACAGGATGGGTATGAACATTCCCTTTTTCAATTAATTTTTTTCTTAAGTTAATTATTTCTTCATCTTCAGAATGAACTGCAACTATTTTTGAGGTATTCTGAAAGACTTTTTCAATATCTTCTTCTTTATCCACTAATAAATTTCCAGTTGAGGAACCTGCAAAAAGTTTTACGCCACAACATCCATCTAATCCTTTGAGTTTTGATAAATCAGAGGAATTATCTGGAGTAGCTCCAAAGTAAAAAGCATAATTTGAATACATCCTATTTTTTGCAAGATTTAGCTTATTATTAAATTCTTTCATATTTGCTGTTGGGGGGTTTGTATTTGGCATCTCAAAAACACTCGTAATACCACCAGCAATAGCTGCTTTACTTCCAGTATATAAGTCTTCTGCATTTGTTGATCCAGGTTCTCTAAAGTGAACCTGGGTATCCATGCAGCCAGGTAAAACTAGTAAATTGATTACATCAATAGTTTGTTTGCTCTGCTCGTTATTTAAATCACCTATTATAGAGATTTTTCCATTTTGGACACCAATATTAGTCTTAATTAACTTTGCATCTATATAACATTGACCGTTTTTTATAATAAGATCTAACATTTTAAAAAATTGTTATTATATTATTCTTTGATATCAATCAATCATGAAAAAAAATGATGTTTACATCTTAGAGGACAGAGGACTTTTGTATGTTTCGGGTGAAGACTGTAAAGAATTTCTACAAAATATAGTTACAAATAATATTAACAAAGTAGATGAAAAAAATTCATGTTATTCTGCTTTACTTACTCCGCAAGGAAAATATTTGTATGACTTCAATATATTAAAACACAAGTCTGGATATTTTTTAGATTGTGAGAAAAAAAATATTGATAATTTATTTAATCAATTAAATTTATATAAACTTAGATCAAAAGTAGAAATTTTAAATTTAAGCAATGAATTTGTTATTGCAGTAATTAGTAAAGAAAGATTTTTGGACATGGAAAATTCAATTTCTAATGCTGGTTGTACAATTAAATTTAGAGAGGATATTATTTTTTTAGATCCTAGAAATATAAAGCTTGGAGCGAGAATAGTGACTAACTTAGAAAAATTATATTTATCATTAAAAAAACTTGGGCTTCAAAGTGCAGATAAAAATGAATATTACAAATTGAGTCATGAAATTGGTATTCCGCAAAAAAATACTGATAAACTTCAAAATAAACTTTTTGGTATTGAATGTAACTTTGATGAATTAAATGCAATAGATTTTAAAAAGGGTTGTTACGTAGGCCAAGAAAATACTGCAAGAATCAAGTTAAAAGATAAATTAAATAAACGTCTTCTACCAATTGAAGTAATAGAAGGTAATTTAAATAACGGAATTATATCAGTTGAGAATGACGAAATTGGAAAAGTATTAATAAATGATGATTATCCCTATGCTCTTATCAAAGTTAAGAATGAAAAATTAGATTTTGGAAAAACTTTTAATTGTGGTTCCGCAAAAGTTAAAATCAATAAGCCTGATTGGCTACAAATTACTTAATAAATTTTGATAAATCTGGTTTATAATAGTTTGGACCTTTCATTACTTTGCCCTGATCATTATAAATAGGTTTTCCATCATTTCCTAACTTGCTCATATTAGAGTTTTGAACTTCTTGAAAACAACCGTCTAAATCAATTCCAAAAGCATGTCCTGCTCCGTATGTAACATACAATATATCTGTTAAAGCATCAGCAGCTTCTAGAAGATCATTGTTGTCCAAAGCTTGTTTAAACTCATCTAATTCCTCTTTTATTAAATTATATCTTAGCTCGTTGATTTTTTCAGAGCTAAAAGATGGTCTTGATTTAACTTCTTGACCAAATGTCTCCATAAATTTTTTTACTTTTTGAAAATTTGTCATTTTACTCCTGTAAGATTTATAAAAACTAGTATATAAATTATTTAGTTATTCGTTCAAATAAATGAAAACAAGAAAAGAATTTGATAGCATTGGAGGTATTAATGTGCCAAATGATAAGTATTGGGGCGCATCTACTCAAAGATCAAAAAAATTCTTTAATATTGGCAAAATATTGGTTCCATTTTCAATAATAAGATCAATTGCGGTAATTAAAAGAAGTGCAGCAATTGTTCATCAAAAAGATAGGTTAATATCCCCTAAAATTGCTAGAGCGATCATAAAAGCATCTAATGATGTTATTAATGGAAAAATGATAAACAATTTTCCCTTAAAAGTTTGGCAAACGGGCTCAGGCACTCAAACTAATATGAATGTTAATGAAGTAATAGCAAATAGAGCAATAGAAATTCTAAAAGGAAGAAAAGGATCAAAAAAACCTGTTCATCCAAATGACCATGTCAATAAATCTCAATCTACAAATGATGTTTTTCCAACTGCAATGCATATATCGGTAGCAAATGAAACTACTAAAAAACTTTTACCTAGCTTAAAATTACTTGAAATTTCTTTAAAACAAAAAAGTAAAGAATTTAAAAAAATAATTAAAATTGGAAGAACACATCTTCAAGATGCTACTCCATTGTCTCTTGGTCAAGAATTTTCTGGATATTATGAGCAAGTAAAAAAAAGTATTAATAGAATAAAGTATTGCTTGGAGGATATATATTATTTAGCTCAAGGTGGTACTGCTGTGGGCACTGGAATAAATTCTAAGAAAAACTTTGATAAGAAAATTGTCAGTGAAATTAAAAAATTTTGTAAAATTAAATTTAAACCAGCCCCAAATAAATTTTCTGAATTAGCAGCACATGATGCTATAGTAAGTTTTTCTGGATCATTAAATTCATGTGCTGTAGCTTTAATGAAGATTTCAAATGATATAAGATTTTTAGGCTCAGGTCCAAGAGCAGGGTATGGAGAACTTTTATTGCCAGAAAATGAACCTGGATCTTCAATTATGCCTGGTAAAGTAAATCCAACACAATGTGAGGCTGTTACAATGGTTTGTGCAAAAGTTATAGGCAATCACACGGGCATAACTGTAGCCGGAAGTCATGGGCACTTTGAATTAAATGTATTTAAACCATTAATTGCTTATAATATTTTACAATCAATTGATATTTTGGCAGATAGTGTAAAAAATTTTAGTTTATTTTGTGTTAAAGGCATAAAACCAAACAGAAAAAAAATTAAAGAACATTTGGATAACTCTTTAATGCTTGTGACTGCATTAGCTCCTAAAATCGGATATGATAATGCAGCTAAAATTGCAAAAAGAGCTTTAAAAAATAATACTAGGTTAAAAGAAGAGGCCATTAAATCAGGACTTATAAAAGAAAAAGATTATGATATAATAATTAATCCTCTTAAAATGATTATGCCAAGCTAATTAATAATTTTTCTAATTGATGCTCTAAGATTTTGGATATTTTTAATAATGAAAAAATTATCTGCATCAACATTATTATTTAAGCTATTAATCCTTACATTTGAAATTGTAATTTGATTATCTCCTATATTTTTTTTTAAATCAAAGTAAATGCGATTTATATTTCTAACTTTGTTTGACCCAATCTGAAATGCCTTTGCAAATTCAATATGATTTGTAATATCAAGCGTATTATTTGAAAAAAATATAATTTCACCTTCATTTTCAATAGATTTAATTTTTGTTTTTAGGTTTCCTATTTTGCCTAAATTAAATCTAGCGTCTTTTAAATTAATTTTTTTTTCTTTAATATCTATTAAAATTTCCCCACTTTTTATTAGCTTATTGTTTAATTCATCAAACTTAATTTTGAAACTTCCATTTAAATTTCCTAAATAATTTTCATCATAAGACAATAATTTTAAAAGAATATAATCTATGATATTTTCAACTTTTTTATTTTTTATAAGTAATGAACCAGTAAAATAAAAAGGATTTATTTGAATATTGCTGTTTACTTTAAAATTAATATTTGGATTGTCGGGTGAACTAATTTTGATTTTATTATTATTAAATTTAACTGTATATTCAATCTTTTCCTGAGAACTTAAAATTAATATTTGATTTGTAAAATTTTTTACATTTTCAAATTTTAGTATATTATTAATTTCTATATTTGGATTTACAAGCTTGATTTTATGAAAAGATGTTTTAGGACTTCTATAATTTCGTTTCCAATCTGACTTAAATTTTATACCAAAAATTTTTCCATTTATTGTAAAAAGCTTATCTTTACTTTTATTGTTTATTTTATATGAAATACTTTCGATTGGAGAAATTAGTATTACTTCGTTATTTTTATTTTTTAGAAAAAGTTTAATCTTTTTGAATTTAATGGGATTATTAATTTTTTCATATAAGTGTTTTCTAATTTCTTCTAAATCTGAGATATTAAAATTAAAGTTTGAATTTGTAATCTCGGCGGAAATTAGATTTTTAAATGATCTCAGATATAAATCTTTCAAAGATATGTAAATTTTAAAATTATTTGTTTTTATTAAATCATTTTGTAAATTATTTTCTTTTAAATTAAGACTAGCTTTTTCTACTAGCAGGTGTGGCTTTGGAAAAGGTTTGTATGAAATCTTTCCAAATATGTTAAGATAAATTTTAAAATTATTATAAAAATTTTTTTCTATCTCTGGGGCTTTACTTTTATATTTAAATAAGACTGGTAAAGATAAAAAAGTTAATGAAGAAAAAGTTACAAAGATTGCGACTAAAATTAATGAGAAAGTTATTTTATTTTGCTTAATTTTATTCATAAAAAGAAAATAAACTTATACAATAAAAAAAATGTTAAGATCAGATTATTTGACAAATTTAAATGAAAAGCAACAAGAAGCAGTGATGCATTTAAATGGGCCGCTGCTAATTGTTGCTGGCGCAGGATCAGGTAAAACAAAGGTATTAACGTCAAGAATAGCTCACATAATAAAAACTCACAAAGCTTTTTCTAGCCAGATATTGGCTGTTACATTTACTAATAAAGCTGCAAAAGAAATGCAAATTAGAGTTTCAAAATTACTTAAAAAAGAGGCTACAGGATTGCCATGGCTTGGGACCTTTCATTCAATCAGTGCAAAAATTCTGAGAAAACATGCTGAGGCAGCAGGTCTTAAGTCTACCTTTACAATCATAGATCAAGATGATCAAACAAGATTAATTAAAAATATATGTAAAGCAGAAAATGTTGATATTAAAAAAATCTCACCAAAATATATATTAGCTATTATAGATAAATGGAAAAATAAAGGTTTGTATCCAGACGATGTTGTTTTAAAAAAAAAAGAGACTTTAGAAAAAAATTTTCTTAAAATTTACTCGATATACCAACAGAAATTATTAGATTTAAATTCTGCAGATTTTAGTGATTTAATTTTACATACTGTAAAAATTTTTAGAAATTATCCTGATATTACTTCAATATATTCAAAAAAGTTTAAATATATTTTGGTTGATGAGTATCAAGATACTAATTTTATACAAAGTGAATGGCTAAAATACCTCGCAAAATCAAATTTAAATATATGTTGCGTGGGAGACGATGACCAGTCAATTTACAGTTGGAGAGGAGCAGAAATAAAAAACTTTTTGGATTTTGATAAAATTTATAAAAATACTAAAATCATCAGATTAGAAAAAAATTATAGATCGACGCAAAATATATTAAGTGTTGCTTCCAAATTAATTGAAAATAATCAAAATAGAGTTGGAAAAACTTTATATACTAATGAAAAAAAAGGTGAGCTCATTTCATTGGATTGCTTTAGAAATGTAAAAGATGAAGCCACAGAAATAAGCTCAACTATTGAAAATTTCAAAAATAAAGTTTCATTAAACGAAATTGCAATATTAGTGAGAGCGATATTTCAAACCAGAGAATTTGAAGAAAGATTTTTAAAAGTTGGTATCCCTTACAGAATTATTGGAGGTACAAAATTTTATGAAAGAGCAGAAATAAAAGATTGTATTGCTTATCTAAGATGTATTCATCAACGAATGGACGACTTGTCATTTGAGAGAATAATTAATGTGCCAAAAAGATCAATTGGTGAAACAACAATCAAAAACATCTCAGAATTTGCAAAAAAAAATAAAATATCTTTAGAAGTTGCGTCAAAAAAATTGATTGAAATAAATCAAATAAAACCAAAAACTAAAATTGGATTAATTAGTTTATTAAACTTATTGGATAAGTGGAGGTATGAATATAAGAATAAAACTAATCACAATAAACTTTTGCAGATTGTTCTTGATGAGTCTGGTTATAGTGAAATGTTAAAGAATAAAAAAGACTTAGAAAATGAAAATAGACTAGAAAATATAAAAGAATTATTAACTGCAATGAAGGAATTTGATAATTTAGAGAGTTTTTTAGAACACGTCGCTCTAGCTACATCTTTAGACCAAGATTGGGAGAGTGAAAAAGTAAATTTAATGACTTTGCACGCATCGAAAGGTTTGGAATTTGATATTGTTTATTTGCCTGGATGGGAAGAAGGACTATTTCCACATCAAAAAAGTATTGAAGAAAAAGGAGAAGCTGGTCTTGAGGAAGAAAGAAGACTTGCTTATGTAGGAATTACTAGAGCAAAAGAGATTGCAAAAATATCATTTTCAATGAATAGATTTTACCAAGGTGATTGGATTGACAGCATTGCATCTAGGTTTGTTGATGAACTGCCCGACGAATTTATTAAAAAAAATAATAGTTTTAATGATGAAGAGGAAAGTGATTTTGAATTTAATCAAGATATAGAATTCGAAAATGAAATCAGAAGTCCAGGCTGGATAAGATATCAGAAAAAAATAAAATGAATAAAAATTTAAAAAAATTAAAGGAATTTATAAATAATAATGATTTAGATGGATATATTGTTCCAAAAAATGACAATTTCTTCACAGAATATTCAAATATAAATAATTTATATAAAATCTCAAACTTTAGTGGATCGGCTGGTTTTGCTCTAGTTTTAAAAAATAATAATTATTTATTTGTTGATGGCAGATATACACTACAAGCAAAAAAGCAGTCAGGTAAAGAATTTTCTATTTTTGAAATTCCTTATTTATGGCCGAAAGATTTATTAAATATAAACTCATACAAAATTGGTTTTGACCCAGAATTATTTACACAAAATATATTAAATAAATATTTTGAAAAAATTGTAAATTTAATTCCAATAAAATACGATTTTAACAACACAAAAGAAAAAATATCTAACAAAATTTATCTACTAAATAAAACTATAACAGGCGAAACTACTTCAAAAAAAATTAATAAAATAAAAAAAATTCTTTTAAAAAAAAAAGTAAATTATTTGTATATAAGTGCAAGTGAGAATGTAAACTGGATTTTAAATATCAGAGGTAAGGATCTGCCAAATAGTCCACTTGTAAATTGTAAACTAATTTTATCAGATAAAGGAAAATTATTTCTTTTTGTTGATAAAAATAAAATTACTAATCTAAAGAAAAAATTAAATAAAAATATTAAATTTTGTAATGAAAAAGATTTTTTCAAAATTATTTATCATCTTGGGAAAGGTGAAATATGTATAGATAAAAACACTTGCTCCATTTACGAGGAACAAATAATAAGAAGCAAATTTAAAATAACTGAAAATATTGATCCAATCTATAATTTAAAATCTATTAAAAATAAAACTGAAATTAATAATACAATTACGGCACATATCAAAGATGGCGTAGCATTAACTAAGTTTCTTTATTGGTTTAAAAAAAATAAGAGAAAAATTGATGAAAAAAAAATCGAGAAAAAATTAGAAGATTTTAGAAAAAGGTCAAAAAACTATTTATATGCAAGTTTTGATACAATTGCAGGATCAGGTCCAAACGGTGCAATAATACATTATAAGTCAACAAATAAAACAAACAGACTAATAAAAAAAAATGATATTCTATTGGTCGACTCTGGTGGTCAATATATGTGGGGTACTACAGACGTAACAAGGACAACTACCGCTGGAAATGTATCAAATAAAGTTAAGAATAATTTTACAAGAGTTTTAAAGGGACATATATCAGTAATCACTTGTGATCTTAAAAGAAAATTTAATGGTCATTTAATTGACAAATTGGCGAGAGAATTTCTAAAAAAAGCTGGTTTAAATTATTCTCATGGAACTGGCCATGGAGTAGGATTTTTTTTAAATGTTCATGAAGGTCCACAAAGCATAGCAAGAAATAATAAGATACCTTTAAAAAAAGGTATGATTTTAAGCAATGAACCAGGCTATTACTTAAACAACAAATATGGAATAAGAATAGAGAACCTTATTTATATAGATAAAGTTAGGAATAATTTAATTTTTAAAAATTTAACATTCGCTCCTATAGATTTGGATATGATAAACTTTAATTTGTTAACAAAAAAAGAGAGGAAATACTTGTTTAATTATCATGTTGAAGTCTACTTCAGATTATCAAAATATCTTACCAGAGCTGAAAAAAAATGGATGATTAGTTTAATTAAGTAATTTTTTTAAATCTTGTTGAGATATTATTTTAATTCCAAGGTTTTTTGCATTATTAATTTTACTATTGGTTGGTTTTTCTCCTATCACCAAATAATTAAGACTTTTGCTTACAGTGCTCAATGTTGTGCCTGAATTTTTTTCAATTAAAGATTTAGCTTCTGCTCTACTCATTCCATCTAATTTGCCAGTAAATAAAAATGTTTTATTTTTTAATAAACCATTTTTAATTAAGTTTTGACTTTCAATATTAAGTATATTTTTCATTTCAATTAAAATATTAAAATTCATCTTGTTTGAAAAAAATTTTTCTAAGGAATTTATTTGAGTATCTCCAATTCCATCGATATTTGCAAACTTATTTAATTCTTTCTTCTTGATTAATTGAATTAGTCTTGAAACATTTTTAACACTGTGGCTAATGATTTTTGCATTTTCAATTCCAATATGCCTGATGCCAAGGGAATAAATGAATTTTTGAAGTGTAATTTTTTTTGAATTTTCAATAGATTCTTTTAATTTTCTAGTTGATAATTTGCCCCAACCCTCTAACTTTTCTATTTTAGAGTAATCTAAGTTAAATATATCTTGAGGTTTTTTTATTAAATTTAAACTCCAAAAATTTTCTACAACTTTTTTGCCTAATCCATCAATATTAAAACCTTCTTTTGATATAAAGTGTTTTAGTTTCTCAATTGCTATTCTTTCACATCCATAACTGTCATTAACGCATCTTCTAACTGCATCATATTTTTTTGTTAATTTGTTAAATTCTTTTACTGTTCTTGATCCACAAGATGGACAAATTTTTGGAAAAATGAATAATTTAGAATTTTTATCTCTCTTTATTTTATCAACTTCAATAACATGAGGTATTACATCTCCAGCTCTTTCAATTTTAACTATATCTCCAACTCTGATATCTTTCCTTGTAATCTCATCCTCATTATGAAGAGTAGCGTTAGATACAACAACCCCACCAATATTAACCGGCTCAACTTTGGCAACAGGTGTTAATGCTCCCGTACGGCCAACTTGGATATCAATATTCAAAATTTTTGTGAAGGCTTTGTCTGCTGAAAATTTGTGAGCAATTGCCCATCTTGGAGCATTAGATGTAAAACCTAGCCTTTTCTGTAAGCTTAAATCATTAATTTTATAAACTAATCCATCTAGATCATAATCTAAATCAAATCTTTTAGTCTCAAATTTTTTATGAAAATTTATTAATTCATCTACATTTGATAGGATCTTATTATCTTTATTTATTTTAAAACCCCATCTCCTAAGACTATACAAAAAATCAGATTGATTAGTATGTAAATTATTTTTTATAAATCCAAAGGTATAAGCTATAAAATTAAGTGGTATCTTTCTTGTTTGATTGGGATCTTTCTGCCTTAATGATCCAGATGCAGCATTTCTAGGATTTGCAAAATTATTTTTTATCTTATCAAAATCTCTTTTTTTTATAAAAACTTCTCCTCTTATTTCTATTTCGTCTGGAAAATCGATTTTATTTATTTCTATAGGAATATCCTTTATTGTTTTTAAATTTTCAGTTATTATTTCACCAGTTTTACCATCTCCCCTGGACACTCCATAAATAAGTTTTTTATTTAAATAAGTGAGGGAAGCAGAAATTCCATCGATTTTTGGCTCAACACTATAATTAAATTTTATATTCTTATTTAAATAATTAAATATTTTTTTTTCAAAATTAATAAGATCATCTCTATTAAAAGCATTGGACAAAGATAACATAGGTATCTTATGCTTATATTTTTCAAACGATTTTGAAGGCTCAAAACCTACATTTTGATTTGGAGAATTTTTACTTTTTAAATAAGCATATTTTAATTCTAAATCAATTATTTCCTTTTTAAGGATGTCATATTGTGAATCTGAAATAATTGGAATGCTTTTATCGTAATATAACTTATTATGTTTGGTAATTTCTCTAATCTTAGATTTATAAATTTTTTTAATTACATCTTTTTTCATTAGGATAAAATAATTATTTAAACAAACTTTTTAACTTTTTTAAAATTGTCTCTTTACCATCTGGTATTATTTTTTTGCTATTATCATGATTTTTATTTAATATTTTATAACTTGCTTCATACCATTCACTTGATTCGTAATTGTAGCCAAGTAATCTAGCATATTTCTCTGCTTCATTGGTTAAACCTAATTTGTAATGTAATTCAACTAATCTATACAAAGCTTCTTCAATGTAAATTGTTGTATCGTAATCATTTACAACTTTCTTAAATCTGTTTATCGCAGGTATCCATTTTTCTCTGTCTATATAATATCTTGCTAAATACATTTCTTTTGAAGCCATTATTTCTATTATTAGTTCTAATTTAAATTGAGAGTCTAGTGAATAATCTGTGTTAGGATAATCTTTTATTATTAATTCAAAGTATTTTTTAGCTAATAATATTTCATTAAAATCTTTTCTTTCATCAACAATCTGATCGTAATGACATAATGCTAATAAATAATATGCATAATCTGTTTGTGGATGAAATTTATACTTAATTAGAAAACGCTCTAAGTCATTAATAGCATCTCTATAATAGCCCTGGGAATAAAATCCGTACGCCGACATCAGGACGGCTCTAGGAGCCCAAATTGATTGAGGGTAAAGTAGTTCTGCCTCACTAAATTTTTTTCCAGCGTAAATAACATCACCTTTTTGAAATTCTTCCATTGCTTGGTTATAAAGTTCTATCATTTGATCATCTAAACTTTTTTTATTAAGAGTTGTTGTTTGCTCCTCTTTTTTCGAGCAAGCAATTATTATTATAAAAATTATTAATAATGAAAAATTGATATTAAATTTCATCTGATACTTTTATCAGATAAAAATAAAAACTCTAACTTTTAAGCGATAGACTTTAAATTTTGATAGTTGGTAAATGTATGTGGCAACTGTTTACCTTTTATTTCAATTAATGAGTAATTCTCTGGATCTCTGAAGACTTCTTTCAATAGCTTGTTTGTAAGATAATGACCTCCCTGTGAACATTTAACTGAACCTATAATTTTGTAACCAGATAAAAATAAGTCACCCATACAATCTAATATTTTATGATTTACAAATTCTAAGTCATTTCTCAAACCACTTTTATTTAATATTTTACTATCTTTCACAACAACTGCATTCTCTAAGCTGCCACCTTTGCCCAGATTTAATTTTTTTAGCTTTTCAATATCTTCAAATAAACAAAAAGTTCTAGAGCAAAATATATCTAATAAATTATCCTCAAAAATGTTTACTTTATTTGTTTGAGAATTAATTAATGAATTATCATATTTAATTTCAAACTGAATATCACTAGTGACGTTTGATTTATTTATTGAAATAATTTTTTCACTATCTTTAACACTTATTTCTTTGTTTATTTTTATTATTTTGATAGGCTGATCACTAAACTTAATACCAGCATTATTAATACCATCTAAAAATAATTTTGCTGAACCATCCATTATAGGCACCTCTTTAGAATCTAATTCAACAATCGCATTGTCTATACCAATTCCATAAAATGCACCCATTAGATGCTCTATTGTGGATATTTGTACACCGTGATTATTTGATATTGTTGTACAAAGTGTTGTGTCTGTTACATTGTTATAAAGCGGGTAAACAATATTATTCTTTTGTATATCCAGTCTTTTAAAAACAATTCCAGTATTAGGAGAAGCTGGCAGAATATTCATATTAACAGCATTACCTGTATGAATTCCTACTCCTGAAAATGATATTTTTTTTGATATTGTTTTTTGAGTTAATATAGACACAGGACGATAATATAAAATAATGGATGTATTAAGTACTCAATAAATATTTCAAGAAAATACGATTATATGTCAAACAAATTAAAAAATCTCTCAAATAAACCACGTTTTTTATAGGTTATCTTGGATGTACCAAAATTTTTAACATAATAGGATGCACCAGAGTTACATATTTGGATATCGGATTCTTCGAAGTAATTGATCGATTTAAAACCAAATTTATCATTTAAATAAAAAGAATTATTATTGAACATAATTGATCCATCCCCTATTAAAAATAAATTAGTTTCCTCAAAATTAAAATTACTAATCGAAGATTTATTAAAAGTTAAATCAAAAATTTCTTGCACTCTATACAAAACGACTTGTTTTAATAAATCAATTGAAATATTTTTTTTAATAATTTCTTTTAGTGATAAATTAGTATCTCTATTATTATTATAAGAAAACTCAGTTTCCGATTTATTAAATAATTTCTTTATTTTTTCTGCATGATCTACTTCAATTTTAAATATTTTGGAAATATCTTTAGTAATATTGTGGCTACCGACGTTAATAGAATTAACATATTTTAACTTTTTATTCTCATATGTCACCAGTGATGATCTCTCATACCCAATATCTAAAAAACTTACTTTGTCCAAATTTAATTTGCTTAGATAAGATTGAGATTTTAAATAACTTGTACAAAAAATTTTTGAAATACTTAAATTATTTTTATTAAAATAATTATTTATATTTTGTATATTTTTTTTTGGAAACAAGATTACTTTGTAATCAATCTTAATTTGTTTAACATCTTTTACATTTTTGGGTAAACTATCGAATATTTTTTCATCAACGATTCCATTATTAAATATTGTATGAATTATTTCATATTCATTATAATTATCACTAATAATTTGATAAATTTCTTGTGTGAGAAACTCATAAGCTTTTGTAAAGTCCATGTTACCATCAAGTTTTTTTTGCAATGAAACATCAATGACTAATGTTTTCTTACTATCTAAAATTAAAATTATATCTTCAATATGAGATGAAATTTTTTTTTCAGCTTTTCTAATTATATCTTTTAAATTATCAAAATTATTTTCACTCTTATCAATTGATTTTTTTAATATACTTTCTGAATAACAAATGTTTAAGTTGCTATCAAATATAGCAATTCTTATTTTTGATAATCCGTAGTCTATAATATTAAAAAAGTTAGATTTAGTCATTTTTAATTATTATCCTATTTGCTATTCTCAAGTCTATTGTTGTGTTTGGTTTTATTTCTTTTTTAAAGTTTTTTAAATTTTTATATTTTATGATCGCTTCTTCAATATTTTTGTTAGGTAATTTTATGATAATATTATTTTCAAAATATAGATCCCATCTTCTATTTTTATGAAAATAAAACTTTAATATTGATTCAGTATTTATATTTTGATTTTTTAAAAGTGATAACAAATCTATATATTCTGAAATTTTAAAACTACCGAATATTAACGGCAATTTTTTATTCGTCGATAAGTTTTTTGATAGTATAAAGCGTTCGTTCAGTCCTACATAATATTTCTTTTGCTTTAAGTAAGTTATTCCAATAACTTCTGTCTTGTATGCTTTTATTAATATGGTTGAGGGATAATATTTTTTAATTTCAATTTTTTCTAAAAAATTTAAATTTTTCAAATTTTTTAAAGCATTTTTCTTATTTATAAAAAATATATTTTGGTCATCCAAATAATTAATTTGATTTAATATTTTTTTGTTAATTTTCGGAAAATTAGTATAAATTTGTATTTTATTTATTAAAAAAAATTTATCAAAAGTATTTAAAAAGTTTTGATTTATTATTGTAGAAATAAAAAGAAAAGAAATTATATAAAAATATATTTTATATTTATTTATTGATTGAAGCATCTTCCATAATTTTTTTTATCAAATTTTTGAAAGTAATATCTTTATATCGTGCAATCTCTGGAACAAGTGATAATGAGGTCATACCAGGTTGTGTATTTGTTTCTAACAAATAAAACTTGTTTTTATAAAATCTAAAGTCTGACCTTGAAACACCTCTGCACTTCAATAATTTGTGGGCTTTTAAAGCTATATTGCTTACTTTTCTCATTTGTTTTTTTTTAATATCTACAGGAATTATATGTTGGGTTTTAGCTTTTGGATTGTATTTAGCTTGAAAATCGTAAAACCTTCGTCTTGGTTTTAATTCTATTGCCCCTAAAACTTTTTCCGATAGTATAGCTACTTGTATTTCTCTTCCGGGGATATATTTCTCTATAAGTATTTCCCCATATTCTTTAAGTTTTTGGATATTTGAAAAAATGTTTTTTCTAGAACAAATAAAAACATTAACACTTGAACCTTCATTTATAGGTTTAATTATTACAGGAAAGCTAAATTTTGAATTTATTAATTTTAGAAAACTATTTTTTTTTAATATTTTATTATATGGAAACTTTAAATATTTTGGAGTTAGAATTTTATTTTTAATAAATATTTTCTTTGATAAATCTTTATCCATTGCTAAAGAAGAAGACAAGACACCAGAATGGGTATAATTTACTTTCTCTATTTCTAATATTGATTGTACATATCCATCTTCGCCATATCTTCCATGCAACAAATTTAAAACTACATCTGGTTTGAACTTTCTTAATTGTTTTATAAATTCTCCATTAGGTTCTTGTATTTTAATATTATAGTCTTTATCTTTCCTTAATTCTTTATGGACACTTTTTGCAGTTTGTAAACTAATTTCTCTTTCTTTTGAGTAACCTCCTGCAAGTATAAATATTTTTTTCACTAATCTATTATCTTTATTTCCAAATTAATACTTATACCAGTTTTTTCTTTTACATTTTTTTTAACAAAATTAATTAATGAATTCATTTCATCAAATGATGCATTATTTCTATTAACAAAAAAATTAGAATGTTTCTCCGATATACAAGCATCTCCAAAATTAACATTTTCTGGTACTGACTCTTTAATTAGTTCCCATGCCTTTTTTGTTGTTTGATCGATAGGATTTTTAAAAGTGCTTCCTCCAGTTTTAATTTTGGATGGCTGTGAATTATTTTTTCTTTTAGTTAGATTATCCATTAAATCTTTAATTTTATTTTTATTTGATGCAACACCTCGAAATGTAGCACTTAAAAATATTAAATTTTCATCTAGTTCAATCTTTCTATATTTAAATTTAATTTTATTAGAAGGTATTATTTTTATATTTCCTTTTGTATCTATGCATTGTAACGAAATTAGCTTATCTTTAAATTCTGTTCCAAAACAACCAGAATTCATTTTAAGACCACCTCCAACCGAACCTGGTATGCAATACATGAATTCAAAACCGCTTATTTCATTCTCTAATGCATATTCTGCAAGGTTTTTTTGAGTGCATGCAGAACCTGCTATTATTGTATCTTTTTTTAATTTTGATATAGCTCTAAAGTTTTTGCTTAATTTAATAATAACACCCTTGTAGATATTATCTTTAAATAATACATTAGAACCCATTCCTAGTATGAAAATTTTTCCTCTATTATTATACAGTTTTAGGAATTCCTTTAATTCTTTAAGATTTTTTGGTTTGAAAAAAATTTTTGTTTTGCCACCTATGTTAAACCAATTAAGCTTTTTAATATCAGCATCAAAAAAAAGGTCTGTTTTAAATTGATTTTTAAAGTTTTCAATATCTTTCAATTCCATTTTAATTAAGTTCTCTTACCCAATTAGTTATAGACCCTGCACCCATAGAAATAAAAATTTTATTACCAAATGCAATATTTTTTACTAATTTTTTTAAATCCATCTCATTTTTAAGTATTATCAAATTTACATTCGAGTTTTTTGCAATCAATTTGGCAAATGAATTAAAAGAAAAACCTAATTTCATATTTTCACCTGCTTTATAAATCGGACATAGCAAAATAGTATTTGCTTTTTTAAAACATTTAGAAAATTCGTTTTTCAAATTTTTTACTCTTGAAATTCTATGAGGTTGAAAAATACATACTATTTCCTCTTTACTATATACTTTTCTCACACCCTCTAATACCGATTCGATTTCAGTTGGATGATGAGCATAATCATCAAAAAATGGTACTTTGTTAATTTCAAATAAATAATTAAATCTTCTCTGAACACCTTTAAAATTTTTTAAACCTTTTTTAATTATTTTGTCAGATACACCAATTGAAAATGCTACTGCTAGAGCAGATGCTGCATTTTTAATATTATGTAAACCTAGTAAGGGTATAAAAATACCATTTATAATTTTTGTTTTTCCAGGTATTTTAATTTTAATACAAAATTTTGAGTAATTTTTAGTTTGAATAATATTAAAAATATGAAAATTTGAATTTTTATTTAATCCAAATGTATAATAATTATTATTTTTAAGTTTTGGTAAAATTTTTTTTATGTTTTTATCGTCAGAACATAAAAATGCCTTTCCAAATGATGGTGTTTTATCAATAAACTCTATGAACTTATTTTTTAAATTTTTTAAAGTTTTGTAATAATCTAAGTGTTCATTATCAATATTAGTTATTATTGAATAGTTAAAAGGTATATGTAGGAAACTTCCATCTGACTCGTCTGATTCAACTACACTCCAATCACTTTTACCTAATTTTGCAGAACTCCCAATTGAATTTATGACACCCCCATTAATTATTGTTGGATCTAATTTTGCACAATTTAAAATGTTAGACAAAATTGAAGTTGTTGTTGTCTTACCATGTGACCCCGTAACAACAATGTTTTTCATCAAAGATACTAGGTGACCTAATAATTCTCCTCTTTTATAGATTGGTAAATTTAATTTTTTTGCATACTTATATTCTGGATTTGATTTTTTTATAGCTGACGAAACGACCAGAACAGTACAATTTTTAATATTTTGTTTACTATGTTTTAAAATAATTGGGATTTTTCTTTTTCTGAGTGAATTCATATATTTATTATCAGATACATCACTTCCTTGTATTTTGAACCCTAGGCTATTCATTATTAGAGCTAAACCACTCATTCCAATGCCACCAATTCCAACAAAATGAATTAGTTCAGTTTTCCCTATATTAATTTTCATTTATAATTTCTATAATCTTATTGTTTATATTATTCCAATTATTTTTTTTAGTAATTTTTTCAAGATTTGTAATTTTTTCACTGTAATTTTGGTAGTTGTTAAATATATCAAAAATCATTTTAGAAAATTTTTCAATTTTAAATTCATCTTGGTTTATTAACCAACAGCAATTTTTTTTATAATAATATTCTGAATTAAAAAATTGATGATTGTCTTTTGCTGATGGAAGAGGAATTGAAATAAATGGTATATTTAAGAATGAGAGTTCGCTGAGAGTACTCGCTCCTCCCCTAGTGATAGCTAAATCAACATCTTTGTAAAGTTCTTTGCTATTATCAGTAAAGTTAATAAATTTGCAATTTATATTTGATTTGTTGTATTTTTCTTTTATTAAAAATAAATTATTCTCATTCGATATTTGTTGAATAACTTCTAATTTTTGTTTTTTTGAAATTTCAACAATTAAATCTGTGATATTTTTGTCAAAAAATGATGCTCCTTGACTTCCACCAATAATAAGAATTTTTTTTGTTTCTTTTTTTTGGATAATTGAATTTTTTTCTAGATTGTAAATCTCTTTTTTTAAAATAGGTTCAACTACAACTTTTTTAGAGTTATATTTTGTTGGGAAATTTTTTAAATTTTCATTATAACAAATTATTTTTGTTGAAAATTTTAAAGCAAATAGGTTAGATCTGCCTAAAACACTATTGGGCTCAAACAAAAAAATTTTTTTTTTTAATATGAATGCAGCTAAACAAAACGGAAATGTCATATATCCACCTGTACTAATTAAAATATTTGTTTTATTTTTTTTTATAAAACTAATAGATTGAAGAATATTTAAAAAATATTTGAAAATATTTATTGGGAGTAAATAAGGTTTTAAAAATAAATTAGGTACATCTATTAATTCATATTTGAACTTGTTTCTATCTATAAATTTACTTCCTCTTAAATCAGATACTATATTTACAGAAAATTTATATTTCAAATGCTCAAAAAAAGATGTTGATGGCACGACGTGGCCACCAGATCCACCTGTGACTATAAGTATATTTTTCATATTAATCTAATTTTCTCTTAGTCAAATTTAATATTATTCCCGTTAAAATTGATGTTCCAACTATAGAGGAACCACCATAACTAATAAAAGGCATAGTCATGCCCGTGGTAGGAAGCACTCTAATATTGACACCAATATGAATGAAAGTTTGTAAAAGTATTATTGAAATACTTCCAACCAGTATAAGTTTAAAATTGTTATTTTTTATAAAATTTATTTTTTTTAAAACTCTATAAGAAAAAACTAAATAAAGTAATATTATAGCAATTAATATTACTACTCCAAATTCTTCAGCAATTACAGAAATAATATAATCTGTATGTGCTTCTGGTATTTTTGAATTTAACGTGCCTTCACCTATTCCTTTGCCAAAAAAACCTCCACCAGATATAGCATCGCTTGCTTTGTCGGCCTGATAATTATTTCCACTAGAGGTATCTAAAAACGACATTAGTCTTATTCTGATGTATTCAAATTTAGGTACTAAAAATACCAAAAAGAGAGTTGATGAACAAACTGCCAATAATGAGATTGCAAAAAGAAATAAATTTATCCCTGAAACAAAAATAATCGCAAGCCATACAGAAATTATAAGTAATGTTTGTCCTAAGTCTGGTTGAGATAAAAGTAAAATAATTATAGGTATTAAAACGACCGTGCTTAAAAAATACTTTAGATATAAGTTTTTTTTTTCCAAAGATATTATTAACGAAATAACAATTACAAAAAAAGGTTTCAAAGTTTCAATTGGTTGAAATCTGGGCAATGATCCAATATCTAACCATCTTTTTGATCCCTTAACCTCTATTCCAATTAGAGGAACTAACAATAAACTAATAAAAGTAAGCAAAAAGAATATAACTGAAATCCTAATTAGAATTTTTTGATTAAGTAGAGAAAAAATTAAAATTAAAAGTGTTCCCACACTTACAAAAATTAAATGTTTTAAAAAAAAATAGTAAGAATTTGTGTTAAGTTTGTCTGATGCAATTATTGAAGTTGATGCTAAAGAAAAAAATAGACCTAAAGAAAATAATAAACTAATTATTAGAAAAATTGTTTTGTCGATATTTTTCCACCAATCATAAAATGTGTCAAAATATTTATTCATTTACTTGGCAAATATTTTTTAATTAATATATTGAATTGTCTACCTCTATCTTCAAAATTTTTATATTGGTCAAAAGATGCGGCAGAAGGGCTAAATAAAATTATTACTTTTCTTTTTAAATTCTTAAACTTGGGAATTAATTTAAGAGTATTTTTTAAATCTTTTGATAGAGTAACTTTAAACTTATTTTTAAATAGTTTGAAAAAAACATATCTATCTTTTCCATAAATATATGCTTCAAGATTTTTATAATATCTTTTATTTAAATTAAATTTATCACCCTTCTTAAACAATCCTCCCAAAATCCAATAAATTTTTTCATTTGTTTCTAAAAAAGGAGTAGTCGAAGATAAAGTTGTTGACTTAGAGTCATTTACAATTTTTAAATTTTTTGAATCAAAAATTACTTCTTGTCTAAATTTTAAGGGTTTAAAATTATTAATAGCTTTTAAAACAATTTTTAAATTAAGCTTCATATATTTTGATAACTCAAACAAGAAATTTATATTTTGAAAATTTGTAGAATTTATAAAGTTATAATTTTTCAATTTATTTCTTAAATATGAATACTTATTTTTACTTACAAATATTATTTTAGATTTTATATTTTTAGTTCTTAGATAATTTTTTAATAAACTGTCATTTGCTGTAATGGCAATATCATTTTTATTTTGTTTAGTTACACATTTTAATTTTGCTAATGTATAATTTTTCATTGTATTATGCCTTTCTAAATGATCTGGAGAAATATTTATAATTACAGAAAATTTTGATTTAAAATATTTACTATAAGCTAATTGATACGATGAAGCCTCAACAACAAAAATAGTTTTTTTATTAATTTTTTTTTCTTCTAAAATTGGGTTGCCAATATTTCCTGTTAACCTTGCGTCATAATTGTGATTTTTCAAAATATCATAAAGTAACTTGCTAGTTGTTGATTTTCCATTAGTACCAGTGATAGTAATTGTTAAAATTTCAGGGTTAAATTTATAAAAGATATCCAAATCTGTAATAATTTTTTTTTGATTTTTTTTCAAAAAATTGGATAATTGACACCTATGTATATTAATCCCAGGACTTATAATTATATTATCGAAATTATTATTTAGTATTTTTGATTTAGAAATAAAAAATTTCTTAAATTTATTTGATAATTTTTTCTTTTCATCATCAAAAATAAAACATTGATTTTTTTTATTTAGATATTTAAAAGATGATATGCCAGATTTTCCAAAACCATAAATTAAAAATTTTTTATTTAAAATTTCATTTTTTAATTTCATTATCTAAGTTTCAAAGTTGCCAATCCAATCATCGCTAAAATAATTGATATTATCCAGAACCTAATTACAACAGTTGACTCGGGCCATCCTTTTTTTTCAAAATGGTGGTGAATTGGCGCCATTCTGAATATTCGTTTACCTGTGAATTTATAAGAAACTACTTGAACTATCACAGAAACAGCTTCTAGTACAAAAAGCCCTCCTGTTATTGCTAAAACTATTTCATGCTTAGTTATTATACCAACTGCTCCTAATGAACCTCCTAAAGATAATGATCCAGTATCTCCCATAAAAATTTTTGCTGGTGGTGCATTGAACCATAAGAAGCCTAAGCATGCTCCAATTATTGATCCACAAAATATAGAGGCTTCTCCAACACCCTCTATATATGCAATCTGAAGATAGTCTGAAAAAATTATATTACCTGATACGTAACTTATAAATGCAAAACAGGCGGCAACTAACATAACAGGAACTGTTGCCAATCCATCTAAACCATCGGTTAAATTAACAGCATTTGAAGCTCCAACTAAAATGAACATATAAAAAGGTATAAAGAACCATCCAAGGTTGATTACTAAATTTTTGAAAAAAGGAAAATATAAATTATTTATATGTTCGGAATTGCTTGTGGAGTAAAGTATAAATATACCAATCAAAGCTAAAATAATTTGAATAGAAAACTTAAGTTTAGAGGAAATTCCTTGAGAACTTTTAAACTTTATTTTTTTATAATCATCGTAAGCTCCCAACATTCCAAAAGATACTGCGATATAAATTAAAAACCAATTATATGGATTTGATAAATCACCCCATAATAAAACTCCTGAGAAAACACCTGATAATATTATCAAACCTCCCATAGTAGGAGTTCCAATTTTTCTGATAATATGGTCGCTTGGACCATCTTCTCTGATTGGGTTATGAATTTGTTTTGATGAAAAAAACTTTATTAATGGGTTTCCAAATAAAAAAACAACGGCCATAGCTGTAAACATAGAAAGTCCAGTTCTAACTGTTAGATATTTAAAAACATTTAGAAAACTGAATTGATCAACCAGGATTGAAAAAAGCTCGAATAACATTAAGATTTTGTTCCAATATTTTTTGTTATTTGGTTAAGACCTGTTGAATTTGAACCTTTGATCATTAGAAAATCATTATTTTTTAAATCATTTTTTATTATATCTAGAATATCACTTGTTGATTTAAGTACTTTTCCTTTTTTTTGTGTTCTAATTTTGTTAAAAGTATCAATGATATTATTCCCATAAACAAACAATTTTTTGAATTTTGCCTTATTGATTTCTTTTGCTGCCTCAATATGAAGTTTTTTTGAAAATTTTCCTAATTCCAACATATCACCTAGTAGTATAAATTTTTTATCTGGATTTATCTTTAAATTATCAAATTTTTTAATTGAAAAATTTAGTGATAATGGATTTGAATTGTAACTTTCATCTATTATGTTTATTTTTTTAGAACCAAGACTAATTTTCTTAATGTTTCCTCTACCGATAGGTATTTGGTAATTATAATAAAAGTTATTTTTTATTTTATCAATAATACTCAGACTTTTACAAACTGCGACAGAAGCTAATATATTTTCTACGTAAGGTAATAAATTGTTATGAATTTTAAAATTATAAATTCTATTATCTACACTAACATATATAATACAGTTTTTTTTAGTTTTTTTTATTTTAAATAATCTAATATTAGAATTTTTATGTTTTCCAAAAGAAATAACATTTAAATTATTTTTTTTCGCTAATTTTGAAAAAAAATCAAAAAATTTATCATCTTTATTTAATATAATTGTTCCGTTTTTTCTTATATTGAAAATAATCTCTGATTTAGCTTTAGCAATGTCAAATAAAGTTCTAAAATTTTTAGCATGTGCATAACTGATATTTGTAATAATTCCAATGTCTGGTTTAATTATTTGTGATAAAAAATCTATCTCTCCTTTTTTATCCATACCAATTTCAAATATTCCATAAATTGTATTCTTACTCAAATTTATTAAAGATATAGGTAAACCAAATTTATTGTTGAATGAATTTTTTGAAAAAGTTGTAGAATAGCTTTTTTGTAGGCATTGACCTAATAATTCTTTTAGTGATGTCTTGCCAGAAGATCCTGTTATTGCAACTTGAGATGCACTTGAAGAAACTCTTATCTTATGAGATAACTTAACTAGTAATTTTAAAGTATTTTTAACATTAATTTTTTTTTGATTAAGATTTTTAGTATTTTGAAGGATTGCAAGTTTTGCTCCATTTTTAATGGCCTCATCAGCAAAATCATTACCATTTAAAGATTTGCCCTTAATTCCAAAGAAAATTTTATCTTTATTTGATACTTTTGAGTTGGTGCTTATTTTAAAATTTTTTAATTTGTCTAATTTCTTATTTTTTATTATTTCTTTAAGAATATTTAATTTCCAATCATTTGATAAATGTCTATTTTTAAAAATTATAGATTTTCTTATATTATCTTTATCTGAAAATTTTTTTTTAAATTTATATTCTTGAGTACTTTCGTGTCCTTTCCCTGCAATAATAAGAACTTCGTCAGACTTGCTATTTAAAATTGCTTTTCTTATGGCTAATTTTCTTGAGGGTATTTCAATCATTTTGGATGGTAGGATTGACTTTTTAATATTATCTCTTATTTCTTTTGGACTCTCATTTCTGGGGTTATCATCTGTAAGATAAATGAAATTACACAATTTATTTACAATTTTGCCCATGATTGGTCTTTTTTCTTTATCTCTTTCACCACCACATCCAAATAAAATGTTAATTTTTCTTAGACCAAACTGTTCTTTGACATTTTCTATACAAGTTTTAAGTGCTTCAGGAGTATGAGCATAATCTAAAATTACTATAGAATTATCTTTAGTTTTACCAACTAACTCCATTCTTCCGTTTGTTGGTTTAACATATTCAAGATTTTTAATAATATTATCAATTTTTAAACCACTTCTAAGTGCTGCAGCAACCGCCATAATCAAATTTTTAATTTGTATTTTTCCAATTAAGCTAGTTTTAAATTGATATTGTTTATTTTGGTAAGAAAATTTTACATGCTGATTATTGTTTAAAATTTTTATCGAAATAATTTTTAAATTGCTATTGTATTTTCCGATACTTAATGAATTCAATTTCTTTCTTTTGGCAATTTTTTTAAAAATGTTAGAGAGTTTTGTGTCACTATCGTATACCAAATTACCATTTTTTTTTGTTAATTCATTAAATAAAATTAACTTTGAATTAAAATAATTTTTATAATTTTTATGATAATCTAAATGATCCCTACTTAGGTTTGTAAATATAGAAGTGTTAAATTTTATACCATGTAATCTTTTTTGGTGGAGTCCGTGGCTAGAGGCTTCTAATATTATATTTTCAATTTTTTTACGCTTCAAATTTGAAAGTAATTTATTTATTATGATTGAATCAACAGTAGTATTATCAAGTTTTAAATTAATTTTATCTGATTTAACACCAAGTGTTCCAATTGAAGCTACTTTTTTTTTATTAAGTTTTAATATCTGGTAGTAAAAATTTGCTATAGATGATTTGCCATTTGTGCCTGTCACAGCAATTATATTTTTTGGTTTTTGAGAATAATATCTTGTTGCAAAATTTGATAAAGCTAATCTAGGATCACTTACTTTAATATAAACTATACCTTTGTTGACACCATTTTTAAACTTATTTGATACTATTACTTTAGCTCCATTTTTTATAGCTTCTGTTATATAATTATTACCATTAATTTTATTTCCTTTAATGGCAAAAAATATGTAATTTTTTTTTATTTTTTTTGAGTTAAATTCAAATCCTTTGATACTTTTATAATTTATTTCTTTTTTTAAATTTTTAAAAAAATTTATTAAATTCATCATGAAATTTCTTAATATTTTATGGCTAAAATAGGCCCAATTTTTTCAATTATATTTTTTGCAACTTCAACTGAAGTCCAGCCAGCTGTATTAAAAGGAGTTCCAACTATTTTCATTTTTTTTCCATCAATATTATATTCATAAACATACGTTTTGCTTAATTTTGGTTCATCCAATAAAACAATTAATACATATTTTGGATCAGACACTGGAAAAATTGATGCAAAAGTATTTACTTTTTTTTTGGAATATTTTCCCTTGATTGACTTTTGTGCCGTACCTGTTTTTCCTGCAATTTCATAACCAATGATGTTGGCTAGATTAGCGGTACCCTGCTCTAATGTTACAATTTTTCTTAAAATCTTATTAATTTTACTTGAATTTTCTTTACTTATTATTTGTTCACCTTTTTTTATATTAAGCTCTTTTTTAATTAAAGTTGGTTTTATTTTATATCCACCATTTGCGATTATTGCGTAGCCTTTTGCAAGTTGAAGAGGGGTTGTTGTTATTCCATGACCATAAGCAGAAGTGGCGAGTTTACATTTACCCCATTTAAATGGAATTGGATTTCCAACTTCTTCAATATCGAATTGTGTTTTATTTATTAAATCTAAATCTTCTAAAAACTTTCTAAAATTTTCTAATCCAACTTTCTGTGCAATTTTAATTGAACCAATGTTACCTGATCTAATCAATATTTCTTCTGCTGTAAGGCTTGATGGAATATCCATGTCATATTCAGAAATTGATCTCCCAGCACATTTTATTTTTTTTGGTAGATTTTCGAATAATGTATCTTTTCCTACAACGCCTTGCTGAAATCCAGCAGCTAATGTAAATGTTTTAAATACAGAACCGAGCTCATATACACCTTTTGTTGATCTATTTATAAATTTTTTATCTGAGATATTTTTTCTTTTATTTAAATCAAAATCTGGAAGAGAAACCATTGAAAGAATTTCTCCATTATTTATATTCATTAAAATAGCTGCACTTCCAAAACTATTAAAAATGTCTTGAAATTTTAATAGTTCCTGCCGAGCCAAATATTGTATTTCAGTGTCTAAAGTTAATTTTAAAGGCTTGTTAGAGGTGGTTAATTCATAATCAAATGATTTTTCTATGCCTGATACACCATTATTGTCTATATCAATCTGTCCCAATATATGACTGAAAAGACTACCATTAGGATAAACACGTGCAATATTTTCTTCTTCTTTAAATGACTTTTCACCCAATAATTTAATTTTTTCAAGTTTTTCTGGAGATATTTTTTTTTTTACATAAAAAAACTTATTTCCATATATTTCTTTATTAAAGTTCTTTTCAGGAAAAATTAATCTTAAAGAAATTAATAATTTTTCTTTATCAATTAGTTGACTTGGATTAATGCCTAAGTTTGTTACGCGGACAGTTTTAGCAATAATATTTCCATCTCTATCCATAATAGATGCTCTATATTTTTCTTTTTCTTTTATTATTTTTGTTTGTGTTGTTTTTTTAAAACCTAAATAAACAGTTTTAGATAAGAAAATTGCTGTAATTATAAAAAAAACAAAGAAAATAAATGAAATTCGCTCAAAAGATATCTTTAAATTTGATTTATTTTCCTGAAATTTGAAATTCTCATCAATATTATTCATTTTTAAATATATAATTTTTTAAATCTTTAATTTCTTTTTTTTTTAATTCTTCATCAAAATACTTTTGAGAATATTCCATTAATTTATTAGGAGATGTAAGATAATTGTAATCTAATAAAACAAGTTCATATTTATTCTCTAAGGCTCTAATATTTTCCTGTATTTCAAATATTTTTTTATCAAGTTGTTTTGTGGAATTTTTTGTAAAAGTTGTTGAAATAATTAATAAGATTATCGGAATAAATATAAGAATTTTTTTAAACATCAAAGCTTAAGTTTTCAATATCTTTCAAATATTTAAATTGATTAACAAAATTTTTAAAATTACATCCATTATCTACTTTATAAGCAAATCTAAGTTTCGCAGATCTTGATGGTGGATTAATTTTAATTTCAAAAGGTGATGGAATTATTGGTTTTTTTTTCGTTAATTTAAAATATGTTTTTTCTGTAATAGATTTTGGTAAATACCTAGAAAAATTTTTTGTTTCTGAATATTCTTTAAAAAAAAATTTTACTATTTTATCTTCAATTGAATGAAAAGTTACAACAGCTATTACTCCTCCAATAGGTAGAATATTATATGCTTTTATCAACCCATTCATAAGTTCACTAATCTCTTTATTTACAAAAATTCTAAGAGCTTGAAAAATTTTCGTAGATTTATTTTTTCCACTTCTGTTTTTCTTTATACTTTCAACGATTTCTACAAGATTTTCTGTCTCGATTTTTCTATTTTCTCTTAGTTGCACTATTTTTTTTGATATTGGTTTTGCGTATTTTTCGTCACTAAAGTATTTAAAAATTTTATAAAGATTTGTTTGACTCATGTGTGTAATTACATCGTTACAAGAAAAATCATTTAATCCCATTCTCATATCTAATTTACCCTTACTCCTAAATGATAGTCCTCGATTTAAGTCAGATATTTGATTTAATGAATATCCTAGATCAAAAATGACACCTTTAATATTTTCATTTTTAATTTGGTCTATACTTGAAAATTTTGAGTTATAAAATTTAAATCTTTTTTTATTTTTTGAAAGAAGTTCATTGGCAATACTTTTTACAGATTTATCTCTATCAAATGCTATAACATTATTTGAAGTTTCTTCTAATATTTTCTTTGAGTAGCCCCCAGCTCCAAAAGTACAATCTATAAATGTGCCACCATAAAGAGGGGAAATAATACTAACTAGTTCATTTAGTAATACTGGAAAATGTTTTTCCAGATTTATGGTGGCATTCATTTATTTTTTTGAAGACCATTAATTTTTTTGTCTTCTCAAAAATGCTGGGATTTCTAAATCTTCTTCTTCTGAATTTATATCTTCTGAATTATTTAATAATTCCTCATTAGTATCTGAATTAAATAGTTCAGGTGTATCATCGTCACTTAATTCAAAATTTTCTAGGCCATTGTTCTCTGAAATTTGTTCTTCAGCCTTACTGTCAATATCAACATTATCTGCATTTACTGAAGGAACTTCCGGTTGCTCTAAAGTCTCGCTTTTTAAAGTGCTTGATATTTCATTTAAATCACTGCTATCTAAACCGTTGGAAGCTAATTCTTCTTTTTGAACTTCTTCCTCTATTTTAAGTGCATTTGCTCCATTAGTAATTATCGAATTACTATTATTTGTAAATTGAAATGATTGTGTAGATCCAGAATTTGAGAATTCGGAGTAGCCTGGATTTCTATTTTGAATTCTATGAACCATATTTATCACAGACTTTGGCTCGGGTTGCTGACCATCTAATGCTGTTGCAACAATCGAAACTCTCATTAATCCGTCTAAACTTTCATCTGTAATAGCTCCGATAATTAACTCAGCTTCTGGGTCAACCTCTGCTCTAACTTTATTAACTGCCTCATCAACTTCAAATAATTTTAAATCCTTACCTCCAGTTATATTAACTAGAAGTCCTTTAGCCCCTTTTAACGAATAATCATCAATTAAAGGATTGTTTATTGCAGATTCTGCTGCTTTAACAGCTCTCCCTTCACCCTCTGCTTGACCTGTTCCCATCATTGCTTTACCCATTGAGCTCATAACAGTTTCAACATCAGCAAAATCTAAATTGATAAGACCTGGTCTGACCATCAAATCTGTAATACTTTGGACTCCATGCAGCAAAACATCATTTGATAATTCAAAAGATTCTTCAAAAGTTGTCTGTTCACTGGCTATTTTGAATAAATTTTGATTTGGAACAACAATAATAGTGTCTACATGTTTTCTAAGTTCCTCTAGTCCTTGTTGAGCTTTTCTCATTCTAGATGGACCTTCGTATAAAAATGGAAGTGTTATAACCCCAACTGTTAAAATATTTAATTCTTTTGCTGCTCTAGCGATAACATGAGCAGATCCTGTGCCAGTTCCGCCTCCCATTCCTGCTGTTATGAAAACCATATTTGCACCTTGAAGAACGTTAACTATTTCATTTAATGACTCATCTGCAGCAGCTTGACCAATATCTAATTTTGCTCCAGCGCCTAAACCTTTTGTTAAATTTAAACCCATTTGTATTTTAGTTTGTGCCTTACTTAATCTTAAATCTTGAGCATCTGTATTAACTGCAATAAACTCTACACCCTGAAGACCAGCATCAATCATTCCATTTATTGCATTTCCTCCAGCTCCTCCCACGCCTAATACTAGAATTCGTGGTTTAAGTTCTTTTATATCTGGTGTTTTAAAGTTTATTGTCATTTTCTCCCCTTTTAGTTATTAAATTGTTTTTCCCATTTAAGACCTGCTCTATTAATGTTTGATTTTTTTCTAGCGTTTGCCCTAAATTTTTCAAAAAGTGTTGGTTCCCAGATTTGAAATGTTTTACCTTGACCAACAAATAACATGCTATTCTTAATTTTTGCATGTTTTAATAGTTTTGGAGTTATTTGTACTCTTCCTTCACTGTCAAATTGTAAGTTTATACTTTCAGATAATATAGAAGTTGCAAAATAATCTTTTTTTTCTTCAAAAGGGTTGAGAGAGTCAATTGCATTTGAAATTTTTTCTATTCGATCTTGAGGCCATGCCTCAATACACTGATTATTAAAAGATGGATAACAAATTATACCATTATAGCCAATATTTGATAAATAAGATCTATATGATGCAGGCACTGAAACCCTTCCCTTTTTGTCCAATTTGTTTTCGTAAGTTGATAAAAACATAAAACATATAATCCTAAATTTGGGTTTTTATGGGATATTATGGGTTTTATAAGTAAGCGTCAATAGCAAATATTATGTTGTCATTTTTCAAGATTTATTGAATATTTAAGATAATTTTTTAATGCCAGATAAACTATAAGCCGGGTTCTGTCATTTAAACTTATCATTTATCTAGGCTTTAAATTACTTTAAAGCTCAAGCAACTAACCCTGATGACTAGCCAAAGACTGCTTTTAGTTATTTCTAACAATGTCATCTCTACTCAGTCTTGCTCCCAGTGGGGTTTTCCATGCGCTAGTTGTTACCAACTTAGCCGGTGTGCTCTTACCACACCTTTTCACCCTTGCCTTGATAAGGCGGTTTATTTTCTGTGGCACTATCCCTAGGGTTTCCCCCGCCAGCAATTAACTGGCACTGTGTCTTTGTAGAGCCCGGACTTTCCTCTTTAATAAATTAAAGCGATAAGTCATTTATCTGGCATATAAAGAAATATTCTTTTTTCAATAAATTTCAACTATTTTTAGATCAATTAAATCAAGGATTTTATAATCGCGTATGATTCTTGATCGACGGTACTACTAATTATTTGTGGTCTAAATCTTCTTTGAAAATTTTTATATATCTTAATCTTCTCGTATGATTTATTTGTTGATTTATAACCAAACTTAAATAATAATTTATAAAATTTTTTGTTGTCATTTAATTTAATCTTCCTTAATTTCTTGCAATGTTGCTCACTTAAACTATGCCACAAGCATATTTTATTTTTATAAAGTATTTTCCAAGGGAATTTTTCTCCAGGATCTTTTTTTCTTAAAGGTGCAATATCAGAATGCCCTAAAATATTTTTTTTTTTTATTTTATATTTTTTTTTTAACTTTTTTGATAAACTGATAACTGATTTAATTTGACTTGGACTAAAATCTTTATATCCATATTCATGTCCCGGATTAGATATCTCTATACCTATTGAATTTGAATTTAGGAACTTATCTTTTTTCCATGATGAAATTCCAGCATGCCAAGCAATGTATAAATCAGGAACAATTTTAATTATTTTACCATTTCTCTTGATAAAATAATGACAGCTTACTTCAGTATTATTATTTGTTAGCCTTTTTATAGCTCCTTTTTCAGATTTCATTCCTGTGTAATGAAATATTAGGTACTTTACTTTTGAAAAACTTCTTTTTCTTAAATTAAAATTTGGGGAGTAATTTATCGACATTTTTCCAACATTTTTCTGCATTAATTAAAACAATTTATCTTTATATTAATACTGATTATACTATAAGTATTTTTATGAACAAATTTCTTTCAGTTTTCTTATTTCTGTTAATTTCATCGATCAGCAATCCAGCATATTCGGGGGATGATGGAAAAATCAAGTTAAATGGAAAAAAAGATAATGGGTATGTAGAAGTTAAAGATTGTTTCGAAAAAGTTAATAGAGGAATTTTTGCATTCAACCAAGCATTAGATAAAGTGATTTTTAAACCACTAGCAAAAGGGTACAGAATGTTTCCACAACCTATTAGATCGGGCACAAGTAATGCTTTAAGCAATCTTGGTAACGTTGTAACTATACCTAACAATGTACTTCAAGGACAATTTAAAGATGCGGGATTAAATTCTGCCAGATTTGTTATTAACTCAACTCTTGGAATTGTAGGAATATTTGATGTTGCTTCATATTACGGTATAAAAAAAAGTGATAAAGAAGACTATGGACAAACATTAGGTGTTTGGGGTGCCAAACCAGGTTGTTATTTTGTCTTGCCAGTTTTAGGCCCAACTACTGTGAGAGACTCCGTTGGATCAATAATTAATATTATAGGTGGAGACGCGTGGTATAATGTTACCGTAGTTAATGACACGAAATATTTTTCTGAAGCAGATTATTATGCATCAAGATTGTTAAGTGGAGTTGATTTTAGAGCAAAAAATTTAGAGTCATTTGATAGTCTTGAAACTAGTTCTGTTGATTTATATGCATCAGTAAGAAGTCTTTATTTACAAGACAGATATAGAAAAGTTAGAAATATAGATAAAACTACTGATACACTAAGCGACGACGACTGGGAAGAACTAGATACTCAATAATTTTCATCAGATGAAATTCCTTAAATATTTAATTATATTTTTATTTTTTACGAATTTCTCTAATGTTTCTTTTTCAAAAGATCCTAGCGCTTTAATCAATGAAATAGTTGATGAAGCTGCATCTGTATTATCAAGCGAAGATCCAGTTGAGTCAAAAATAATTAAATTAAATGCTATTGCAGAGAGAAGTGTAGATATAAATGGAATAGGTATGTACACTTTAGGAAAATATAGAAAATCTGTTAATGAAGATCAAAAAACTAAATATCAAAAATTATTTAAAAGTTATTTTTTAAAAAGTTTCTCAAGCAGATTAGTTGATTATACAAATCCAAGAATTAATGTAGTTTCGCAGAAAAAAATCAATGATAAATATACTATTGTTAATAGCATATTGGAAGCCACATCAAAAAGACCTCAGGTAAAAATAGATTGGAGAATTTATACAAAAAATCCTGAGAGACCTTTAATAAGAGATTTAATTGTTGAAGGATTAAGTTTAGCAAGAACTCAAAAAGAAGAGTTTAATTCTATAATCCAAAATAATGATGGTGATATAAATGCATTATTTAAAACACTTGAGGAATTTTTAATTAAATAATTAGTAAAATCCAATTTCACTTAAGCAAATATCTGATTTAAAATCATCAAAACCCGCAACTAACCCAACTGATTTTATACTTTGACCCAATATACTTTTAGGTTGATAGAAATTAGATTTTTTAAATTGTTCAAATGGAGCACGAATTTCAATCCAATTTTTTGTTGTAGTAAAAGTATAGCTATAATATTGCCATGGAGCTAATGTTAATCCAGTTCTTAAATGAAGGTTATATTTTTTTTCATTACCATAAACTTTTACATACACTCCATCATAGTCTTTACTATTAATTTCAGGACTTAATTTTGTTCTCATTTGTATAAATCCACCATTATTTTTAGTGGATACATCTCCTGTCATTCTATAGCACGGTACTCCATCAACTTTCTCAACTATAAATTTTCCTGTTGATACACCTCCCATGACTTGATCTGTAATAAAATTCCACTTTTGGGATTGATTTGTTATTTTGGGTTTTTTTAATTTATCTAAAATCATATCATTAGAAAAAGTATTGCTTTGGCATAATAAAAATAAAATTAAAAATATTATTTTTTTCAAAATTGAGCTACTTTTTTTTTGCAAGTTGTTGAAGAAGATAAATTTCTTTTTCTGTAAGGGTATTTTTTTCCTCTTTAATTTGGTCCTCTAAACTAAACAAAGTAATTAACGAAAAAAAAGACACTAAACCAGTTAATAAAATAAAATAAATTGAGCTCAAATTAACAATTACAAGTATTATAAAAACACTTGTCCACCCAATAAATATTCCTCTTAAAATTGTACGATGACTTTTTAGATCAGGAATTTTTATAAACTGTATAAATAAAAGTATTAAAAGAAGCATTATTCCCGAGATAGATACACGCAACAATACCAATGTATCTAGTCCACCTCCATATAACTCTCGATGAATTAGATATGCAACAACACCTTTATAAGCAAAGTAAAGAAGGATAGTAAAAGAAACAAATATTGAAACATAGTATGATATTTTAGGTTTAATTTTTATTTTAAGCTTCATTTTATTTATAATGATAATACAGTTTTTAATTAATTGTTGAAAAACTATAATTTATAATCATTGATTTTACTTGATTTGGTGGGCCCGCCAGGACTCGAACCTGGGACCAATACATTATGAGTGTACTGCTCTAACCAACTGAGCTACAGGCCCAAAATTGAACACTTAATTATACCATTTTTTTTGTGTTATCAATTAAAGATAATCTTGCAATGGTGGGCCGTGTTGGTTACGCTCCAACTACCCCTGCAATGTCAATGCAGTACTCTACTATTGAGCTAACGGCCCTAACTTTCTAGAAAACTTTTTAATTGTTTGGATCTACTTGGATGTTTTAATTTTCTTAGAGCTTTTGCCTCTATTTGTCTAATTCTTTCTCTTGTTACTGAAAACTGCAGCCCAACTTCTTCTAATGTATGATCGGTATTCATGCCAACCCCAAACCTCATTCTTAAAACTCTTTCTTCTCTTGGAGTAAGAGTAGATAATATCTTAGTAGTTGCCTCACTTAAATTAGATTTAATTGCTTGTTCTAGTGGAGCCAATGCTTTTGTATCCTCGATAAAATCTCCTAAACTACTATCCTCTTCGTCTCCAACTGGTTTCTCTAGAGACACAGGCTCTTTTGAAATTTTTAAAACTTTTCTAACCTTCTCTAAAGGCATACGTAATTTATTAGCCAGCTCTTCTGGTGTCGCTTCTCTACCAAATTCACTGAGTATTAATCTTTGGGTTCTAACAATTTTGTTTATAGTTTCAATCATATGAACTGGAATTCTGATAGTTCTTGCTTGATCTGCTATAGATCTGGTTATTGCTTGTCTTATCCACCAAGTAGCATAAGTTGAAAACTTATATCCTCTTCTGTACTCAAATTTATCAACAGCTTTCATCAAACCGATATTTCCTTCTTGTATTAAATCTAAAAACTGAAGACCTCTATTAGTATATTTTTTTGCTATAGAAATTACTAATCTTAAATTAGCTTCAACCATCTCTTTTTTTGCAATCCTAGATTCCTTTTCGCCTTTTTGCACACGACTTACAAGCTTCTTGTACTCTGTAACTGAAATTCCAAGTTTATTACTTATCTCAACTAATCTATCTCTGATATTTTTAAATTCATTTTTATTTCTTTGAAAAAATTTTTTCCAAACATCATTTGTATCTAAAAATTCTTTTAAATTTGGATTGATCTCATTGCCGATGTAGAATTTTATAAATTCATCTCTAGATATTTTTGACTCGATAGCAAGTCTAAGAAGATTGCCTTCAAGCGAAATAATTTTTTTATTTTCAGAATAGTGTTTCTGAACTAATTCCTCTAATACTGACGGAGATAATTGTAGCGATTTAATATTCTCAAGAATGTCGTCTACAATTTTTTTATAGTTCTTTTCTTTTGAAGATGAAAATTTTTTAGAATTTAATACACAATAAAGTTTCTCTTTTTGATATTTTATAAGTTTATTGTATTCTTTCGTTAATATATGCGCAGTTTCCAGAACTTTTGGTTTAATTTCTGTCTCCATTGCCGCCAAAGTTGGATTAAATTCATCATCTGAACTATTTGCTTCATCAGTAGACTGTTCATCGTCTGTTTTTTTTTGTTTCGAACTATTGTTATTATCGTCATCATCCATGTAATTAGTATCAATATCTATTATTTCTCTAACTAGTATTTCGTCATTTTGAAGTTTAGTATCCCATTCAAAAAATTGTTGTGCAGTTATAGGACTTTGGGACAGTGCATTAAGCATTACATCTTTTCCAGCTTCTATTCTTTTTGCTATAGCTATTTCACCTTCTCTAGATAACAGCTCAACTCCACCCATCTCTCTAAGATACATTCTTATGGGATCATCACTTTTTTCTAAAGTTTTTCCCTCCTCTTTTGAAGAAGCATCTTTTTTTCTTAATATTTTATAATCAGACTTTTTTTCAACGAGCACTATATTCTCGTCAAGAATATGCATAAATGCTTGTGCTAGGTTATCACTAGATAAATTTCTTTTCCCTAATGATTTATTTAATTCCTCATGAGTAATAAATCCTCTGTGGATTCCCCGACCCATTAATCTTGCAAATGATTTTGTAATAATTCTTTCCACAGTTTAAAAGTATGATAATGTTATATAATGTCTAATACAAAAAAATCTATGTGATTTTTTTTAAATTTAGTTGATTTTTTGTTGTTTTTTTAACTCTTTTATCTCATTAAATGTGCTTTCGCTCATATCTTTTGAAAACTTCGATTCTAATACAGATATTCTTTGCTCTAATTCATAATTTTTAAGATCTTGAATAATCTCAGTCAGAATTTCTAAAATTTTTTCATCATCATTTAAGTTCTTTGAAATAATATGTTTAATTGAAGCATAATTCATAACTCTACTAACTAGAATTTTATCTACATTTAATTTTTGTAAGTCTAGGTTTAATAAATTTTTCGATTGGTTTAAAATTTCAGCAAATAATTGTTTATTCTCATCACTATATAATTTGACGTTATCTATTATATGAAAGTTTTCATGAATTAATTTTGGTTTAGCGAGTAATATATATAAAAATGAAAATTCTTTAATTTCAAAAGATTTTAATGATTTCGTCTCATTATAATAACTTTTTGTTTTAGCAAGAGATTTTGGAAATATTTTATAATTTTTATTGAATTTTGAATTAATATTTGGAGTTAACTCTGAAACTTTTTCAAGAAAATACTCTAATGTATATTTTTTCACAAGACTGTCTTTAATATTTGATGCAATTTCTCTTAGTTTTTTTTCAAAGATTGCTCGCGAGCTAGGACTTTCCGTTGTTTGACCAATATAATGTTCAAAAATAAATTTATGTATAGGTATAGATTTTTGATTTGAAATTTCTAAAAATTTATCTTTACCAAATTTATTTATGTAATTATCTGGATCTAAATTATCTTCTAAAAGTAAGAATGAAATTTTTTTATCAGGTTTTAATTCATCGATAATATTCTCTGCTGCTCTCAATGCAGCTTTATAACCGCTTTGGTCGCCATCGAAGCATATAATTATATGATTATAGAATTGATTTAAAATTTGTATTTGTTTACTTGTTAAAGCAGTTCCTAGATTTGCAACAGTATTTTCTATTCCATTTTTTGATAAACCAATAACATCCATATACCCCTCAACCAAATAAACATCCTCTAATTTATTTGATAACTTTCTTGCTTTATCAAGATTATATAAGTTTGATCCCTTTTTGAAAAAAGGTGTCTCAGGTGAATTAATATATTTAGCTAAATTTTTATTATCGTCTACTATTCTTCCTCCAAAACCTATTATATTTCCTGATATATTATTTATTGGAAAAATTATTCTGTTTCTAAATCTTGAAATATATTTTTTTTTCTTTTCATCAAAATAAAACAGGCCTGTATCTTTAATAATTTTTTCATCAAAATTCTTTTTTAGGATTTCATAATAATCTAAATCTTCTGTTACAAAACCAAGGTTAAAATTTTTAACCTCAACACCAGACAGTCCTCTTGATTTAAGATAATTTTTTGCTTTAATTGAATTCTCATTTTTAAATAATTCATTTTTATAAAATTCAGAAAAATTACTACATATAGATTTATATAATTTCCATTTATTCTCTCTTTCCTCATCTTGTTTTGAAAACGTATAAGGTTGCATACCTGCGAGATTTGAAAGCATTTTGACTGCCTCACCAAATCTAAGGTTTTGGGTTTTCATTACAAAATCAAAAATATTTCCGTGCTCACTTGTGCTAAAACAATGGTAAAATTCTTTTTCATCATTAACTGTAAATGATGGGGTTTTCTCTGTTTTAAAAGGTGACAAACCAACAAACTCCTTACCTCTTTTTTTAAGTTTGACAGTTTTAGACACAACTGTTGAAACTTTTAATCTAGTTTTAATTTCGTCTAAATATTCTTTTGGATATTTCATTAGCTATTAAGTAAATTTTTAATAATCTGACCTGCCTTCGAGAAATCAATTGTGTCAGCATGGTTTTTTTTCAATTCACCCATAACTTTACCCATATCCTTAATTGAAGAGGCTCCAGAACTTTTTATAATTTCTTCACATATCTTTTTTGTATCTGCCTCAGATAATTGCTTAGGTAAATATTCAGATAAAACATCAAGCTCCACTTGTTCAATTTCTAATAAATCTGACCTGTCATTTTTTTTATATATTTCAATTGATTCGGATCTTTGTTTAATCATTTTTTTTAAGAGTTTTTTTATATCCTCATCGTCTGTCTCCTTTTTATTTGGGCCAGATCTGTTATTAATATCTATATCCTTAACTCCAGATAAAATTAACCTATAAGTTGATATCTTATTTTTATCTTTTGATTTTAAAGCATTTTTGTAATCGTTATCTATTTTATCTCTTAAGGACATATTAGAATGTACTTCATAGACAAAATTGTTCAAAAGAAAAAATTGTATTTTTAAAAAATTATTATAGATCTGTTGCGGATAAATACGTTTTATTGTATTAACCTTTAACTCATGAGTTGTAATTGACTTTAAAACGAAAAAACAAAACTTCACATCTCTCTAATTTTAACACAGCTATTTTAGCTCTAGAAAATAAATCAGTCTTTAAAGGGATTGGACTGGGACATAAAGGAGAAGCAACCGGAGAGGTATGCTTTAATACCTCATTAACTGGTTATCAAGAAATTATATCTGATCCATCGTATGCAGGACAGATAATAAATTTTACATTTCCACACATTGGAAACGTTGGGGCTAATAAAGAAGATATAGAGTCTGATAAAATATGGACAAGGGGAGTTATTTTCAATTCAGAGATAACAAGTCCTTCTAATTATAGATCTCTGCAAAATTTAGATAAATGGCTTAAAAAAAATAAAATAGTAGGCATAACTGGTCTAGATACCAGAAGTTTAACAAATTTTATAAGAGATAAAGGGGCTCCAAAAGGAACAATATCAAACAATAAAAATGGTAAATTTAATATTAATAAACTAATAAATAAATCAATAAAATGGCCTGGTTTAAATGGAATGGATCTTGCTCAAGAGGTCACAACTAATAAAACTTACATTTGGAAAGGATTTAAAACTTGGAAAAAAAATAAGGGCTATGAAAAAAATAATAAGAAGAAATTTAGGGTTGTGGCGATAGATTATGGAATTAAAAAAAATATACTTAGGTTTTTTTCTGATTTTGATTGCGAAGTTAAAGTTGTTTCCTGCAAGGAAAATGCAAATAATATACTTAATCTAAAACCTCATGGAATTTTTTTGTCAAACGGTCCTGGGGATCCAGCTGCAACAGGAAAGTATGCAATTAAAGTTGTAAAAAATTTAATAAAAAAAAATATTCCATTATTTGGGATATGTTTGGGTCATCAAATATTAGCTTTAGCCTTAGATGCAAAAACCAAAAAGATGAAATTAGGACATAGGGGTGCAAATCATCCAGTAAAAAATTTAAATACTAAGAAAGTAGAAATTACCAGTCAAAATCATGGATTTGAAGTTGTTAAGCAAAGCTTAAAAAAAAATACGGAAATAACGCATCTATCATTATTTGATAATTCTATTGAAGGAATAAGATTAAAAAATAAACCAGTTTTCTCAGTTCAATATCATCCTGAAGCTAATCCTGGACCACAAGATAGTAAATATTTATTTAGTAATTTTATTAAAGACATAAAAAAATATGCCAAAAAGAAAAGACATTAAAAAAATCTTAGTTATTGGAGCTGGTCCAATTATTATTGGTCAAGCTTGTGAATTTGATTATTCAGGAACGCAGGCATGCAAAGCATTAAAAGATGAAGGTTATAGAGTAATATTGATTAACTCAAATCCAGCAACTATAATGACTGATCCTGGTGTTGCTGATAAGACTTATATTGAACCAATATCACTAGAAGTACTAGAAGAGGTTATCAAAAAAGAGAGGCCAGATGCTATTCTGCCTACAATGGGTGGACAGACAGCATTAAACCTCGCAATTAATGCAAAAAAAAAAGGATTGCTTAAAAAATATAAAATTGAACTTATTGGAGCAAACTCAAAAGCAATAGCAAATGCAGAGGACAGAAAAAAATTTAGAAAGAATATGTCTGATATTGGTATTGATTTACCAAAATCAGAAGTTCTAAATAAACTTTCAAACGCGGAAAAATGCTTAAATAAAATTGGTCTTCCTGCAATTGTTAGACCTTCATTTACTTTGGGAGGATTGGGTGGAGGTATTGCGAGAACAACAAAAGATTTTTTTAAAATTGTTAAAGAGGGAATGAATGAGTCTCCTCAAAATCAGGTTTTGGTTGAAGAATGTTTGGATGGATGGAAAGAGTTTGAGATGGAGGTTGTCAGAGATAGAAATGATAATTGTATAATTATTTGCTCAATAGAAAATGTTGATCCCATGGGAACTCATACTGGTGATTCTGTTACAATAGCTCCAGCATTAACACTTACAGATAAAGAATATCAAGTAATGAGAAATGCATCTATTGCTTGCTTAAGAAAAATTGGTGTTGAAACAGGAGGTTCGAATGTTCAATTCGCCATAAATCCAAAAAATGGAAGAATGGTAATTATTGAAATGAACCCCAGAGTATCAAGATCATCTGCATTAGCTTCAAAAGCAACGGGCTTTCCAATAGCAAAAGTAGCAGCAAAATTAGCAGTTGGTTATACTCTTGATGAACTACAAAATGAAATAACAAAAGTAACACCAGCCTCTTTTGAACCAACAATCGATTACGTTGTAACGAAAATTCCAAGATTTACATTTGAAAAATTTTCTGACACAGAAGCAATTTTAGGAACATCCATGAGATCAGTTGGTGAAGCAATGGCAATTGGGAGAAATTTCAAAGAGTCTTTTCAAAAAGCTCTGGTTTCACTCGAAACTGGTTTGTCAGGATTAGATAATATTTTTAACTATTCAAAAAAAGAAATCCTAAAAAATTTAAAAATCAATATACCAAACAAATTACTTCTGATTGCTGAGGCTTTTAGAAAAAAAATTTCATTAGATATTATATATAAATTATCAAAGGTAGATCCTTGGTTTTTAAATCAAATTAAGGAATTAGTTGATGAAGAAAAAATACTAAATTCAAAAGGACTGCCCAAAACTTTTGAGGAATTTAATAGAATAAAATCAATAGGTTTTTCTGACAAAAAGATATCACTTTTAACTGATCAAAAAGAAACTATCGTAAAATCAAGAAGAAAAGGTTTAAAAGTTATGCCTGTTTTTAAAAAAGTTGATACCTGTGCCGCTGAATTCAAATCTTTCACACCTTATATGTATTCTACATATCAAAGAAATTTTTCTATTAAAACTGAATGCGAAGCTGAGCCAAGTAATAAAAAGAAAATAATAATTTTAGGTGGAGGTCCAAACAGAATTGGCCAAGGTATAGAGTTTGATTATTGCTGTTGTCAGGCGAGCTTTTCTTTAAAAGAAGCAGGTTTTGAAACAATAATGATAAATTGTAACCCAGAAACTGTTTCTACAGATTATGATACAAGTGATAGATTGTACTTTGAACCTTTAATTGAAGAATATGTTGAGAATATAATTTTAAAAGAAAAATCAAAAGGAAACCTAATTGGCATTATCGCACAATTTGGAGGCCAAACTCCTATCAAATTAGCTAAATTTTTAGATGAAAATAAATTACCTATTTTAGGGACACAATATAAATCGATTGATCTTGCAGAAGACAGAGACAGATTTAGAGAGTTGCTTATAAAACTTAAATTAAAGCAAGCGGAAAGTGGAATAGCATACAAGTTCAATCAAGCTATAAATGTTGCAGAAAAAATTGGATTACCAGTAGTTGTGAGACCTTCTTATGTTTTGGGTGGAAGAGCTATGGAAATTGTTCATGACAAAAGTCAGTTGAAACAATTTATAAATGAAGCCTTCAAAGTATCAGAACAAAATCCAATCTTAATTGATAAATTTATCGACAATGCTATGGAAGTAGATGTGGATGCTATTTCTGATGGAAAAGATGTTTATGTTGCTGGAATAATGCAACACATCGAAGAAGCAGGAATTCATTCTGGTGACTCGGCTTGTTGCTTACCGCCTGTCTCAATAAAGTCAAAACTTTTAAGAGAAATTAAAATACAAACAAGAAAATTGGCTTTATCTCTAAAAGTTATAGGATTTTTAAATATTCAATTCGCAATTAAAAATGATGAAATTTTTGTAATAGAAGTAAATCCAAGAGCAAGCAGGACAGTTCCTTTTGTTTCAAAAGCAAATGGTATTCCACTTGCAAAAATTGCATCAAGAATAATGTCTGGAGAAAAGTTAAGTAAATATAAATTAAAATATAAAACCAATAAAAAATTTGCTGTTAAGGAAGCAGTATTTCCATTCAATAAATTTCCAGATAGTGATTTATTACTTGGCCCTGAGATGAAGTCTACTGGTGAGGTAATGGGGTTTGATGATGATTTTGGAATGGCTATTGCAAAAAGTCAAATTGCTGCCTCAAATTCATTGCCAACTAAGGGCATGGCATTCTTATCAGTAAAAGACTCTCATAAACAAGAAATAATCGGTGTTGCACAAAGACTAATAAAACTTGGTTTCACACTTTCTGCAACCAAAGGAACTTCAGAGATTTTAAAACAAAATGGAATGAAATGTAGAAAAATTAATAAAGTGAGCAGTGGTAGACCACATATAGTAGATGTTTTAAATTCCAAAAAAATATCTTTGGTGATAAATACTGGAGGTGGAAATTCTGAACACAGGATTAGTGATGCAAGAGCATTAAGAAGAGGAACTCTTGCAAACAAAATTCCATATTGTACAAATATGTCTACAGCCTATTCATTCTTGGAAGCAATAAAATCTTTAAAAACAACAAAATTAAAAGTTAAATCTCTGCAAGATAATTAATTTTAATTGACTTTCCAATCTGTCTCGAATGTAACATAATTTACTTGAAGACATCTTCTCTCTTTTACTATTTCTTTTTTTTCCATACCGTGCCAAGTGTTAGGGCCGCTTGAAAAAAAATAGCCATAATTATCCTTATAAGGAACAGTTTTTGCTAATTTTAGATATTCATCATAAAAATCTGTGCCTAAATCTTCTTTTTCATTATGTTTGTTTACGAATAATAAACACGACATCAGTTTCTCTTTAATATCACAATGTGGTTTTAACCAAAATCCTTTTCTATCACAAATAACTTCAACTCTTACATATGAATTAGAAAGATCTTTATTTATCATTTCAGAAATTTTTTTGTAGGTCGATGGATTTTGAAGTTCTTTAATAAATTCAACAAGATTAGGAAATTGATTTGAATTTTCTTTGGTCACAAAACATCTAAATTTTAATGCCTTGCCTCCGTCTGATATACCTTCTCTAAAATTACCTTCACCACCATCAATTGCTCTAGTACCATCATAATTTAGATCATGCTCTATTGGGTTAGCTATATCAGCATTTACGATTTCCTGAACTTGGCCGTCAGTTAGTGGTTGATTTAATTCCCAATGTTCAAAAGGGGATTTATGATTTGACGAATTTTTTAGTATTGAATTTAAAAATGCCATTATAATTAAATTTTATCTTTAATGATATTTGCTACTCTATTCGTTTCGTCTAATTTTTCATAGTTCCAATTTTCTAATTTTTCTCCTAATTCTCTAACAATTTTCATTTCTTGAAATAATTTTCTAAAGTTTTTAAATCTTTTATCGCTTTTTTTAGGTGGAATAGTGGCAATATAAATTGGCTTTTCTGTTAAAGCTGCCTCTGAAATCATAGAGCTTGAATCGCAAGTAATAACCATATGTTTTGATATTGCAAGCGCACTTAAATAGGCCTTTTTATCAACACCATCTAAAACCAAATGATCATTTCCAAAATATATTTTTGCATGTTCTATTGTTCCCTTTGGCGTTCTCATGGAGGGGATGACTACTAAACTAAGATTATTTTCTTTTACTAAATTATTTACTTTTGAAAAAATTTCTTGGATATTTCTATCTGAATAATCATAATACTGAGTAGGACCACCAATTATTAATGATATTATATTTTTATCCTTCAATTTGCTTGAAATACTAAACAAATATTCTTTTTCTTTTTCAATTTCTTCACTTGTTAAATAATGTATAGCACCTTTTGTTTTTACTACGTTATCTCCATCAAGATTATCGTGCTCAGGCACCACAATTAAATCAAAATTTCCTAATTTTACTTTTGGGTTTTGAATATGAATAGTAAATATTTTTTTCTTTGAATTTTTCTTTAAAAATATCGATGGGATAACACTTTTTCTCCCACATGAAATTATTAAATCGACATCTTCGCATTCAATTTTTTTAAAAACTGAGTCGGATATTGGAGTGATTTTTGGTGGTATAACTTTCCAGAAACCTTTTGTTTCAACTGTGTGGTGAGAAAAATTTATATCTAAAGCTTTAGCCAAACCTTCTACTTGGCTAACCATACCGTGCATACCTTCTGTCAATAATATACCTTTCAATTTAGTCATTAATCATTATATAGCTTTCATATGAGTGAAAATCCAACTAAACACACAAAAGTGTTAATAATTGGGTCAGGTCCCGCTGGATATACAGCAGCAATATATGCTGCAAGAGCAATGTTAAAACCAATATTAGTTCATGGTATGGAACCTGGTGGCCAATTAACAACAACAACTGATGTTGAAAATTTCCCTGGTTTCAAGGACGTAGTACAAGGGCCATGGCTTATGGATCAAATGAAAGGTCAGGCAGAAGTTGTTGGAACTGAAATGATACAAGATCATATTACATCAGTTAACTTAAAATCTAAGCCATTTAAAGCTGTTGGAGATAGTGGTCAAATTTATGAGGCAGACTCAATTATTATTTCAACTGGAGCTCAAGCTAGATGGTTAAATATTGACTCTGAACAAAATTTCAGAGGTTTTGGTGTGTCCGCATGTGCAACATGTGATGGATTTTTCTTTAAAGACAAAAATGTTGCTGTTGTTGGGGGAGGAAATGCGGCAGTTGAAGAAGCTATGTTTTTAACAAAATTTGCCTCAAAGGTTCAGCTTATACACAGAAGAGATAATCTAAGAGCAGAAAAATTACTTCAAAAGAAATTAATGGAAAATAAAAAAATTGAAATAATTTGGGACTCTGTTGTTGATGAAGTTATTGGAGAAAAAGATCCTAAAAATGTGACTGGATTAAAAATTAAAAACGTTAAAACAAATAAAATAGATGAACTAAAAATTGATGGATTGTTTATAGCCATAGGGCATGATCCAGCAACGTCATTATTTAAAGATCAACTAGAAATGGATAATGAGGGTTATTTAATTACAAAACCGGAGTCTACGGAAACAAATATACCAGGAATTTTTGCTGCTGGTGATGTAAAAGATAAAATATTTAGACAGGCCGTTACAGCAGCTGGAATGGGATGTATGGCAGCATTAGAGGCTGAAAAACATTTATCCGAATAAATGAATGAAACAGTATTGTTAACGGGTATAAGTGGATGGATCGCTAAACACACCGCAATTGAATTATTAAAATCGGGATATAAAGTTTTAGGCACTGTTAGAGACTCCGGTTTAATAGAACAAACAAAAAAAACCATAAATGAATATGTATCAATTGATAAATTATCATTTGTCGAATTAGATCTTTTAAAAAACGAAGGTTGGGACGAAGCATTAAAAAACTGTAAATATGTAATGCATGTAGCTTCTCCTTTCCCTTTAAAAACCTCTAGAGATCGTGAAAGTCTTGTTCCAACTGCTAAAGATGGGACATTAAGAGTTTTAAAAGCTGCTGTTAATGCGGGAGTTGAACGTATTATTAAAACATCTTCAATTGCAACAATGTTTAGAAAACCTAATAGGACAAATCCATATACATTTGGTGAAAATGATTGGAGTGATGCTAATTGGAAAGGTTGTAATGATTACTTTGTTTCAAAAATAAAAGCTGAGAAAGCAGCTTGGGAATTTATGGAGAATAATGGTTTAAAGAATAAGTTGGTATGTATATGTCCTGGAGGTGTCTTTGGAGACGCTTTAGATACTAAAGAAAAAACTTCGATAAGTTATGTTAAATTATTTCTAGAAGGTAAATATCCAGGTGCTCCAGATTTTAGTATTTTAGTCTCAGATATGAAAGACGTAGTAAAAGCTCACATCAATTCTTTAACAAGACCAGATGTTGGTGGAAGACGACTAATAATTGGCTCTGAGGTCAAAAGAATGATAGATTTTTCTAATATTATGGCTGAAGCATTACCTAAATATTCAAAAAAACTTCCAAAAAAAGTATTGCCAAACTTTTTAGTGAGAATAATTAGTCATCTGGATACAAGTGCAAAAATGATGGTTCCAGATTTAGGGATACAAATGCAAACTGATGCTTCGTATGCTGAAGATTTACTAGGATTTAAATTTCAGCCGGCTAGAGGATGTATTGAGGATGCAGCAAAATCAGTAGTTAGACTTGGATTAGTGTAATATGACAAAAGGAGTAAAGTGGATTATGTTTGCAACTGGCTGGATGTCATTCAGGGCTATTGGGTCAAGTTTAATTTTATTTTGGACAATCACAGAAAATGAGAGAGCGGCACCATACGAGTGGATTGTATCTTTGACTGGTGATTTTATAATTGGGATAACTGCTTTGTTTTTAGTTTACTTTATTTATAAAAAACCATCTGCAGTACTTTGGGGTATTTTATTAGCCTGGAACTTTGTTGGTTTATTTGATTTATACGAGGCCATTACAACTAGTATTTTAGTTCCTTATGAACCAATTCCAGAATTAGGTTTAAATGATTTTGGTGTGAAATCTGTGCTTACTCTTAACTCAATAATTCATATATCGGCGATTTATTTGTTATTTCAGTCTAGAATAAAAAGTTATTTTAAATTATAAGAGATTATTAATGGAAAACATTGTAAAGCAAATCCAGCTTGTAGCATTGGTAATAATTTTAGTTAGTACAGTCATTGCTTTTGGGCAAGAAATGTACCAGATGATACTTGTGCAGAGAGTTACTTTAGCTGATTTACTTTTACTTTTTCTTTATCTTGAAGTTCTTGCGATGGTAAGAGTATTTTGGGAGAGTCAATCAATTCAAATTACTTTACCATTATTTATTGCTATTACAGCGCTTGCTAGATTTATTATTTTACAGGGTAAATCTCTGAACCCAGAGATATTATTTTATGAAGCTGGTGCGATTGTTTTAATTGCTTTAGCAATCATAATTTTAAGATTTAGAAATTCCTCTTTAATTGGACTAAATAAAAAAAAATAGATTTATCCTAAATCTTCACAAAACCTTTTAATTCTAGCCATTGCTATTTTAAGTTTTGCCATTGAAGTAGCATATGAAATTCTAAAATATCCATCTAAACCAAATGCTGAGCCTTGAACTGCAGCAACATTTTGTTTTTCTAAAAGTTTCTGGACAAAATCAGTATCTTTTTTAAGTTTAGTTCTTTTATTTAGAAGTTTTTTACAATTAGGAAATACATAAAATGCTCCGTTAGGTTTTAAACAGCTAATACCATCAATATTATTTAAACTTTTGACAACAAAATCTCTTCTTTCTTTAAATGATTTTGCTCTTTTTTTAATAAAATCTTGTTTGCCATTCAAAGCTTCAACAGCTGCTGCTTGACTAATTGATGAGGGATTCGAAGTAGACTGAGATTGAATTTTTCTAATTGCAGAAATTATTTCTTTTGGTCCAGCTGCATAACCAATCCTCCAACCAGTCATTGCATAAGATTTACTCACTCCGTTCATTGTTAGTGTTCGAGATTTTAATTTTGAAATTTGAGCAATAGTAAAAAATTTAAAATTGTCATATTTAACATGCTCATAAATATCATCGCTCAAAATGTGAACTTTTTTGTTTTTTATTAAAACTTTAGCTAATTTTTGAATTTCTGATTTGCTGTATCCTGATCCAGTTGGATTAGATGGTGAATTAAGGATTATCCACTTTGTTCTTTTTGAAATAGCAGCTTTTAATTTTGCTGGTGTAATTTTAAATCCATCTTTTTCATCACATTTTACTATTTTTGGTTTTCCACCTGCTAGGAGAACCATATCTGGATATGAAACCCAGAATGGCGCAGGTATAATAACTTCATCTCCTTTATTTAAAGTTGCCATAAAAGTGTTGTAAAGAACTTGTTTTCCTCCAGTTCCAACTGTGATTTCGTCTAGTTTATAATTTAGTTTATTTTCTCTTTTAAATTTTTTTAAAATTGCTTTTTTTAATGTTGGAGTTCCATCAACTGCAGTGTACTTTGTGTCTCCGTTTCTTATTGCTTTAATGGCTGCATTTTTAACATTGATAGGAGTATCAAAATCTGGTTCCCCTGCCCCAAGTCCAACTACATCTTTTCCTGCAGCTCTTAATTCTCTTGCCTTTTGAGTAACTGCAATAGTTGGAGATGGTTTAATTCTTTTTAAATTATTAGATATTATGCTCATTGAATTATGAAATTATTCAATTACGTTGTTTAATATATGGAGAATACATATCAAGACCTAATTACTGACATTCAGAGTAAAAACCCAAAAATCGGTGGAAAACTCGAAGGTGGAAAAAAATTCAAAATAAAGTCAGATTTTACCCCAGCTGGTGACCAGCCAGATGCAATTAAAAGGCTTGTCCAAGGAGCTAAAAAAAAATGAGTTTAATCAAGTATTATTAGGAGTAACTGGATCTGGAAAAACGTTTACAATGGCAAAAGTTATAGAAGCTACAAATAGACCAGCATTAATATTGGCACCAAATAAAACTTTGGCAGCTCAACTTTACGGTGAGATGAAAACTTTTTTTCCAGATAATGCTGTTGAGTATTTTGTATCTTACTATGATTATTACACTCCAGAAGCTTACGTGCCAAGATCAGATACGTATATAGAGAAAGAAGCATCTATAAACGAGCAGATTGATAGAATGAGACACTCGGCAACAAGATCTCTTCTTGAAAGAGACGATGTTTTAATCGTTGCAAGTGTTTCCTGTATTTACGGTTTGGGATCAGTTGAAGCTTACAGCAAAATGACTTTAACTCTTCAAAAAAACTATGAATATAATAGAGAACAAATAATAAAATCTCTTGTTGCTCTTCAGTACAAGAGAAATGATCAAAATTTTTTTAGAGGAACATTTAGGGCAAGGGGAGAATATTTAGAAATATTTCCATCTCATCTAGAGGATAGAGCATGGAGACTAAGTTTATTTGGTGATAAACTTGAGAAGATTGAGGAATTTGATCCTTTGACAGGAGATCAGGTTAGAGATCTTAGTCTAGTAAAAGTTTATGCTAATTCTCATTACATCACTCCTAAACCAACTGTAGAACAAGCAATTATAAAAATAAGAAAAGAATTAGAGATAACTTTAAAAAAACACAAAGATGAAAACAAGTTATTAGAGGCGCAACGATTAGAGGAGAGAACTAAATTTGATTTAGAAATGATTGAAGCAACTGGATCTTGTGCAGGAATTGAAAATTATTCAAGATTTTTATCTGGTAGAAAACCAGGAGAGCCCCCACCTACACTTTTTGAATATTTTCCTGATAACACATTAGTTTTTGTAGATGAATCTCATGTTACAGTTCCTCAACTTAACGGGATGTTTAAAGGAGATAGATCTCGAAAAAGCACGTTGGCTGAGTATGGTTTTAGATTGCCTTCTTGCATGGACAATAGACCTTTAAAATTTGAAGAGTGGGATTTGATGAGAACACAAACTGTTTTTGTTTCAGCAACTCCTGGCCCATGGGAATTGGAACAGACTAAAGGTAAGTTTATTGATCAAGTCATAAGACCCACAGGCTTAATTGATCCACCAGTTGAGATTAGACCAGCTAAAAATCAAGTTGATGACCTTATGCATGAATGTAAAAAAGTAGTTGAAAATAATTATAGAGTTTTGGTTACAACACTAACAAAAAAAATGGCAGAGGATTTAACCGAGTATCTTCATGAAAATGGGATAAAAGTAAGATACCTTCATTCTGATATAGATACACTTGAGAGAATAGAGATTATGAGAGATCTCAGAATGGGTGTATTTGATGTTTTAGTTGGAATAAATTTATTAAGAGAAGGTTTAGATATTCCAGAATGTGCTTTAGTTGGAATACTAGATGCTGATAAAGAAGGATTTTTGCGATCAGAAACTTCATTAATTCAAACAATAGGAAGAGCCGCAAGAAACGTAGATGGAAAAGTTATTCTTTATGCCGATAAGGAAACAAAAAGTATAAAGAAAGCAATTAAAGAAACTGAGAGAAGAAGAAAGATTCAATTAGAGTACAATAAGAAAAATAAAATTGATGCTAAATCTGTAAAAAAAGAAATAAGTGATATTTTAGAAAGTGTTTACGAGAAAGATTACGTCAAAATAAGTGAAGGTTCCAATATTGGTGGTAACCTTAAAAAACATTTAAAAGGATTAGACAAAAAGATGAAAGAAGCTGCATCTAATCTAGAATTTGAGGAAGCGGCTAAAATTAGAGATGAGATGAGAAAACTTCAAAGTACTGAATTAGAAATTACTTTAAACCCCAAAATTAGACAGTACGATGTTAATAATAAAATTTATCCTAAAGGTAGATCAACACTAGGTATGCCAGGAACAAGAGTTACAAAAAAAAGAGATAAAAAATGGAAGCACGGAAGATAATAATTACTGGAGCAGCAACTCGAATGGGAGCTGCGATAGCTAAAAAATTATCTGGGCCTAATATTGAAATTGTTATCCATTATAACAAATCTAAATCCAAGGCAGAGATTCTTAAAAAAGATTTAAATAAAAGTGGTACAAAAATTTATTTGATAAAAGCAGATTTGACTAAAGAAAACGAGATTGAGAAAATGTTAAAGTTTTCAAAAACAAAATTGAAATATTTTGATTGTTTAATAAATAATGCTTCGTTATTTGAAAATGACAAGCTTGAAAATTTTACATCAAAAAGTTGGGATAGCCATTTAAAAGCAAATCTTAAAGCGCCAGCATTGTTATCACAAGGATTTGCGAAAAATATTAGAGGCAAAAACAATAATATTATTAATATAATTGATCAAAGAGTATTCAAATTAACACCATATTTTTTTTCATATACATTGAGCAAAACTGGTCTTTACACCTTAACCAAAACTTGCGCTATGAGTCTTGCCCCAAATATTAGAGTGAATGGAATTGCACCAGGTCCAACTATTAAAAATAAAAGACAGTCTGATAAACATTTTAAAAAACAATACATGGCAACACCTCTTAAAAAACAGACAAATGTTCAAGAAATCTGCAATGCTGTTGACTTTTTTATTAAAAATAGATCTATTACCGGTCAAGTTTTAGCAATTGATAGTGGCCAAAACTTAAACTGGCAAACTCCAGACATAATGGGTGGTAAGGAATGAAAAAAATACTAACAATTTGTTTTTTCTTTGTTTTTGGAACAAGTGTTTTGGCTCATTCTACAAAAAATATAAATATTGATATTAGAGCAGAATGTAAAAAATCAAAATCAGTTTTAAACTGGGTCTCAAAAAATAAATTATCAAAAGGTGGTGAGTTAATAAAATTTAAATCTTTTTCTGGTTTTGATCAAAGAACTGTTTTGAATGATGGTCATAAAAAAAATCCAATAGAAATTACTGGTTATCTACAATTGCCTGAGGGTTCAAGTAAAGTTCCTATAGTTATATGGACACATAGTAGTGGAGGTCCAGGCGAATATGCGTGGAATGATTTTGTTTACCATGGAACTAGAAATCTAATAGATGCTGGTATAGGTGTAATGTATGTTGACAATTTCTGTCATAGAGGTGCGAAAGATACATGGAGAGATCAATCTAAAGTCCCACTAATCAATGGAGCAATAGACGCTATTATGGCTTACAAGTTGTTACAATCTCATCCGAGGTCTAACGGAAAGTTTGGAACAACAGGTCATTCAAGGGGTGGGAATAACAGTCTTTATTTGGCAGATGTAAAGTTCACATCTAAATTTTTAGATGGGACTAGTGGTTTTGATGCAATATTACCTGAAGCAGCAGAATGTAAGCTTGCAGGTTTCTTTAATAAACCAGAACTAACATCAAATACTAAATTACTTTATGTTCATGGGGCTGCTGATGACTATACATTGCCAAAACCTTGTGAGGATTATGTAAATAAGATTAAATCTGAGCCTGGACAGATTGAGATTGATATGAAAGATGGTTGGTATCATGGTTTTCATTATGGCCAAAAACCTAAAAAATATAAAGCAATGACAGTTAGTAAGTGTCCAGCATTTTTTGTTGATAATGATGGATTTGTTGTTGGAAGTGAATGGCCAGATTTAGTATTAAAAAAATATAAATTATATTCTTCACTTGATGAATTTTACAAAGCAGCTCAAGAGGAGCCAAAAAAAGCCTGGAAAAATTCATTTAAGGTTTTAAAAAAAGAAAAATGTCTTGATAGAGGAGTAATGATCGGTGGTGATCACATGGATGAATATATGCCTCAATTTATAAATTTTTTTAAAGAGAATTTGTTGTAATGAAAAAAAATAATCTCAAAGTTGTAAAAATAGATAAAAATAAAAGCCTATTTAATTACGAAAAGAAGGTCCTAATAAAAGAATTAGTGTTAGATTTAAAACTTGGTTATTTTGATTTTGAAAAAGAAAAGCCTCAAAAAGTAAAATTTAATTTAGAGGTGAATTATCAAGATAAACAACCGTCTAACGATAAAGATATTAAATCGATAGTTAATTACGCTAAAATAGTAAAATTAATAAAAAAACTAGTAAAAAATAAACATTACAATTTTCTTGAATCATTGGCAGAAGATGTTTTTGATGAGCTATTCAAAGATAAAAGAATAGATAAAATTACTCTTCAAATCGAAAAATTAGAAATAATGAAGGATTGCAGCTCAGTTGGGATCCAAATTTCTAAAAAAAGAAGCCATGATCAGCTCTGATATAGGTAAAGAAGTAATTAAAAAAGAATTACCCTTGGTTCCTAAGTTGCCGGGTGTTTATAGGATGTTAAATTCAAAAGGAGAAATTCTTTATGTAGGTAAAGCAAAAAATCTTCCAAACAGACTTAAAAGTTATGTATCAGAGAAAAGTCATATCATTAGGACTGAGAGAATGCTCTCTCAAACAAAAAGACTCGAAATTACTACTACTTCAAATGAAAGTGAGGCTTTACTTTTAGAGGCAAATTTAATTAAAAAGTTTAAACCAAAATTTAATATTTTACTAAGAGACGACAAATCCTTTCCTTTTATTTTTATAGGCGACAAAGATAAATGGCCACAAATCAAAAGGCACAGAGGGAAAAAAGGCAAAGAAGGATTTTATTTTGGACCATTTGCATCAGCTGGATCTGCAAATTGGACTATAAAAATGATCCAAAAAATATTTCATCTCAGAATTTGTGATGATACTGTTTTCAAAAATAGAGAAAGACCCTGCATACTTTATCAAATTAAAAGGTGCTCAGGACCTTGCGTTGGTTACGTAACTGAGAGTGATTATAAACAAACTGTTGATGATGCAATTGAGTTTGTGTCAGGTAAATCTAGAAAAATTCAGAAAAGCTTATCTAATCAAATGGAAAAGGCTAGTGAGGATTTAGACTTTGAAAAAGCAGCAATATTAAGAGATCGAATTAAATCATTAAATATTATCCAATCTTCTCAAAGAATTAATGAAGCAAATTTAGTCGAAGCAGATGTTATTGCGGGATATAAAGAGTCTGGAAAAACTTGTATTCAAGTTTTTTTTTATAGGTCAAAACAAAATTGGGGTAATCAAGCTTTTTTCCCAAAGCATGATCCAGAAGAAAATCTAAGTGATATCATTAATTCTTTTGTCTCTCAATTTTATGAAAATAAAAGTGTGCCATCTTCAATAATTTTATCAAATGAAATTAAAGAGAAAGAATTAATTGAAAAAACACTTACACAAAAAGAAAGTAAACAAATCACAATTACTGTTGCAAAAAAAGGGACGAAACTAAAAGTTATAAATCAAGCAATAAATAATGCAAAAGATAGTTTGAATAGAAAACTTTACGAGAGTCAGAATAATAGAGATCTTTTCGATGCAGTATCAAAAAAATTCAATCTTGAAACTAATATTAATTTAGTTGAGGTTTATGATAATAGCCATATTCAAGGCACAAATAGTGTGGGCGCTTTAATTACTTATGGCGATGAAGGGTTCGTTAAAAAAAGGTATAGAAAATTTAATATAAAAATTCAAAAAAATGCTCAAGATGATTATGGGATGATGAAAGAAGTTCTTAACAGAAGATTTAAAAGGGCAGTTCAAGAGAAAGATAACTATCTAACTTTTCCTGATTTAGTCTTAATTGATGGTGGGAAAGGTCAATATTCAGTGGCAAGAGAAGCGATGAATGAACTTGGTTTACATGAAATTCCGATTGTAGCAATAGCAAAGGGTAAGATGAGAAATAGTGGAAATGAAACATTTTTTCATAATGGAAAAGAATTCAAGTTTGAGAAAAATGACCCTACATTATTCTTTTTACAACGATTAAGAGATGAATCTCATCGATTTGCTATAAGTGCTCATAGAGCAAAAAGGAAAAAGGGCATAAGTAAATCCTTATTAGATCAAATTGATGGTATTGGATCTATCAGAAAAAGGGCCTTATTAAATCATTTTGGTTCAGCCAGAGCTGTGGAATCAGCTAGTTTAGATGAAATAAAATCAGTTGATGGAGTTGAGGAAAAAGTTGCAAAAAAAATATATAACTTCTTTCACGAATGAAATTTAAAATACCTAATTATTTAACAATTGGACGAATAATAATTGTTCCAATATTTGTATTTACGTTCTACCTTCCAGGATTTTATGGAGACGTTATACCATTTGCTCTTTTTTTAATTGCCTCATTTACAGATTTTTTAGACGGACTTTTGGCGAGGATGTTTAAAGAAGAGTCTAAACTTGGTGAACTTTTAGATCCTATAGCTGATAAGATTATTGTTGCAACTGCATTAATTTTATTAGTTATGGATCAAACAATAAAAAATTACGAAGTTATTGCAGCAATCATAATTCTTACAAGGGAAATACTAATTTCAGGATTAAGAGAGTTTCTAGCCAAAGGAAAAATAAAGCTTCCTGTTTCCAATTTAGCAAAACTAAAAACATTCCTGCAGATGTTTTCTATAGCAATTCTTTTGACTGGAGAGACTGGAAATAAATTAATTAATTTTCAAGATTATAACGCTCAAACAATTGGTATCATTATTTTATGGCTATCTGCGTTTTTAACACTTTATACTGGATATGATTATCTTAGAAAAGGAATAGACCATGCAATTTCTGAAGATAACAAAGATTAGGCAGCTTTTTTTTGTCTAACCAATTGATCAAAACTTTTTGATAATCCTAATACAATATCACAAATTTTATATTTATGATCTGCTATACTCGCAACAGGTGTTATTTCAGCTGCTGTACCAGTTAAGAAACATCCATGAAAATTACCTAGTTCATCTGGAGAAATTTTTCTTTCGTGAACTTTAATATTTTTCGATTTTGCTAGTTCAATTACTGCTTGTCTTGTAATACCATTTAAAAAGGAATCTGGTGTTGGTGTATGTAATTCATTATTTTTATCTTTAAAAAAAATGTTTGCACTTGTTCCTTCTGCAACATTACCTTCAAAATCTAACATTAATGATTCAGAATACCCTTGTTGTTCAGCTTCGTGTTTTGAAAGAGTACAAATCATATACAATCCAGCCGCTTTTGCATCCCAAGGAATAGTATTTGGAGCTGGTCTTCGCCATTTAGAAATATTTAATCTTATTCCTTCAGCTTTTAATTTTGGATCAAAATATGCAGGCCATTCCCACGTCGCTATTGCTACATTAATCGAAGTTTTCTGTGCAGACACACCCATCATCTCGCTTCCTCTCCACGCAAATGGTCTTACATATCCATTTTGAATATTTTGAACCGCTACTATTTTTTTAGAAGCTTCATTTATTTCGTCTTTTGTATAAGGAATATTAATGTCTAATCTTTTTGCAGAATAAAATAATCTATCTGTATGCTCTTCTAGCTTAAATATTTCTCCGTCGTATACTCTTTCACCTTCAAAAACTAAACTTGCATAATGAAGTCCGTGACTGATTACATGGCATTTTGCATCTTGCCATTCAACAAGCTCATTATTGTACCAAATTTTTCCTGATCGTTTATCGAAAGGTATCATTATTTAATTTTATAAAAAAATATATTTGTATATATAATATGTCAATATAACTTACCAATATGAAAAAACTTTTATATTTAAAAGATGAGGATCTCAAACAATATATTGAAAAAATATTTCTTGGCTACAGAGAGACAGTCTCAGATGCTAAAAATGTATTGAATAAATACTCCATAGGTGTCGCACATAATAAGGTTATTCATTTAATTTCATTATATGAGGGTATTACAATATCAGACCTCTTAAGAAAGTTGAAAGTTACAAAGCAAAGTTTGAATAGAGTTTTGAAAGATTTAATAAACCTAAAAGCTATAAAATATGAAAAAGATCAAGTAGACACGAGAATAAAGCATGTCTACTTAACAGAAGAGGGAGTGAAATTATTTAACGAAATTTTCTCTGCTCAAAAGAAAAGAATTTATCAAGCATTCTCCGCATCAAAAGCAAATGAGGTTGTCAGTTTTGACAATGTTTTAAAAAAAATAATTAATGGAAAAATTTAAAGCACATATTTTAGTTGTAGATGATGATGATGGTATAAGAGAATTAGTTAAAGAATATCTTTCTCAAAATAACTATCTTGTAACAAGCTCAAATAGTGCCGAAGATGCTCTTGAAAAAGTTAAGGTTATAAAATTTGATTTAATAGTGCTTGATATAATGATGCCAGGCAAAAGTGGTTTGGAATTTACAAAAGAAAATAAAGATAAAATTTCAACCCCAATAATTCTTTTAACAGCGAAAGGTGAAGCCTCAGAGAGAATAGAGGGTTTAGATATTGGTGCAGACGATTACCTTCCAAAACCTTTTGAGCCCAAAGAATTAATACTTAGAATTAATAATATCATAAATAAAACAAAATATAGAAATACAAAGAGAAAATTTAAATTTGGTAAAATTGAAATAGATCTTAACAAACAGTTTATTTTGAAAAATGATAAATCAATAAAAATCAATAATACAGAAAAAATTATTTTGGATAAAATGGTTAACTCCCCTGGAAAAATTTTTAAAAGAGAGGAGATCGGAAATCTTATAAAAATTGATAAAGAAAGATCAGTTGACGTAATCATTACAAGACTTAGGAAGAAAATTGAAGAAAACCCTAAAAGCCCAAATTATTTACAAACAATAAGAGGTGAAGGTTATGTTTTATGGATTGAGTAAATATATAAAAAATATTTTACCTAAAAGACTTTTTTATAGAGGTCTACTCATAGTTGCTGTTCCAATAGTTGTTATGCAAATCACTATTTCGCTAGTTTTTTTTGATAGTCTATGGATCAAAACTAATTCTGGAATGACTAGAGCATTGGTTTCTGAAGTCAAAACTTTTGTAGACGCCTATGATAACGATGAAACGAACAAAGATTTTATAATAATTTTATTCAAGGAACATTTGGGTTTTAATATTAAATATGAAAAAGATAAAATCTTGCCAAGAAAAAAACCGGAAAGATGGTTCAGTCCAGTGGATCGATCACTAAGAAGAGAATTAAAGAAAAAAAATTTAACCTATTGGTTTGATACAACAAACTTCAAAGAAGTTGTTGATTTGAAAATAGGATATTCAAAAGGATATTTTCAATTTTATATTCCAAGGGACAGACTAACTACGAGTTCGGCTAGATTATTTGGTCTTTGGATAACATTGCCAGCATTGTTAATGATAGCTGTAGCAATAATTTTTTTAAAGAATCAAACTAGACCCATAACTAAACTTGCAGAAGCATCTGAAAGATTTGGTCGAGGAGAAGATATTGACGAATTTAGACCTTCTGGAGCACTCGAAATCCGAAAAGCTGGTTTAGAGTTTGACAAAATGAGAAAAAGAATAATTAGACATCTTAACCAAAGATCTGAGATGCTATCCGGTATCAGCCACGATTTAAGAACTCCTTTGACAAGGATAAAACTTCAAATAGCGATGATTAAAGATAAAAGCGTTGTAGAGAAGCTCTCAAGAGATGTTGATGAAATGGAAAAAATGTTAAATGAATATCTTCAATTCGCAAGATCTGGTGCGAAAGATAAAACTGAAACGTTTGATATCTCTGTTCTTCTTGAAAATATTTGTAAAAAATATGAGAAACCAAATATAAAATATTTTTTAAAAGAGAGGGTTTATTTTGATGGAAGAAAAAATTTAATTAGTAGATGTGTTAATAACCTTATAGATAATTCTTTAAAATTTGCTGATAATGTTGAATTGTATCTAAAAAAAGGAAGATCAACTATTAATATTTCAATTGAGGATGATGGTCCAGGTATTCCACAGAAAGAACATCAAAATGTTTTAAAACCATTTTATAAAATTGACAAAAGTAGATCGGAAACAAAGTCTAGTGTTGGTCTTGGTTTAGCTATATCATCAGATGTCGTAAAATCACATGGTGGAGATCTTAAATTTGATAAATCTAGTTTAGGTGGATTAAAAGTTATTATTTCTTTGCCCGTTTAGTTTTTTTTTTTATTTTTTTTTCAGCAATTTTTTTTTCTAATTTTTCAATTCTTTTATTTAATATATCGATTTCATCTTTACTGACTAAATTCATTTTAAGGATAATTTCTTCTTTTTTTGATCGTAAAATATTTACGACTTCATCACTAAAATCTTTGTAATTGACAAGTCCTTCTTCCAAAAATTTTGCAAATTTATCAAATACGAATCTTGATTTTGACATAATAATTTCTTATCAAAGTTTAAGTAATATTTATAATATTACAATTAAATGTTTATTAATAATTTTGACCCAGTCGCTTTTGAGATCTTTTCATTAGAAATTAGATGGTATTCCTTATCTTATATATTTGGCTTAGTATTTGGTTGGTATTTTGCAAAAAACAAACTAATCAAAGATAGCACTCTAAAAGAATATTTCGACGATTATATAACTTATTTGATCATAAGTATCATCCTTGGTGGAAGATTTGGATATGTAATTATTTATGACCCAATTTATTTTATTAGTAATCCAGTTGAGATTATAAAAATTTGGCAAGGAGGCATGTCTTTCCACGGTGCACTAATTGGAATTATTATAGGAACTCATTTATTCTGCAAAAATAAAAATCAAAATATTTTTAGTTATTTAGATGTTGTTGCTGTTTGTTCTCCTATAGGAATTTTTTTAGGAAGAATATCAAATTTCATAAACTCAGAACTCTATGGCATAGAAACAAATGTACCATGGTCGGTAAAGTTTATAAAAATTGATGATTTAAATCGACATCCTTCACAAATTTATGAGGCAATATTTGAGGGAGTTGTTCTATTTATTATTTTAAGTATTTTGTTTAGTAGATTAAGGAATACACCTGGTATTATTTCAGGTTATTTTTTAATTTTATACTCATTTTTTAGATTTGTTATCGAGTTCTTCAGAGAACCAGATCAACAACTAGGTTATTTATTTTTCAATTTGAGTATGGGGCAAATAATAAGTTGTATAGCTTTAACTTGCGGATTAATTATCATCTATTATAAAAATGCTAATAGGACAGAATAAAAAAATCTCATTGGATAAATTTATTTACAAATCCTTGTATGACAAGGATAATGGTTATTATATTAAAAAAAATCCTTTTGGAAAAAAAGGTGATTTCGTAACATCTCCCAATATTTCTGTTCTTTTTTCAGAAATGATATCTATTTGGTTAATTTCATTTTGGGAGAATTTAAAAAAGCCAAAAAAAATAAATATTGTAGAGCTGGGTGCAGGTAATGGTGAGATGATGTCGCAAATTATAAAAACTTTAAATAATTTTAGTGAAATTAGTTTATCTGCCAATTTCTTAATTTTAGAAAAAAGTCCATTACTGATAAAAATCCAGAAGAGTAAAATAGATAAGAAAAAAGCAAGTTGGATTAAAAATTTAAAAGAAATTCCAAAGGCTCCAACTATATTCTTGGCTAATGAGTTTTTTGATGCTTTTCCTATCAAACAGTTTTCAAAGAAAAGTAATAATTGGTATGAAAAATATGTAGCATACAAAAAAAATAAGTTTGAAGTTTGTGATCAGAAAGTGTCTTCAAAAATAATTGAAAAATATTTAGGTAAGGATATAAAAAAAGAAAAATTTGTTGAATATTCACCTTCAGCAATGAAATTTGTTAACGAAATAGGGAATTTTATTTTTAAAAATAATGGTGGTTTATTAATGATAGACTATGGATTTACCAGCGGAAAAATGAAAAATACTTTGCAAAGTGTTGAGAAGCATAGAAAAATTAGTTTTTTAGAAAATCCCTATAATGCAGATATTACTCATTTAATAAATTTTAAAATGTACAAGAAAGAGTTTGCAAATTCTAATTTAAAATCTTCAATAACAACCCAAGGTAATTTCTTAATTAAATTAGGAATATTAAAAAGAGCTGAGATAATAAGTAAAAATTTACAATTTACTAAGAAAGCTGACATATTTTATAGAATAAAAAGATTAATTGATACAAAATATATGGGCACTTTGTTTAAAGTATTATTTGTAAGCAAATCCAAAAATAATTTTAATTTGGGTTTTAAGTGATTAAGTCAAAAATTTTTAGAGACCAAAAATCCATTTCACATTATTTTTTTAGCAGACTAGGTGGCACCTCAAAAGGAATCTACAAAAGTTTAAATTGCGGAAAAGGTTCAAAAGATAAAATTGCTAATATAAGTAAAAATTTAAAAATAGTTTCAAAAAAAATAGGCTGCACAAGTGGAAATCTAGTTTCTCTTAATCAAATTCACAGTAACAAAGTTTATAAAATAAGTGGTATTCCAAAAAAAAGATTGGCTGGAGACGCGATGATTACAAATAAGCGAAATATTGCCATTAGTATACTCACTGCAGATTGTGCACCAATTCTAATTATAGAAAAAAAGCAAAAATTTGTTGGTGCAATACATGCTGGGTGGAAAGGTGCTTTTAAGGGAATAGTAAAAAAAACAATTCAACTTTTAAAAAAAAATGGATGCTCAGAGAAAGATATGATTGCTTGCATTGGACCATGTATAAAAAAAAACAGTTACGAAGTAAAAAATGATTTTTTTAAATTGTTTAAGGACAAAAATATAAAAAATGTGAATTTCTTTACATTTAAAAAGAAAAAAATTTATTTTGATTTAAGCGAATATATAAAATCTCAATTTTATGAAAACGGAGTTAAAAAAATAGATATAATAAGAAAAGATACCTACAAACTAGAAAATAACTTTTTTAGTTCTAGGAGATCAAAAAAAAATAAGCTTAACGATTATGGTAGAAATATTTCTGCAATTATGATTAAATAGGTAATCTCGGATGAAAATTCTCACAGGAAACAGTAATAAACATCTTAGTCAAAAAATATCTAAATTTTTAAAAAATAGACTAGTGAATTCAAACATAAGAAAATTTGCAGACGGAGAAATCTATATAGAAATTAATGAAAATATTAGAGGCAATAGTATTTTTTTAATTCAATCTGTTTCATCTCCTGCAAATGACAATTTAATGGAATTACTACTATCGATTGATGCTTTAAAAAGATCGTCGGCCAAAAACATAACTGCTGTGATCCCATATTTTGGATATGCAAGACAAGATAGAAAGGTGGTTCCTAGAACATCTATATCTGCAAAACTTGTATCTAATCTTATTGCAAAGGCAGGTGCAGATAGAGTCGTTACAGTTGATTTACATTCTGGACAAATTCAAGGATTTTTTGATATTCCAGTAGATAACTTATTTGCAACTCCAATATTTGCTAGACATATAAAAAAGAAATTAAAAAAAAATAATATAATCTGTGTTGCTCCAGATGTCGGTGGTACTGCAAGAGCAAGAGCTTTAGGAAAATTGTTAAATGTAGATTTAGCAATAGTAGACAAAAGAAGACCTGCTCCTGGAAAGTCAGAAGTAATGAATGTAATTGGAAGTGTAAAAAATAAAACCTGTATATTAGTTGATGATATAATCGACTCTGGTGGAACAATTGTAAATGCAGCTTCTGAATTAAAAAAAAGAGGAGCTAAAGATGTTCATGTATATGTAACACATGGTGTATTAAGTGGTAATGCTGTTGAAAAAATTAAGAAATCTTCGATAAAAAACTTAGTTGTAACTGATACAATTGATAATTCGACAAAAGTTAAAAAAGCTAGAAATATTGAGGTACTAACAATCTCTAATTTAGTTGGTGAAGCTATTAAAAGAATATCAAATTCTACTTCAGTATCAGATCTATTTAAATAATTTACTTGTAAAATTTAGTTTCATAAGTTAAAAACCCGTCACTTTATGAGTTTATTAGCTGCCACAATAAGAGAAACAAAAACTAAGGGAGAAGTAAAATCACTTAGAAATAAAGGTATGGTTCCAGGAATAATTTATGGAGGAGAAGAACCAAATCAAAAAATCTCTGTTTCTGTTAAGGAAGTAAAAAATTTATTAAATAAAGAAAATATTTTATCAAATATAATTTCAATAAATATTGATGGAAAAGAACAAAAAGTTTTACCAAGAGTTATTGATTTTGATACGGTGACAGATGAGCCTATACACTTAGATTTTATAAGAATTGTTAAAGGTGCAAAAGTAATTTTAGAAATTCCAGTTAAATTTATAAACCACGAATTGTCGCCAGGATTAAAAAGAGGTGGGGTTTTGAATATCGTAAGACGTAAAGTTGAATTAAGATGTCCTACAGAAAATATACCAACAGAGTTAGTTGTAGATCTAAATAACTTAGATATTGGAGCAAGTATTAAAATATCTTTTATAAATTTACCTGAAAATGTAACACCTACAATTCAAGGAAGAGACTTTGTAATCGCGACAGTAGCAGCACCAACAGTTGTTAAAGAACCTGAAAAACCAGCAGATGCTGAGGGAGAAGGTGGAGAAACTGGGGAGGCAGCTGCGGATGGAGACGCTAAACCTGAGGAAGGTGCAGAAAAAGCTGCAGATGGTGATAAAGGAAAAGAAGAGGGAAAAGCTCCAGCAGAGAAAAAATAATAATCTGTGAAAATAATAATAAATTAAAATGTTGTTACTCGTAGGTTTGGGCAATCCAACCCCAAACAGTCATAATAATAGACATAATATAGGTTTTAAAATTGTAGATGCCATAAATCAAAAATATGGTCTTTCAAAGCAAAAACCAAAGTTTAAGGGTTTGCTTACAACAGGTAATATTGGAGAAAAGAAAATTTATGCCATCAAACCTCTGACATTCATGAACAACTCAGGGATATGTATCAGAGAATTGCTTGAGTATTTCAAAATAGATGCAGAAGATGTTATTGTTTTCCATGATGATCTAGATGTAGAGTTTGGAAAAATAAAGGCAAAATTTGGTGGATCAAGTGCAGGTCACAATGGAGTTGCTTCAATTGATAAATTTATTGGAAAAGACTATTCAAGAGTGAGGATCGGGATTGGAAAGCCAGAGAATAAAATGTCTGTATCAGATTTTGTTTTAAATGATTTTTCTGATGATGAACAAGAACACTTAGAAAAAATTACTCATAATATAATAGACTCTATTGCTATTTTAATAGATAAAAGATTAGATTTATTCTCAAGCAAAGTTAACAATAATTAAATGGGTTTTAAATGTGGTATAGTTGGTTTACCAAATGTTGGTAAATCTACTTTATTTAATGCACTTACAAATTCAAGTAAAGCTCAAGCAGCAAATTTTCCTTTCTGTACGATAGATCCAAATATAGGCGTAGTTCCTGTACCAGATTATAGGTTAGATGAATTAGTTAAAATTTCTAATTCAAAAAAAAAAATAAACACTACTATATCTTTTGTTGATATAGCAGGATTAGTAGAGGGAGCCTCTAAAGGTGAAGGATTAGGTAACAAATTCTTATCCCATATAAGAGAAGTAGACGCTGTTATTCATTTAATTAGATGTTTTGACTCAGATGATATTCAGAATGTAAATCAAACAGTTGATCCAATTAGAGATTTAGAAATAATTGAAACAGAAATGTCTTTAGCTGATTTGGAATCTATTCAAAAAAGACTAGACAAGAAAAATAAAAAAAATAATGATGAAAATCAAAACCAAATTCTAGAGAGAGCCCAGAATTTAATTAATGATAACAATGATATAAATCAATTATACGATGAATTTGATAAAAAAGATATTCGACTGTCAGGATTATTGTCAATAAAGCCTAAACTGTATGTTTGTAATGTTGATGAAAATAGCATTGATAAAGGCAACGATTATACAAAAAGTTTTACTGAAAAATATGGTTCTAAAAACACTCTAACTATTTCAGCTGAAATAGAAAATCAATTAAATGAACTAGAAAATGAAGAAAGAAAAAACTATATGAAAATGATTAACGTTGATGATACTGGATTAAATTTATTAATCAAAAAAGGATATGACCTTTTATCTTTAGAGACTTTTTTTACTTCAGGAGTTGAGGAGACGAGAGCTTGGACAATTAACAAAAATTGTATGGCACCTCAAGCAGCAGGTATAATTCATACAGATTTTGAAAAAGGTTTTATAAGAGCAGAAACTGTGTCTTATCAAGATTTCGTTGGTAGTGGTGGTTGGTTAAAATCAAGAGAAAACGGCAAAATGAGATTGGAAGGTAAAGATTATATCGTTAAAGATGGGGATGTTCTAAACTTTAGGTTCAACACGTGACCATATCTTCTTCATTGTAAAGTAAACCAATACAGTCAATATTATCAAATAAGCTATAACTCTAAATCCTGTTTTATGTCTTTGCTCTAAATGTGGTTCTGCTGACCACATTAGAAAATTTGTAACATCTTTAGACAGTTGCTCAGCTGTAGCTTTTGTTCCATCTGTATACTCAATTAAATCATCAGATAAAGGAGCTGGCATTTTAATTTTATTACCATACATGTACTTATTGTAATAAACACCATCATCAAGTTCTACACCCTCTGGTGGTTCAGAATATCCTAACAATAAGGAATAAATATAATCTGCTCCGCCTTTTCTTGCCTTAACTAGAACAGACATATCTGGTGGATAAGCACCGCCATTAGCAGCTTTAGCTTCTTGCTCATTAGCATATGGCATCACAAATTTATCAGATAATTTGGCTGGTCTTACAAACATTTCTCCAGTGCTGTTCGGGCCATCTGTTACTTCAAAACTTGCAGCTATTGCTTTGGCCTCTAATTCAGAAAATTCTGGTCCACCCTTTTCTGCTAAATTTCTATAGGTTAAATATTTCATAGAATGGCAAGATGCACATACTTCTGTATATACTTGATATCCCCTTTGTAATGATGCTCTATCAAATTTTCCAAATAGACCTTTGAAAGTCCATTTAGTCTCTAAAAAAGGAGGTGACTTTTCAGCAGAGTTAGATGAATTTAGTACTATAACTGAGAATATTAATACAAAAAAAATATTTTTTAACTTTCTCACTTTATTGTTTTTTCTATTTTTTCATCACTCCTTGCTGCAGCTAAATTTGGTGAGCCACCTAAAACTGGCTCGGTAATACTCAAAGGCAGCGGGGTAGTTTTTTCTTTCCATCCTAAAACTGGAAGAATAATTAAAAAATGCGCAAAGTAATACGCTGTAGCAACTCTTGCAATTAACAAGTACAATCCTTCAGCTGGCATCGCCCCTACATATCCTAGAATTAAAACATCAGCTACCAATATCCAGTAGAACTGTCTAAATAACGGTCGAAAAACCGCCGATCTAACTTTTGACGTATCCAACCAGGGTAAAGCAGCTAAAATTAAAATAGCTGACAACATTGCAACAACACCCATAAGTTTATCAGGAACAGATCTTAAGATCGCATAAAAAGGTAATAAATACCACTCAGGAACTATATGAGCAGGAGTGACAAGTGGGTCTGCTTCGATATAATTATCAGCATGTCCTAAAATATTTGGCTGATAAAACACAAACAACGCAAAAACAATACAAAACATTAATAACGCAAAAGCGTCTTTAATTACGATGTATGGATGAAACGGAACTGTATCTTTAGAAGGTTTTTTAATATCAATACCAACTGGATTGTTATTTCCAGGAACATGTAATGCCCATATGTGAAGTACTACAAGCCCTAGTATTAAAAATGGTATCAAGTAATGAAGAGTAAAAAATCTTGTTAGAGTTGGATTGTCAACTGAGTAACCTCCCCATAGCCAAGTTGTTATACTCTCCCCCACAAGTGGAATTGCACTAAATAAATTAGTTATTACTGTTGCTCCCCAAAAACTCATTTGTCCCCAAGGAAGAACATATCCCATAAAAGCAGCTGCCATCATTAGCAGATAAATTATAATTCCAAGTATCCAAATAATTTCTCTAGGAGATTTATATGATCCATAAAATAAAGATCTAAAAATATGAATATAAACTGCTAGGAAAAACATAGAAGCACCATTTGCGTGAACATATCTTAACAACCATCCATAATTCACATCTCTCATTATATGTTCAACACTGCTGAAAGCCATATCTGCATGAGCAATGTAGTGCATAGCCAAAACTAATCCTGTAACTATTTGGGTAATTAAGCAAAAAGTTAATATTCCACCAAAAGTCCACCAGTAATTTAAGTTTTTTGGTGTAGGGTAATCTGTTAAGTGATTTGCCAATGTAAGCAAAGGCAGTCTATCATTAAACCATTTACCAAATTTTGAACTAGGCGTGTATTCGTGATCACTCATATTTATCCAATCTTAATTGTGTTAGTATTTACAAATTCGTATTTAGGTATCTCCATATTAGTTGGAGCCGGTCCTTTTCTAATTCTGCCAGATGTATCGTAATGAGAACCATGACAAGGGCAAAACCAACCATCATAATCACCTTTGTCAGTTAATGGTACACATCCAAGATGAGTACAAATTCCAAGCATCACCAACCATTCAGGATTTTTTGCTCTATCTTCGTCTTTTTCAGGATGCTTAAGATCATTAATATCAACTGTTCTCGCTTTTTTAATTTCATCTTCAGTTCTTCTTTTAATAAAAACTGGTTTACCTCTCCAAAGAACTGTTAAAGACTGTCCGGGTTGCATTGAACTCACATCTACTTCCGTACTAGCTAATGCCTTCACAGATGCATCAGGGTTCATCTGGTCTACTAGTGGCCAAACTGCAGCACCTACTCCAACAACACCAGCAGCGGCTGTAGCTGTAAACAAGAAATCTCTTCTTTCAGTCTTTTTTTCGTCTTTTTGATCTGACATTATTAATAATCTATATAGTTGCTAATATATGATTTCATATAATAAAAAAGAGATATTTCTATGGTAACAATGACACAGAAACCATTAAAACACGGTCTAAAAGTAGCTTTATATCAACCAGATATTCCTCAAAATACAGCTTCAATTATTCGAACTTGTTCTTGCCTAGGGGCTAGTTTAGAAATCATAGAACCTTGTGGGTTTTTATTTAACGATAAAAGGTTCAAGAGAGTTGTTATGGATTACTTAGTTTACAGTGAGATAAAATTTTACAAGAGCCCTAAAGAATTCTTTGATGAAAATAGCAAAAATAGAGTAGTTTTAATGACGACAAAAGCAAGCAAAGTTTATACAAAGTTTAAATTTAAACATAATGACATATTACTCTTTGGCAGAGAAAGTGCGGGTGTTCCTGAAGATGTGCACTCTAAGGTTAATGAAAGAATTAAGGTTCCGATGGTTAAAAGTAAAAGATCGTTAAACATTTCAATATCCGTTGCCATAGGAGTTTCAGAATTTATAAGACAGTTAGGGTAAATGGATCAATACATAAAAAAGAAATTAGCAAAAAATTGGTTTAAAACTTTGCAAGAAGTACTTTGTAGAGAAATAGAGGAAAAAGAAGGTAATAAAACTAGATTTAAAAATACAAATTGGAACAGAAGTAAAAGTAATGATGAAGGCGGCGGACAATACAGAATTTTAGAAAATGGTAAAATTTTTGACAAAGTAGGAGTAAATTTTTCAGAGGTTTATGGAAAATTTTCAAATGAATTTAAAAATAAAGTTCCAGGCACTAAAAAGAGTTCTAAATTTTGGGCATCTGGAATATCTGTTGTTATGCATATGAAAAATCCTCATGTACCTGCAATGCATTTTAATACAAGATATATAGTTACTTCATTTGGTTGGTTTGGAGGTGGAATGGATGTTACGCCTTGTATGAAAGATAAGAAATTAGAAAATTGGTTTCATTCAGAACTAAAAAAATCATGTGATAAACACAACAGAAATTATTATAAAAAATATAAAAAGTGGTGTGACGAATATTTTTATTTACCACATAGGAAAGAGCCGAGAGGTATTGGCGGAATTTTTTTTGATTATAAAAAAAATAATTGGGAAAAAGATTTTTCTTTTGTTAGAGAAGTAGGAATAAGTTTTAAAAATATTTCTAATGAAATAATTGAGAAAAAAAATAAATTAAATTGGACAATTAAAGATAAAGAAGTCCAATTCAAAAAAAGAGGTAGATATGTTGAATTTAATTTATTACATGATAGGGGGACAAAATTTGGTTTACAAACTGGTGGAAATGTTGAAGCTATACTCATGTCATTACCACCAACAGCTAAATGGTAAATTATGGATAAAGAACCAATTACTACTGAAGGATTAGAAAAATTAAAAAGTGAATTAATTTTTTTAAAAGAAAAAAAGAGACCCGAAATTGTTGCAGCCATTGCTGAAGCAAGATCACATGGAGATTTGAAAGAAAATGCTGAATATCATGCTGCAAAAGAACAGCAATCACATAACGAGGGAAGAATCCAGGAAGTTGAGGATTTAATTGCGAGAGCAAATGTAATTGATATCACCAAGATTAGTAATGATGGAAAAGTTATATTTGGATCAACAGTCTACCTACAAAATTTAGATACAAATGAAAAAATAAATTACAAAATTGTTGGTAAAGACGAGGCAGATCTAAAACAAAAGCTTCTTTATTTTCAATCACCAATAGGAAAAGGTCTCATAGGTAAAAACAAAGGGGATCTTGTAGGGATAAATACACCAGCAGGGACAAAAAATTTTGAGATAGTAGACGTAAAATACGTTTAATTTGATAAAACTTTTTCCATATCTTTTTTTGATAAATTAAAATTATTTTCAATCCATTTCATTTCTAAATTTTTTAATTTTTGACCCAATTCCCTTCCCTCCTTTAATCCATAATCATTTATTAATAACTGAGCTTTTATTGGAAATTCCGGTTTATCTAATTTTTCAAAATAATTTTTTAATTCTGAAAGTTTTTTACTTTGTTTAAAATATAACAAATTGAAATCAATTAAATCTATTGTGCTAGATTTACCCTCATAATAAAATATTTTTTGTAATTCTTTCTTATTAAAAACTTCAGTACTATCTTTATTGAGCGAATTATTTTTTAGAAAATTAATTTTATTTTTTAAATCATTGGGTAAATTATATTTATATACAAAATAGTCAGAATTGTCGGTTTCATCGATTACAAGAAAAGAAATTACGAAATTTAAACTTTTATTTTTTAATATCTTTTCTTGTGATTTTAATAACTTGCTCAATTTTTTAAAATTTTTTAGTTGAGGGAAAATTAATGCAAATAATTCACAAGAGGTTTTATTTTTAAATAACTTTAAAAAGTTATCCAATTTGAGAATTTTTTTTAATTCACTGAATTGTCTTTCTTTTGATATTTTTCCCAAACCTTCAATATTTTTTTTAATGATTTTTATAATATTAATTTCATGATCGATTTTGCTATATTCAGTATAAAATCTTAAATATCTAATAATTCTTAAATAATCTTCTTTGATTCTAGTTTCTGGATCACCAATAAATTTAATTATTCCAACATTTAAATCTTTATAACCAAAATTTGGATCATACAGATTCCCTTCTAAATCTGAATATATTGAATTTATTGAAAAATCTCTCCTTAATGAATCTTCCTTCCAATTAGTTGTATATTCTACGACAGCATGCCTTCCATCTGTTTTTACATCTTTTCTTAATGTTGTAATTTCAAAATTTTGATCATCAATTACTGCTGTGATTGTGCCATGTTCAATTCCTGTTTCAAAAAATTTTATTTGGTTTTTATCTAAGCATTGCTTAACCTGATCGGGAGTTAAATTAGTTGCAAGGTCGATATCATCTGTTTTTTCATCATTTAAAATTTTTCTTACACAACCACCAACATATCTAATCTCGCTAGTTTCATTGTATTTATTTATTGCACCAAATATTTTATATAATCCTGTATTATTTTTTAAATCTTCAAATTTGAGATCTTTATCGCTTGAAATTTTTTTGTTTTGAAAAATTTTTTTAAGTAATGCTTTCATAAATGGCTGGGGTGCTAGGATTCGAACCTAGGAATGGCGGTACCAAAAACCGCTGCCTTACCACTTGGCTACACCCCAAGATGTTTTTCGTATAACACAAAAAAAAAGCTTTATATAGTTTTAGAGTAAATACACCAATAGTTTTTATATTTATTTTTTAATTTTTTTTGAGCTTTTATTGCCGCATTTTTGGTTAAAAAATAACCAATTATAGTAGAACCCGACCCTGTCATATTTGCAAAGTAAATATTATCTAAATTTTGCAAGTAACTTTTGATCTTTCTTAAAATTGGATATTTATTAAAAGCTGCTCTCTCTAAATCGTTATTCGAAACTTTTAATAGATCTTGTCTGTCAATCTTGTTTGATTTATTGAAAAGGCTCTTTGAAAATCCTTTGTGTTTTGCATAAATCATCTTAGTAGAGCATCCAAAATTAGGCTTTATTATTAATAAATGAAAATTTAATTTTTTATTTATTTTACTTATATTTTGCCCTTGTAGTATCATTGGACTCTCATAAAGACCCAAAATTACATCTGAACCAACTTTATTAGCAATTTTTATTAAATTATTTTTTGTAGTTTTAATTATTCTTTTTTTAAATAAATAGTTCAAAATGGATGCTGCATTCATTGATCCTCCTCCCATACCAGAGGACTGGGGTATATTTTTTTTTACTTTGATATTAAATTTTTTATTTTGAATATAATTTTGTTTATTTAAGATTTTTAGTAATTTTGAAATTGTATTTGTATTTGAGATATTTGAGGAAAATTTCCCACTAAACGATATTCTATTTTTTGAACTTTTTATCTCTTTTATTAAAATCTCATCGGCCAAATTTATCTTAGATATTAAACTTTCAATTTTATGGTAACCATTTGAATATTTATTTAGAATTTTTAATGTTAAGTTTACTTTTGCAAAAGATTTTATTTTATGAAACTTCATTTAAGAATTATTATTTAAGCCATTATATATTTTTTCCTTAACTTTAATTTTTAGTTCTTCATCTGCTTCATCGCTATTTAAAGCACTTTTCCAAAAATAATTAGCTTGAATTTTTCTATTTAATTGCCAAAGAACATCTCCATAATGATCACTTGCAACAGGATCGCTTGGTAACAATTCAACAGCTTTTCTTAAATATTTTTCTGCTACAATATAATTTCCTGTCAAATAGTAACCCCAACCAACTGAGTCTGTTATGTAAGGGTCTTCTTCTTTCCCTTTGTAAGCTTGATTTAACATTTCTATTGCTTCTTCAATTTTATATCCTCTTTCTAACCAGCTATAAGCGAGATAGTTAAGTGTATACGGTTCATCAGGTCTAATTTTAATAGAATTTAGTAAATCCTTATCTGCCAAATCATAATTTTTTAATCTTTCATACGCTCCACCTCTGCGATAAAGAACATCTGCATAAGCCATAGAATCTTTATCCAAATTTTTTAACGCTAAAGTATAATAATTTATAGCCTCATCATATTTTTTAAAGTTTTTGTAAATGTTTGCCAAATCATAAATCATCTTTGTCGATTTATTATTAAATTTTTCAAGATTTTTTAATATATAGTTCAAACTTGCATCATAATTTTCTTCCTCTGCTATAATTCTTGCAATTTTCTTTGTTTTATACCAAAAAAATATTTCGTCTTTATCATCAAATTTTTCAAAAGTTTTTTTTGCTAGATCATAATTATTATTAGACTGATAGTTTTCAGCTATTAGAGATAAATTAAAATAAAATTTTGGATTTAAATAATTTGATATATTTAAATATATGTTTGAGTAATCAAATCTATTTTGAGACGAATAAAAATTAGATATCAGGAAAAAAAATTCAGCCAAAATATCATTCTCATTTTGACATGAAAAATGTTGTGTTAATTTTTCGTATTTTTTTTCATCGATCCATTTTTTTACTTGTGAAATAAGCAAACTACTTCTCAAAGGGTCTATTGTATTGGCAAAGCTATCAGCTGTTGCAAAGTCATTATTAGAAACTTCGTTACTCAAATAAAATAAAGTGTATCTAGAGTAATCACTTTGAGGATCGTTAATTAAATTTAAAAAATAAGTCTCAGTTTTTTTGGAATTTAAATAACAATTTTGAAAAGCCATGTTTATCAAATCTAATTTTCCAAATTGCTCAACAATGTCAGATTTTTTATATATAAAAAGGTCAATGTAACTTTTTAAGCTAGAATAAATTATAAATTTGTATGAGTCGTCCTCTTTGAACTTTTCTAATTTTTTTAGCTTCAAAGCTGCTTGTTTAAACTTTTTCTTATTAATGCTATCTAAAAGTAATAATAAATTTCCCTCAAAAAAATCTCCTCCTATTGAAGTATTAGAATATTTTACCTGTTTAATTGCTTTTTTAACCTGTCCATCTAAAAGTAAAGAAAATACATATTCTTGCAAAAAACTATCATGTGATTGAATTAATATTTTTGAATTTTCAAAAAACTTAAGAGCATCATTATTTTTCTGGTTATCAAATGATAATAATGCCGAAAGATAATTTGATAGATACTTCTGGTTGAATTCTTTTTCATTTGTTGATTTTGAATAGAGATTTGTTTGATATAGAATTAATATTGTAAAACAAAAAATTTTTAAGAACATATTTTACTTTATGACTTTAAATGAAAAAAATCAAAATGACATATTTGATAATGATTTATTAAACGAACTAGGTATTGAGTATGAATTTAGTGATGAGCCAATAAATAGATTTAAAAATAATGTTTCTAATGAGGAAAAATCTGTAGAATTAGCAAAACTTAGAGTTGAAATAGAAAAAATTGAAGATTGTGAACTAAAAAATAGTGCAAAAAATCTTGTTTTCAGTGATGGAAATTCATCTTCAAAAATAATGATTGTAGGTGAAGGACCTGGACAAAAAGAAGATGAATTAGGAAAACCTTTTGTTGGTGATGCGGGAATGCTTTTAAATAAAATGTTGAAAGCTATTAATTTAGATAGAACTAACGTGTATATAACTAATGTTGTAAATTATAGACCCCCAAATAACAGAAAACCTGAAATAACAGAAATAAATAGATACTCTGAATATTTAAGAAAACATATTTCGATTATAAATCCAGAAATACTTATTTTAATGGGAAGCACAGCAATGGAAGCGCTCTTCAGTAATAAAATTAAAATTTCTAAAGAAAGAGGAAAATGGAAGGAAGTAATAATTAATAATAAAACATATTTAACAATGATAACTTTTCACCCAGCATATCTGCTAAGACAATCAGAGCAAAAAAAATATTCTTGGGCCGATCTTAAAGAAATTAGAAAAAAAATGGATGAAACTGGTTTAGAGATTTAAATTTTTAATAATATTTTATATGAAAAAAATTATTGCTGGGGTTGATGAGGTTGGAAGAGGAAGCCTTGTAGGACCAGTTTATGCAGCTGCTGTTATATTAAATAAAGAAATTAATAGAAAAATTCTTAAAGATTCAAAAAAACTTAACAAAATTCAGAGGGAAACTTTAGCTAAATATATAAAAAAAAATTCACTTTGGGCGTTAGGTTCTGCATCAATAAAGGAAATTGAAAAAATTAATATTTTAAATGCTAGCCTACTTTCAATGAAAAGAGCAATTAAGAAACTCAAATTGAAACCTAAAAAAGTTTTAATAGACGGTAATAAACCACCAGACTTAAAAAATTACGTTATTAAAACTATTGTAAAAGGTGATGAAAAAATTCCTGAAATTTCAGCCGCATCGATTATTGCTAAAGTCGAAAGAGATAAGCTAATGAAAAAGATGTCTTTTTCTTTTAAAAAATACGGCTGGGACAATAATGCAGGTTATGGAACTAAGGATCATATTAATGCTATTAAAAAATTTGGAGTGACTAGATTTCATAGAAAAACCTTCAGACCAATACACAAGATGTTGAGTCTTAAAAAATAATCATAACAATTATCAATCAATAAATTCAATCACAGGTTGACGTAGACACCTGACTGGAGTCTAATTCAAAAATATAAAATGATCATTTCAGACATAAAAAATAAAATTATTAATGGAGATAGTATTAAGGAATTAAAAAAAATTCCTGCTGAAAGTTTTGATCTGGTATTTGCAGATCCACCTTACAACCTTCAACTGAAAAAAGAATTAAGTCGACCTGATAGATCTAAAGTCGATGCTGTAGACGATGCATGGGATAAATTTGATAGTTTTAAAAGTTACGATGAGTTTTCAGTTCAATGGCTTAAAGAATGTAAAAGAATTTTAAAAAAAGATGGATCTATATGGGTCATAGGAAGTTATCATAATATTTTTAGAGTTGGTTCAAAAATGCAAGATTTAGGTTTTTGGATACTAAATGATGTGATTTGGAACAAAAATAACCCTATGCCAAATTTTAGAGGAACACGTTTTACGAATGCGCACGAAACACTTATATGGGCATCAAAAAGTGAAGGCTCAAAATATACTTTTAATTATCAATCACTTAAATGTTTAAACGATGATCTACAGATGAGATCTACATGGAATTTACCTATATGTAATGGAAAAGAAAGACTTAAAAATAATGGAAATAAAGTTCACTCAACACAAAAGCCAGAGTCTTTATTGCACAGAATTATATTAGCATCCTCTAATAAAGGTGATTTAATATTGGACCCATTTCTTGGTACAGGAACTACTGCTGTAGTTTCCAAAAAGTTAGGTAGAAATTATTTTGGGGTAGAAAAAGAAAAAAACTATTTTGAAGCTGCAAGTAAAAGAATTAAAAATACAAAAATTATAGAAGATGAATATTTAGATACTATAAAAAGTAATAGATCTAAACCAAGAGTTCCATTTGGATCTTTAGTTGAATTAGGAATTATTAAACCTGGAACTGAAATTTTTGATCAAAAAAAGCAAATCAATGCTAAAATTATGATTGATGGTAGTATAAAATATCGGAAATCAGAAGGATCAATACATAAAGTTGCTGCACAAATATTAGGTGCTGAAAGCTGTAATGGTTGGACTTTTTGGTATTATAAATCAGGTAACTCATTCAAACCAATTGATGATTTGAGGCAAAGACTAAGGCCAACTAATTAATTTCTATAAATTTTTCCAAGATAGCTCTCTAGAAATTTTTTATTTTTTGATAAAAATTTCAAAACAAAATTTCTAATTAATATTATTATTGGATTAGTTAAGTGGAAGGCAAAATGATTTAGTTTAGATCTTTTATTTACAAGTAATATTTTTTTTATCTTATCTTTATAAATATTATTTGAATTTGTAATATTTTCTAAAATACCATTTGCTGTTTCAATACTTTGAGAAGCACCTTGTGCAAAAGAAGGTGGAAAAGCAAATAAAGCATCTCCACTCAAAAAAGTATTTTGATATTTTAATGTGGGTAATCCATTGCTCACAAACACAGGAAAACACTTCATGTTAACTAAATTTTCCAAATTTATAATAGAATTTTTTGAAATAAGGTCTTTTAGAGATTTTATAAATGTTTCTGAATTAAGAATGTTTTTATCTTCAATTTCGTTAGTAGTTAGCTTCTTTTTGATTATAGCAACGAAATTGTATTCAAGTTTTTGATTTACAGGATAAGTTACATAATGAAAATTTGACCCCATATATACAGAAATATTATCTTTTTCATGTTGTTTTAAATTCGCCCTTAAAGCAATGTTCCCATTAAAAATTGGGTTTAAATGATTATTAGATATTTGAGATTTTAATTTTGAAAAAACACCATCTGCAATTACGATATAATCGAAACTTTCATTCTTATTATTCCAAGAAATTTTTATTTTTTCATTATATTCTATATTTTGAATATCGGCTTTAAATTGAATTTTTTCTTCAGGGATTTTGCCAATTAAAAACTTTATTAATGTTGATCTTTTAAGTGTTGTGTAACGGTCGTTTACATTGTTGAATTGCTTTAAATCAATTTCACAAATCTTTTTAATATTATTAGCCTGGAAAAAATTAACTTTTGTTGGATAATAAACATCTGATGCTGAAATATTTTTAAATCCGATTTTATTCAACAAATTAATACTATTAACTGAAAGTTGAATGCCATAACCTTCATTTAAATTAAGGTAATCTTTTTTTTCAAAGATTTTATAGTCTATTTTAGTATTTTTGTTTAATTCATTTGCAAGATACAAACCAGATATACCAGCTCCAACAATTGCAACTTTTTTCATTCAGATTTTGAGATGGTATAAAATATTTTTTTAGTAAATGATGGAATTATTTCTGAGCTTAATTTATCTTTTTTAATTAATATTTTATTTTTAATCTTTGGAGGTCTTTTTGAGTTATTTAACAAAATTTTCATTTCCATATTAGATAATTTTATATTAATTTTTTTATTATTTGAATAATTATACTTACTTTCTCGAACTTCAGTCATAGGAAAAATTGGCATATTTTTTAAAAATTTAAATTTATCATTTTTAACCAATAAATAATTATTTTGTTTTTTGTAGATAGTCGCTTCAAAATATTTAGTTTTTATTTCTTTATTAATTTTAGTTAACTCAAAATCATTTTTTTTTAAAGATATACAATTTTTACTTAATGGACATTCATTACAAATTGGATTTTTTGGTTTACAAATTAAAGCACCTATTTCCATAATTGCTTGTGAGTAATCGCTAGCACGATCGGACAGTCCAAAAAAATTAATTTTTGTTTTTAAAAAATCTTTAGATATTTCATTCTGCTTTTTTAAATATAGAGTTCTTTTAAGAATTCTCTCTACATTTCCATCTAAAGCGATAGTTCTAATGTTAAATGCTATAGACATTATTGCTTTAGATGTATATTCACCAACACCTGGTAATTGTACTAACTTTTCATAAGATTTTGGCAACTTACCATTGAAATCTTTAAGAATTTTAATTGCACTTTTTTTTAGATTTCTTGCTCTTGAATAATAACCAAGGCCTTCCCAATGTTTCATTAAGATCTTTTCATCAACTTCTGCCAATGATTGAAAGGTTGGAATTTGTTTTACAAATTTTTCAAAATAAGGAATAACAGTTTTTACTTGAGTTTGCTGCAACATAAATTCACTAACAAACGTAAAAAATTCTTTTTGCTTCTGAGAAACTTTTTTTCTCCAAGGTAAAATTCTTTTATTATTATCGTACCAATGTAGAATTTTATTTGGTATGTTTTTATTATTCATATGAGTCAAAAATATAATACTAAGCAGAGATATAATTCCATTCAAGGTTTAAGATCTTTTAAAGATACTTTACCCACAGAGGCAAAAAGAATAATTAGTAAAAAAGGTAAAATTTATAATGAAACTTTAGACAATTGGAAATATTTAGTAGGTAAAGATTTATTTAAAGTGAGCTTTCCTAAGTCATACAAAAGTTCAAATAAGTTATCGGGAAGTCGTTTAAATATTTTAGTAAAGAGGGGAAATGAAGTTGATGTTGAGTATTCTAAAAAAGAAATAATAAAAAAAATTAATGTTTTTTTTGGCTATCATGTTTTAGATGACATTAAATTGAATACATTTGATGGAAAAATTAAAGAAAGCCACAGAAATACAGCTATTAATGCGACAAAAAATAAACATATAAAGAGCATAAATAACATTAAAAATGATAAAATAAAAAATTCACTTCTAGAGCTAAGTAAACATTTTAAAATAAAATGAAAAAAATAATTTTTATCTCAATTTTAATTTTTTTTAATATCATTAATGCTAATTCTGAAGTTAAACCAATTTTAGTTGGAAGTGCAGACTCTAAAGTTAAGTTAATGGTTTTTGAATCATTAACTTGTAGTCATTGTGCAAATTTTCATAAAAATATATATCCTAAATTAAAAGAAGATTTTATTGATAAAGGATTGATTTCAATAGAATTTAAAAGCTTTCCATTAGATATCATTGCATTTAATGCAACTAAATTAGCGCATTGTAAAAATGATGGTGAGCATGAAATTTTGCATCATTTATATTTAAATCAAGATAAGTGGATCAAAGGAAAAAATGAATTAGAGGCAAATCAAGCAATGAAAAAATTTATTGATAACACTGAATATAATCTTGATTTTGATAAGTGCTTGGCGGATAAAAAAATAGAGGATCATATTTTAGAAGACCGAATCGAAGGTGTTAAAAAGTATAAAGTGAATGCTACTCCTACAGTCATAATTAACGGAAAAAAGTTTGAAAATCACTCAAACTACAAAAAATTAAAAAAATACATTGAAAAACTGATATAAGTCAGTGAATGGAATTTAAAAAAATCCAACTAAATGGATTTAAGTCTTTTGCTGAAAAAACAAATTTTCTGATCGAAGAAGGTTTAACTGGGATAGTTGGTCCAAACGGTTGTGGCAAATCAAATATAGTGGAGTCGTTGCGATGGTGTATGGGTGAGACATCAGCAAAAAGTATGAGAGGTTCAGGAATGGAAGACGTTATATTTTCTGGAACTTCAAACAAACCATCAAAAAATATTGCAGAAGTTTTAGTGAGCTTATCAAATGAAAATAAAGATGGTCCTCTACAATATAATGAGCTCGATGAAATCGAAATAAGAAGAAAAATAGAAAAAGACAAAGGCTCAAAATTTTATATAAATGGGAAAGAAGTCAGAGCTAAAGATGCTCAGATGTTATTTGCAGATTTATCGACAGGTGCTCATTCACCTTCGATTATTAGTCAAGGTAGAATTGGAGCATTGGTAACGGCAAAACCTTCTGATCGAAGAGCTATCCTAGAAGAAGCAGCTGGTATAGCAGGTTTACATGTTAGAAGACACGAAGCAGAATTACGATTAGGCGCGGCAGAAAATAATTTAAAAAGGGCAGATGAATTAAGAAGACAACAGGAAAGACAATTAGCAAATTTGCAAAAGCAAGCTGAAGAGGCTGCAAAATACAAATCTATTTCAGAAGAAATAAAAAAAGTTGTGGCAGGTTTATATTATTTACGTCTTTTAGAAATTGATAATGAAATTAAAGTAGAGAATGAGATCAACAATGAGGCTGATGATCAAGTTAAGTCCTTCAATGATAAATTAGAGGATTTAAGCGTGAAAATTATTGAAAAGAATAAAAATGTAAATCCTATAAGAGAAAAAAATCAAGAAAACTTATCAAAAATTCAAAGATTAAATCTAGAACTAAAAAGTTTAGATGAGGAAAAAGACAGGGTTAATGATGAAATACAATCAATTAGAAAGGCTTTAGGTGTAATTGATGAGGATATTGTCAGAGAAAAAAGCATAATTATTGATGCAAACTCTAATGAAAAAAGACTTAGAGAAGAAAAAGAAAATTTAATTACAACCGACTCCAAATACTATGAAACTGAAAAATTGTCTGGTTTAGATCTTATAAATGCAAAAAGTAAATTAAAAGACGAGCAGGATAAATTAGAGAGAATACTAGAAAATTTAAACCTTGATACTTTAAAAAAGAACTCAGAAACTATCGATTTAGCAAGTAATCAATTAGAAAAAGCAAAAGAAATGCTATCAGAGAATAACATCAATGGGGCAACTAATTTAATAGATGAGTGCAAAATAAATCTTTCATTTTTAAAAATGAAAATTAATGAAATGCATGATGATGATTTGGCGATGACAGTTACTAAGAAAAACGAAGAAATCAAAAGTCTACAAGAAGAGTATGCTGAAGCTTTTAGTGCAAATCAAAATATTAAAAAAGAATCAATTAAGAGAAGTGAAAGAATTAAAATAATTGACCAAGAAATAGAAAGTTGGAAAAACTTATTGGTAAATTCTGAAAAAATGATTAATGAATTAAATAATAGAAAAGATACTCAACAAAAAAAATTAGACGGCCTAGAAAAACAACCTCAAACACAAGCTGAAAGAAAAGGACAAATATCTGAAAGTTTAAGAATTTCTGAAAAAGAAAAAAGTGGTAATGAAATATTAATAAATGAGCTAGATAAAGAAATTAACGAATTAAGAAGCAATCTTAATACAACAAAGGAAGAGTCTATTGAAATAAGAGAGCGAAAGGCAAGCTCTGGAGCAACAATCGATGGTTTGAATAAAAGAAGAAATGACTTGTTAGAAAGAGTATCAACAGAACTTAATCTAAAAGAAGAAGAGATACTAAATTTTTCAAATTTAAAAGATGCATCTGAATATCCAGATACAGTAACACAAGAAGAATTGCTTGATGAAAAAAAAAGGGAAAGAGAAAAATTAGGCTCAGTCAACTTAAGAGCAGATGAAGAAACTTCAAAATATGAAGATGAAATTAAAAAAATGGAAAAAGATAGACAAGATTTAGTAACTGCAATTATAAAATTAAAAGAAAGTATTACTGAACTAAATCAGAAAGGTAGGGAAAGACTTCTAGATGCTTTTGAAAAAGTAAATAGAAAGTTCAATGAAGTTTATACCAAACTATTTAATGGAGGTAGCGCGAAGCTAGAACTAGTAGACTCTGATGATCCTTTAGATGCAGGATTAGAAATGTTAGTAAGTCCACCAGGAAAAAGATTGCAATCAATAACTTTATTATCTGGAGGTGAACAAGCCCTGACAGCTTTATCTTTAATCTTTGCGGTGTTTCTTACTAATCCAGCTCCGATATGCGTTCTAGATGAAGTAGACGCACCTCTCGATGATGCAAATGTAACAAGATTTTGCAATCTTTTGATGGAACTAACTAAAATTACATCAACAAAATTTATTATTGTAACTCACCACGCTCTAACCATGTCTAAAATGGACAGACTATATGGCGTAACAATGCCAGAAAAAGGAATTAGCCAACTAGTTGCTGTAGATCTTCAAAAAGCAGAGAGTATGGTTGCTTAATAATGGATGAAGAACAGTTTAAAACTCGCCTAAAAATTGCAAAAAATAAAACCGATAAAGACAAAAAATCTGAAGATGGAAATAAAGGCTCAAGTATGGGGTCAGCCTTTAAAATGAGCACTGAATTGGTATCTGCAGTAGCTGTTGGGACAATTATTGGGTTTATTTTAGACAATTGGTTTGGTACTAAACCATGGTTAATTTTAATATTTTTTTTTATTGGTGTAATAGCTGGAATTATGAACGTTATTAGATCAGCAAAAAAAATGCAAAAATAGTAGGCAAATGGCAGCAAACCCAATGTACCAATTCAATGTGTACCGGATTGGTCCAGAAATTAAAATAAATAGCATAGATATTTCATTCACAAACGCGAGTTTGTTTATGGTCATAAGTTCATTAGCAATATTAATCATCTTTAATTTGGGTACAAAGAGATCGATTATACCAAATAAAATTCAATTACTTGCAGAACTCAGTTACTCTTTTATTTCAAAAATGATAAGTGATACAGCTGGATCGAAAGCTAAGCCTTACTTTTCTTTCATATTTTCTTTATTCATGTTTGTTTTATTTTGTAACATGTTTGGGATGATACCGTACTCTTTTACTGTCACTAGCCACATCATTGTAACCTTTGTATTAGCAGCATTTATATTTATAGGAGTAACAGTAATTGGATTTATTAAACATGGACTTGGATACCTAAAACTTTTTGTACCAAGTGGAGTTCCAATGGTTTTGTTGCCATTAATAGTTGTTATAGAAATAATTTCATACTTAAGTAGACCAATTAGTTTATCAGTTAGATTGTTTGCAAATATGATGGCAGGCCATACAATGATGAAAGTTTTTGGAGGTTTCGTAGTTAGCTTAGGGATTGTTGGAGGATGGCTACCACTGGGTTTTTCAGTTGCTTTAACAGGTTTGGAGATATTAGTTGCTTTTCTTCAAGCATATGTGTTTGCAATTTTAACATGTATCTATTTGAATGATGCATTAAATTTACACCATTAATTAACATAAGGAGGATATAATGGAATTAGAAGCAGCAAAAATGATAGGAGCAGGACTAGCAGCAATTGCACTTGCGGGTGCAGGAGTTGGAATTGGGATAATTTTTGGAAATTATCTTTCAGGTGCAATGAGAAATCCATCTGCAGCTCAAAAGCAGTTTCCAAACTTGCTATTAGGCTTTGCATTAGCGGAAGCTACTGGTTTATTTGGACTAGTTGTTGCATTAATTATTCTTTTCGCGTTTTAATTAATGTTGAAGAAGATAATTTTTAAATTTTTAAATTTAAGTCTTATCTTTACTTATAGCGCTCAAAGCGCTGAAAGTGGAGGTATGCCACAGCTTAATCCTGAATTTTGGATATCTCAAATTTTTTGGTTAGTACTTACTTTTGGATTATTGTTTATAATTTTATCTAAGTTCATACTACCAAAGATTAGTAACAATCTTGAAACCAGAAAATCTCAAATCTTAGAGAATATAGAAACTGCAGATAAGCAAAGGGAAGAGGCTGAAAAAAAAGTTAAAGAATTTGATAAAATTATAAATGATACAAAAGTTGAAGCGAAAAACGTCTTTAATAGCGAAAGACAAAAAGTTTTGGACGATATAAACAATAAAAGATTATCTTTAGAAAAGGATATTGAACAAGAAATAATAAAGGCTGAAAAAGAAATAGACCAATTAAAAAAAACATCTCAAGAGAAGGTTACTAAAATTGCAACTGAGACATCCTCTGATCTAATTAAACAATTAATTGGTGAAGATATAAATAAAAGTAGTCTTTCAGCCATAGTCGAAGATCTTTCTAAAAAAGAAATGGAAAAACATAATGGCATTTGATGCAACATTTTGGGTAGCAGTATCTTTTGTAATATTTTTTGGAGCCCTAATTTATTTAAAAGTTCCACAAAATGTTAATAATTTATTAAGCAAAATGATTACTGATATCAAAAATGAAATCAATGAAAGTGAAAAACTACGAGCTGAATCTAAAAGACTATTAGATGAGGCGCAAAAAAAACTAAATAGTGCAAAAATTGAGAGTGAAGAGATAATGAAAGAGTCAAAAGATGAAATTGAAAGATTTGTAATTGAAATGAATGACAAATTTCATAAATCTGCAGAACTAAAGAAAAGTCTAGCAGAAACTAAAATCTCTCAAATGAAAGATAATGCCATTAAAGAAATTAAAGATACATCAATTAACATTGCTGTAGAATCTGTAAAAAAAATTATTACAACATCTGTTGATAAGTCTAAACTGGACAACTTGTTTAATAAAAATCTAGAAGAAACAAAGACAGAATTAAAGAAAATCAGTTCTTAAACTAAGATAGTTTATCAAATTTTATAAAAATAATGTAAATTAAGTAATATGAATTCAATTGTAATTGGATCAGGTTTTGGTGGTATAGCAGCAGCTCTTAGACTTCGGGCAAAAGGTCATAAAGTTACTTTAATTGAAAAACAAAAAGATTTAGGAGGAAGAGCTAGAGTATTTAAGAGTAATGGGTTTACTTATGATGGTGGACCAACAGTAATAACTGCTCCTTATTTAATTTATGAAATTTTTGAACTTTTTAATAAAAATCCAGATGATTATATAAAAATAAAAAATTTGGATACTTGGTATAGATTTGTTTTTGAAGATGGAAGCCATTTTGATTATTCAGCAGATGAAAAGAAAATGGAAGAACAAATTGCATTAATTAATCATAAAGATGTTTTGGGTTACAGAAATTTACTTAAATTTACAAAAAAAATATTTGATAAAGGTTATTCAGAATTATCAGATGTACCATTTGATAAACCTTCATTTATGTTTAAGCAAATTCCTGCGTTGCTAAGACTAAAAAGTTATAAATCTGTTTATTCTTTGGTTGGTGGTTTTATTGAAAATGAAAAACTACGAAGGTTATTTAGTATGCACCCATTATTGGTAGGTGGGAACCCTTTTACAACAACCTCTATATATGGACTAATTTTATATTTAGAAAAAAAATGGGGAATTCATTATTCTATGGGTGGAACAGGACAAATCATAAAAGGATTTGAGAAATTGATGTTAGAAGAAAATGTTACAATTATTAAAGGTAAAGAAGTTAAAAACTTGCTTACAGAAAATAAAAAAGTTATCGGAGTTGTGACAAGCGAAGATGAGGAAATTAAAGCAGATAAAGTAGTTTGTAACGCAGATCCTCCTGGTGTTTATTCCAAAATGCTTAACAATCAAAAATATAACACTTTATTTAATTGGAAGATAAATAGAATGGAATATTCAATGGGATTGTTTGTTTATTACTTTGGAACAAAGAAAAAATATGAAAATGTTGAACATCATACTATAAAGTTTGGTGATAAGTACAAAGAACACTTGGATGATATATTTGTAAACAAAAAATTAAATAGCGATATAAGCTATTACCTACATAGACCTACCGCGACTGACTCGAGTATGGCACCAAAAGACCATGATTGCTTTTATGTATTAGTGCCTGTACCTAATAATAAGTCAGGAATCGATTGGTCAGTCGAAGGTGAGAGTCTAAAAAAACTTGTAATAGATAAAATGGAAAAAAGTTTATTACCTAATTTAAGAGAAAATATTGTAGATGATTTTTATTTAACTCCTGATTATTTTGAAAAAGAATTAAATACAAAATATGGCTCGGGTTTTTCAATTCAGCCCAAATTTTCTCAATCAGCATACTTTAGATTTCATAACAAATCTGAGGTTTATGATGGTTTATATTTTGTTGGAGCGGGCACTCATCCTGGAGCTGGTGTACCAGGAGTCCTATCATCTGCCAAGGTCTTAGATAAAATTTTGTGATGAATGGACAAAATTATTTGTCGATATATGCTAAATCTTTTAATTGGGCGGGTTTCTTTTTGCCAAAACAAGTCTACTCTGAATGTTCTAATTTATATGATTTTTGTAGATATATAGACAATTTAGCAGATGAAAAAGGTGATCTTGATACGAAATTAAAAAATTTCAATACTTTCAAACAAGATTTCAAATTTAAGAATGAAAATAATCAAATAATTAAAAACATGTGGGCTTTAATAAATAAATTTGAAATATCACCAAAAATAATTGATGATTTATTCGATGGAGTAGAGGCTGATATAAAATCAAAAGTAGAAATAAACACTGACAAAGATCTATATGTTTATTCATATAGAGTGGCTGGAACAGTTGGATTAATGATGGCAAAAATTTTAAATGTTAAAGAAAGATCAGCACTTTTAGGAGCAATTGACTTAGGTATTGCAATGCAATTAACTAATATTTCAAGAGATGTTATTGAAGATGAAAGCAATAATAGGTTTTATATAAAAAAGAATTTTGATGAAATTAAAAGAATTCTAAAAATTGCTGACAAGTTTTATAATAATTCTTTTATATCAATTAAAAAAATTCCATTCTTTTTAAGATTTTCAATTTTAGTTGCAAGACGAGTATATAGACAAATTGGAAATGAAATCTTAAAAAAAGAAAACTTAGAAAATTATAATAAATCAGGAAAAATTTATGTAAACAATTTGGAAAAAGTCTTACATACAATGCTATCTATTGGTGATTTAATTAAATTATATTTTGTAAAAGAAGATAAAAAACTTACAATAAAAGAGCATGAAATAATAATGCAAGATATTGAGTATAATGAAAGATTTTGATTACATAATTATTGGAGGCGGCTGTGCAGGCTTAACATTGGCTTACGAGTTAGAGTATCACGATAAACTTAAAAATAAGACTTTAGCAATTATTGAAAAAAGAGATGAATATAAAAGAGATAAAACTTGGTCATACTGGAAAACTGTACCTCACAAGTTTGATGACTGTGTAAAAAAAAGGTGGAAAGATTATACAATCAATTTTAAAGGAAATGTTGAATATAAAGATTGTAAAGAAACTCCTTACGAAAGTATTGATAGTGGACTATTCTACAAAAAGATTTTAAATAAAATCAATAAAAATCCAAATATTCAATTCTTTAAAGATATTGGTGAAGTAAATACTGAAAACGCAATTTTATTTAACAGTCTACCAAATCTTGAGAATAAAGTTTCTAATTTATGGCAACACTTTCAGGGTGTTGAGATTGAAACTGAAAAAGATTTTTTTGATGATCAAATAATGAATTTAATGGACTTTGATTGTGATCAAAAAAAAAGTGTACATTTTTTCTATACACTACCCTATTCAAAAAAATCAGCTTTAGTCGAAACTACGTGGCTTTCAAAAATGGAAGATGATAGTGAAAAAGATTATGATAAACAAATTATTGATTATATTGAAAACACTTTAAAATTAAAAAAATATAAAATTAATTACAAAGAAGTTGGGGCTATACCATTATTTTATCCAAAATTTAAAAACGATAATAATACGATTAATATTGGAACTGCTGGAGGTATGACACGTTTAAGTACTGGCTATACTTTCCTAAATATTCAAGAGCAAGCAGAATATATTACCCAAAACATTGATAAAATAACCGAAACTAGAGCTTTCAATATAAAAAGTAAGTATAAGTTTTTAGATAATGTTTTTTTGAAAGTCCTAGCTGACAAGCCAGAGATCATGCCAAATATTTTCTTCAAAATGTTTAAAAGCAAGTCAAAAACAGTAATTAATTTCCTTTCCAATAAAAGCAATATTTTCGAGGACTTATCCATTATATTAAAGATGCCAAAATGGATTTTTATTAAAGCTGTTTTTAAATAATGATAAAAAAAATAAATTTTTTACATTCCATTATTTTTTTCAATATTTGTATTTTTTTTTCTGCCTTTGAAGTATTAAGAGATAATTCATTTATACTTTTTAGTTTTTTTTTAATTCTTACAATTGGCATCTCTCATGGTGCTCTAGATCATGAAAAGGGTAAAAAACTTTTAAAAATTTATAAAATTAAAAATACTGAAGTTTTCTATTTAGGTTATATAGGTATTGCTATTTTTGTTATTTTAATATGGATCTTAAATCCAATATTATTACTTTCACTTTTCTTAATAATTGCGGCATATCATTTTGGTAAAGAAGACAGTGATTTCATCGAAAAAAAAAATATTAATTTCTTAGAAATTTTTTATTTCATTAAAGGATCATTGATTATCTCGGCACCCCTACTATTTCACAAAAGTGAGACAATCGAGATTTTTAAAATGTTAAATTTCTCAATAGATGAAAATATTGTGGCTAATAACTTTTTAGTTGCTTTAGTTATATTATCAATACTTAGTAATTTTTATTTATATAGAGGTAATAATAATGATTTAAGATCAATTCTTTTTTTAGATAGTTTTTCAGTAATTATTTTAAACTATTTTTTTAATCCAATATTGGCTTTCACAATTTATTTCTGTTTACTTCATTCTATAAGACACTCCCTAAGTTTAATTAGTGAAATAAATAAAAATTTGATTAAAGGATTTCCTATTTTTTTAAGAAAAATTATCCCGCTTACGGTTATAACATCAATAATGTATTTAATAGTTTTTTATTTTATTTCAGAAAAATTTAGTATAGATGAAAGCATTATTAAATTAATATTTATTGGATTAGCCTCATTGACTTTTCCACATATTTTACTTGAATACATGGTAGAAAAAAATGAAAAATAAAACTATAAACCTGGTGAGATGGATATTGTTCATAATATCTGCAATTGGATTCATTATTTCAAGTATATGAAGTTTTTGGGCTATGTTTGGGAGTTTATTTTTTTTAATAGCATGTATAGTATTTTTAATTCCTTATTTTAAAAAAGAAAAATATGAAAAGTAAAAGTCTTAAAATTTATTTAGCTGCTCCAAGAGGCTTTTGTGCTGGAGTTGATAGAGCAATTGAAATTGTTAAAAAAAGTATAGATAAGTACGGTGCTCCAGTCTATGTAAGACATGAAATTGTTCATAACAAGCATGTTGTAGAAAGTTTAAAAAAAATAGGAGCGATATTTGTTGAAGAATTAAATGAAATCAAAGATAAGTCTAGACCAGTTATCTTCTCAGCGCATGGGGTTCCAAAATCTGTTCCAGAGGAAGCGTCTAATTTAAATATGATGTTTGTAGATGCAACATGTCCTCTAGTATCAAAAGTTCATAGAGAAGCAGAAATATTAAATAAAAACAAAATGCATGTATTATTAATAGGTCACAAAAATCATCCAGAAGTTATCGGTACAATGGGTCAATTACCGGTAGGCTCTATTGATCTAATAGAGAGTGTGGATGACGCAAAGAAGTATGAAAATAAAACGTCACTACCTTTAGCTTATATAACTCAAACTACTCTTTCCGTAGATGATACAAAAGATATTGTAAAATCGTTAAAGGAAAAATTTCCAGATATCCATGAACAAAAAAAAGAAGATATTTGTTATGCAACAACAAATAGGCAGGCTGCTGTGAAAAAAATTGCTGAAAAATGTGATATGTTCTTTGTAATCGGCAGCAGAAACTCTTCTAATTCTTTAAGGCTTGTTGAGGTTGCAAAAAAAACAGGATGCTTAGAATCTGAACTTATTCATTCTGAGAGTGTTGTGCCAATTGATAAAATCAGAAAATGTAAACAGATAGGAATTTCATCAGGTGCATCTGCTCCAGAAGTATTAGTTGATAATTTTATACATGAGCTTGAAAAAGAGTTTTCTCTTGATATTGAGGAAGTTGAAATTGTAAAGGAAAATATTACTTTTAAAATTCCTAGAAAATTAAATTAGTGGCTGTTTATACTAAAATTAACAATAAGCAGATAAAATTTATTGAGAAAAAATACAATATTGGAAAAATAATAAATTTTTCTGGAATAACCAAGGGAATTGAAAATACTAACTTCCTATTAAAAACACAAAAAAATAAATATATCTTAACTATTTACGAAAAAAGAGTTCAAAAAAAAGATCTTCCATTTTTTATTAGTCTTATGTCTGGTCTATCAAGACTTAAGGTGAAATGTCCAGTGCCAATAAAAGATAAAAAAGGTAAATATTTATTTAGTTTTAAAAATAAAAAAGCTTGCATTGTTAGTTTCTTAAAAGGAAAAGATAAAGAACAACTTAATAACAAGGATTGTTATATAGTTGGAAAAAATGCGGCGCTTCTCCATAAAGCTGCAAAAAAGTTAAAGTTGTATAGAAAAAATTCACTATCAATAAATTCATGGGGATCAATTCTAAATAAAATAAACAACAAAATTAATAAATTATCTAAAAACTTAAAAGATTTAATGAAAGATGATTTGAACGATATCAAAAGAAAATGGCCTAAAAAAATGCCAAATGGAATAATTCATAGCGATCTATTTATTGACAATATTTTTTTCAATAAAGGTAAATTTCATGGATTTATAGATTTTTATTTTTCAGCTAATGATTTTTTATCTTATGAATTGGCAACTTGTATTAATGCCTTATGTTTTAAGAAGAAGAACAGAAAATTTGTATTAGATAAAAAAAGATCTTCAAATTTATTAAAGGGCTATCAATCTGTTAGAAAATTAAGTGAAATTGAAAAAAGAAATTTAAATACATTATGTAGAGGATCAGCTTTAAGATATCTTTTAACTAGATCTTATGATTATTTAAATACTCCCAAACAAGCTATCATTAAAATTAAAGATCCTAAGGAGTATATAGATAAATTAAACTTTCATAGAAATCTGAGCAAATTTAAGGATTATTCTTGATGATTAAAATCTACACAGATGGTTCATGCATTGGAAATCCAGGAAATGGTGGTTGGGCAGCAATCATTATTGAAAATGGAAAGAAAACTCAAATTAAAGGAAGCAAAAAAGAAACAACAAATAATCAAATGGAATTACTTGCTCCCATTAAAGCCTTAAAAAAAATTCCAAAAGGAAGCAAGGTTCAAATATTTACAGATTCTAAATATGTAAAATCTGGAATAACTGAATGGATACATAATTGGAAAAAAAATGGTTGGAAAACAGCTAACAAAAAAGAAGTTAAGAATAAAGAACTTTGGACTGAATTAGACAATCTATCAAATATTTTTGATATAAAATGGAGCTGGGTTAAAGCACATTCAACAGATAAAATAAATAACGAAGTTGATATTCTTGCAAGAGAGATTGCTAAAATTTAATTTTTGAATTATTAAAATTATATATTTAATATGAATATATGAGATTAATAGCCGCTTGTTTAATTAGTTTATTTCTAACTTCATGCGCAACAATAGTTAACGATGCTAATGTCCCAGTCGCATTATCTTTTTCTGATGGTAGCAGCGGTGAATGTCAATTGTCAAATAAAAGAGTTTCCTTAAACGTTAAAATTCCTTCTCAGCCAATGGTTAGAAGATCAGATGATGCACTAAAATTTAATTGTAAAACTGCAGATGGAAAGACAGGTTTCGGAAGTATACCTAGTGAGATTGAGTCTGGTAAACTTGCAGGTAGTGTTGTATTTTTTGATTTAGGTATTACTGATTCTATTACTGATAAGCACAGAACATACCCCGCAAGTTTCGTTATTCCTGTAAATTAGATAATTTACAAAATTTTTAAGACACCATCTGCTGATGACAAACCACATTGTTTAGTTTCTTTCTCAACTTGAATATTAATGACTTCTAAGTTTTGAATAACCATCGCGTAACGATTTGAACGAATACCCATTCCTTTTGAATTTCTATCTACTTCTGCACCAATTGCTTTTGTAAATAATAGATATGGATCTGATAACATTGTAATTTTGCCTCCAGCATTATTGGCTTCTCCCCAGGCATTCATTACAAATGGATCATTAACGGATAAACAAAATATTTTTTCTATTCCTTTTGATTTAATTTTATCTGTATTAGCAACATATCCAGGAAGATGGAGTTTTGAACAAGTTGAGGTAAAAGCACCAGGTAATCCAAATAAAACAACCTTACCATTTCCTAAAATATCTCTGATTTTACTAGTTTGTGGTTCACCATCTATTAGATGGAAAATTTCTTTGTCAGGGATTTGATCTTTTATTTTTAATTTCATATAGAATTAATTACGTAATCTTTAACTTTATTTATATCATTTGTTATAACCTCAAATTTTTCTTCTCTATCATAAATATATTTAAGACTATCTGGCAGTTTTTCAGTTTTTGAGATTGCATCTTCTATTGCCTTTGGAAATTTACATGGGTGTGCTGTAGATAAAATAACACAATTTTGCTCTAGTCCAAGTTTTTTTGCAGCACCAATTCCAACTGCAGTATGTGGATCAACTATAACTTTATATTCTTTATTTATATCTTTTATCATTTGGATAGTTTCGTTTTCATCTAACATTTCAGATGTAAAATTCTTTTTTATTTCATCTAAGTCACTATTATCGATTTGATAATTATTATTTTTTATTTTACTCATCACATCTTTCGTAACTTCTGAATTACAGTCTTTAACGTCATATAAAAGTCTCTCAAAATTGCTTGCTATCTGTATATCCATACTAGGGGTATTTGTTTCTTCAACTTTCTTTTGAGTATAATCCCCACCAGAAATTGCTCTATGAAGGATGTCATTTTTATTAGTAGCTACAATAAGTTTATCAATTGGAAGACCGAGTTTTTTTGCTAAATAGCCAGCATAAATATCTCCAAAATTTCCAGTCGGGACGGAAAAAGACAGATGCCGTCCATTTCCTATTTTAAAATAAGCATAAAAGTAATAAACAGCTTGAGCAACAATTCTTGCCCAATTAATTGAATTAACACCTGACATATTAATTGAGCTGGAGAATTTTTCATCATTAAACATTGCTTTAACTAAATTTTGACAGTCATCAAAGTTCCCCTCAATAGCAATATTGAATACATTTTTCTCCTCATGGATGGTCATCAATCTTCTTTGCACTGGTGAAATTCTGTTATTTGGATGTAATACAAATACATTTAAATTCTTTTTGCCTTTTAAAGCATCAATAGCAGCTGCACCTGTGTCTCCTGAAGTTGCTACAATAATATTAATTTTTTTTTGCTCATTTGCTAAATGAAATTGATAAAAATTTCCTATTAATTGCATTGCAATGTCTTTAAAAGCAAGTGTTGGGCCGTGATAGAGTTCTAAAACTTTTAAATTTCCTAAATCGGAGATTTTTACAACATCCTCTGCTCTAAAATTTGAGTAAGATTTTGATACTGTGGAAATTAATTCTTCTTTAGTCATAAAATCACCAATAAATGGGAAAATTATTTCGGCTGCTAATTCATTGTAATTAAGACCACTTAGTTTGTTTAATTCATCTTCACTAAATGGTTTAATTGACTTTGGTACAAAAAGCCCCCCATCATCAGCTAAACCTTTTAGAAATACTTTTTTAAATGAAAAATGATCTGAATTGTTTCTAGTGCTTATATATTCCATCAGTAATTTTTTTTTCTGAAATATAAATATATTAAAAAGATGGAAACAGCTAATGAAAACCATGTAAGAGCATACTTTAAGTGGTTGTTTGAAATATTGGCTCCTATTTGTTTTGACTGGGGATAAATTCCTTCTTGCTTGCTAATATTGTTGATAATGAATGGAGAAAATTCTTTGCCAGTATAGGTCAATAAATCTTCATCTTTAAGAGTGAACCAGTAATTCTTATTTACGTCATTATCTGGCTTGAAATAATTAAATTTACTTTTTAATTTTAAAACTCCCTCAAATTTACTCTCATTTGAAACATACTTTTTAGATTTAAGGTCTCTTGGAACCCAACCTCGATTTATTAAATAGCTTTTATTGTTAATACTCACTGGATTTACAATATCAAATCCTGGCTTTCCTTTTTCATTTAAGGAATATAAATAAATTATTTTTGAATTATCTAATATTCCTTCAAATTTGATTTTTTTAAAGTTAATTGGATTACTTCCATTAAATTCTACTGGATCACTTTTTAAAGATTGATCAATTGAATTTATTAAGTCAAGCTTCCAATTTAATCTTATAATTTGCCAAGTGCCTAATGACAAAAAAACTAAAATAAAAAAGTATACAAAAATTGAAAAAGATAGCTTATTTTTCAAGAACTATTAACTTCCCCAAATATAAATAGCAGCAAATAAAAACAACCAGACAACGTCAACAAAGTGCCAGTACCAAGCAGCGGCTTCGAAACCAAAGTGATGTTCTATAGTAAAATGTCCTAATTTACCTCTCCATAAGCAAACCGCTAAGAAAATAGTCCCAACTAAAACGTGGAAACCATGAAACCCTGTGGCCATATAGAATGTAGCTCCGTAAATATGACCTGAAAAACTAAATGTAGCATGTTGGTATTCGTATATTTGCAATAACGTAAAGAATGCTCCTAAAATTACTGTACAGATAAGACCATTTATAAATCCTTTTCTGTCATTCTCTAATAAAGAATGGTGTGCCCAAGTTACTGTTGTACCAGATAAAAGTAATACAAGAGTATTTATTAGTGGGATATCCCATGGATCAAAAGTTTCAATATCTTTTGGCGGCCAAACATTTCCCATGAATTCATTTGGAAACAAACTTGCATCAAAGTATGCCCAAAACCATGCAACAAAAAACATTACTTCGGATGCTATAAATAATGTCATTCCATATCTATGATGAATTTGAACAACAGGTGTGTGATGACCTTTATGCTCAGCTTCAATTACAACATCTCTGAACCACATAAAGGCACAATAAATTATAAGAAAAAAACCTAAAACCATCGCCCACATGACTTTGCTGTGGAAATAATAAACAGATCCGAAAGCTGTAACTAATGTTGCTATAGATGTAGCTAAAGGCCAAGGACTAGGGTCAACTAAATGGTAATCATGTTTTTGACCTGATGCAGACATTTATTTTAACTCTCTTTTTTTTCGTTTTTATAATATGCAGATGAGAAAAAAGTATATGACATAGTTACATCTTCAACTCTAGATGTTTTAGGATCATTTACTAATTCTGGATCTAGATAAAATACTAATGTGTAACTTGCTTTTTCTCCTGGATTCAACGTTTGTTTTTCAAAGCAAAAACATCCTAATTTATTAAAATATGCTCCAAACGATGATGGTGAAACATTATATGTAGCTACTGCAGATGAAATCTCATCTCCTGTATTCTCAACTTCAAATTTAATTCTGTATACCTTGCCAGGCTGTACATCCATTGTTTTTTGATCAACATCAAAATTCCAATCAAGTGCACTGTTAACGTTTGTATCCAATCTTACATTTATTTTTTTATCTAAAACAATATTAGGAGCCTCTTTCGATATTTGTGTAGTTCCACCAAAGCCAGTTACTCTACAAAATAAATCATACAAAGGCACAGCTGCAAAAGATAATCCCAACATAAAGATAAAAATTCCTGCTAGAATTAGCGGAGTTAAAGTATTTTTTTTAATCATAGAGCTCTTTCAAATACTCCGATATTAAATAGTGTGAAAACGAACAAGAAAAGTATAAATGCGACTAAACCAACAGCTGTCCATAAGTTTTTCTTTTTTAATTTCTGATCTTTAATTATCATATAATTTTATCCACTAGAAAAAAAACAAATATTAAAAATAGGTAAATAATTGAATAGCTAAAAATATGTCTAGCTTTTTTTATGTTAAATTTTCCGACTTTATAATTGTAAAGCTGATAACAAATTAAATTATAATAAAATGTAAATAATAAACTAAGTGATAAGAATACTTCACTTACAAATCCAATATAATATGGAAAAACAATAGCTGGCACCATTAGCAAAGAATAAATTAAAATATTCTTTTTTGTATCCTGAATTCCATTAGTTACAGGAAGCATTGGAATACCTGCTTTTTTATAATCATCAGCTTTGTACAAACTTAATGCCCAAAAGTGTGATGGTGTCCAAAAGAAAATTATTAAGAAAAAAGCAATCGACTCCAACGAAATTGAATTAGTTGCTATTGCCCATCCAATTACTGGTGGTAAAGCTCCTGATGCTCCACCTATAACAATATTTTGTGGAGTTTTTCTTTTTAACCAAATTGTATAAACAAATACATAAAATAATATCGTAAACAATAATAGAAATGCCGATAGAGCATTTGTAACAAAGTATAAGCTTACAACAGAAATAACTGATAGGGACGTTCCAAAATATAATGCGTGATTTCGGTTTAGCTTTCCTCTTGGAATTGGACGTAAGCATGTTCTAGACATTAATTTATCTAAATCAGCTTCATACCACATATTAAGAGCTCCCGCTGCTCCAGCACCAAAGGCTACAATTAATATTCCAATTACTGATTGTTGAAATGAAACTGAAGTAGGAGCTGTTAATAGACCAACTGCACAAGTGAAAATAACAAGAGACATTACTCTTGGCTTCATTAACTTTAATAATTCAGGAATTATACCTAGTTCGTAATATGATTTTTTTACTTTAGTATACGTTGTAGCCATTTTAATTTTTATATCTTAAGAAGTTACTAACTACTAGATTTTTCAGTACCTTCATAATCTTCAAACTTTGGTAATTCATCAAAAGTATGAAAATTCGGTGGTGATGGAACTGTCCACTCTAATGTTGTGGCCCCCTCTCCCCATGGGTTTTGTGCTGCTTTTTTCTTTTTTGCAAAAGCGTAGATTAAATTAGCAAAAAATACCACTAAGCCAACTACAGAAATATATGAACCAATTGAAGAAATGTAATTCCAATCAGCAAATGCATCTGGATAATCAGCGTATCTTCTTGGCATTCCAGCTAATCCTAAGAAGTGTTGTGGAAAGAAAACTAAATTTACTCCTATAAAGGTTAACCAGAAATGAAGTTGACCCATCCACTCAGAATATTCATACCCTGACATCTTTCCGAACCAATAATAGAATCCTGCAAATATTGCAAAAACAGCTCCTAGAGATAATACGTAATGGAAGTGAGCTACTACATAATAAGTATCATGCAATGCTGTATCTACTCCAGCGTTTGCTAGAACGACACCAGTTACTCCTCCAACTGTAAATAAAAATATAAATCCTAAAGCCCAAACCATTGGAGTTTTGAATGATATAGATCCTCCCCACATTGTGGCTATCCATGAAAATATTTTAATTCCTGTTGGAACAGCAATGATCATTGTTGCAGCTAAGAAATATGCCTTCGTGTCAGTGTCTAATCCAACCGTGTACATGTGGTGAGCCCAAACAACAAAACCTACTATACCAATTGAAACCATTGCATAAGCCATACCTAAGTATCCAAATACTGGCTTTTTAGAAAATGTTGAAACAATATGACTTATCATTCCAAAACCTGGCAAGATTAGAATATAAACTTCTGGATGACCAAAAAACCAAAATAAATGCTGAAATAATGTTGGGTCTCCACCTGTTTGTGCATCAAAAAATGCTGTACCGAAATTTCTATCTGTTAGAAGCATTGTAATTGCTCCCGCTAACACTGGTAACGAAAGTAATAATAAAAAAGCTGTAACTAATATTGACCATGCAAATAATGGCATCTTATGCAAAGTCATTCCAGGGGTTCTCATATTTAAAATAGTTGTAATAAAATTAACTGCTCCTAAAATTGAAGAAGCTCCTGCGACGTGTAAACTTAAGATCGCTAAATCCATTGCTGGACCTGGTTGACCTGCAGTAGAAGATAGAGGTGGGTAAATTGTCCAGCCACCACCAACACCTTGTGCACCTGGAGGTCCATCTACAAAAATTGATGAAAGTAATAAAATAAAAGCAACAGGCAATAACCAAAAAGAAATATTATTCATTCTTGGAAATGCCATATCTGGCGCTCCAATCATTATCGGCACGAACCAGTTTCCAAAGCCACCAATCATTGCTGGCATGACCATAAAGAAAATCATTATTAATCCATGACCAGTAACCAAAACATTATAAAGATGGTAGTTACCACCTAAAACATCATCACCAGGATGCATTAATTCCATTCTCATCAAAACTGAAAAAGCTGTTCCAATAACTCCTGCAATAATTGCAAAAATTAAATACATTGTTCCAATATCTTTATGATTTGTAGAATACGCCCATCTCTTCCAACCTGTTGGAGTATGATGATCGTGAATATGTGCTGCTTCTGAACTCATTTTTATTTAATCGCTACTAGTTTTTTATTAATTAAATTTTCATCTTTTGCAAATTTTATCTTCGCTTCTGAAAGCCAAATTTGGTAATCTTCTTCTGAAACTACTTTGACTTCAATTGGCATAAAAGCATGTTTAATCCCACATAACTCAGAACATTGTCCATAATAAGTGCCAACCTTTTCAGCTCTAAACCAAGTCTCATTTATTCTTCCAGGCATTGCATCTCTTTTTACTCCAAACGCAGGTAGCGCCCATGCGTGAAGTACATCATTTGCTGTTATTAAAACTTTAACTACTCTATTTACAGGAACTACAACAACATTATCTGTTGCTAACAATCTTGGTTGATCTTCCTTTAAATCTTTCTCTTCGATCATATAAGCATCAAAAATTATATTTTCATCTGGGTACTCATATCCCCAATACCATTGATATCCAATTGCTTTTATAGTTACGTCAGCTTTAGGAATTGCATCTTGTGAATATAAAACTTTAAATGACGGAACTGCCATCACAATCAATATTAAACATGGAACTAATGTCCAAACAATTTCAACTAAAACATTATGGGTTCTTTTAGATGGATTAGGATTTCTCGATGCTCTGAATCTTACCATTACATAAAGCATTAAGAATAAAACAAAAGCACTTATGGCAACTATAATTGGTACTAACATGTAATCATGAAACCAAACTATATCTCTCATAGTTTGTGATGCAGGCTCCTGGAAACCTAACTGCCAATTTTTTGGTTGGTTTGCAAACGCTTTGACTGAGTATGTTAATGCTAAAGCTGTTAGAAAAATTTTTTTCATTTGATTTATATATAAATCGAAAATATCAAAAAAATACCAGAGAATTCGCGACAATTTATCAATTTTGCAAATAATTAATCACAGATAACGCAGATATAACTGCAGTTTCAGACCTTAAAATGTTATCGCTTAGTTTTATCGATTGAGACCCTTTAAAGTTTAGAATCTTTTTAATTTCATCGGCTGAATAATCCCCTTCAGGACCAATTAATAGACAATTTGGTTTTGAATTAGAAATTTTAATTTTTTTATTATTCGTATTTAAATCTCCAAAAATTAAATTGATATCCGAATTGTAAGACAGAAATTTATCTAATGATTGAGGTTCTTCAATTGAAGGAATATTTATTCTATTACTTTGTTCACACGATTCTATAATTATTTTATTTAATCTTTCATTATTTATTTTTCTAACAATTGTCCTTTCAGAAATAATTGGAACAAATTTTGTTACTCCAAGTTCAGTTGCTTTTTGTATCATGAAGTTAAAGTAATTTGATTTAATGGGTGAGAAAGCTAACCAAATTTCTTGCTCTTTATTTTTTTGTCTCAATTGTTCAACAACCTTGAAATGTAAGCTGCTTTTTGAAATTTCAGTTACAATTGACTTCCATTCACCAGATTTATTAAAAACGGAAAAGGTCTCACCCTGTTTAATTCTCATTACTTTCAATAAATAATGTGATTGAGACTTAGTTAAAGTAGTTTTTAAATTAATTGATAATTTTTCTGGATAAAATATTCTAATATTACTCATTATAAATAAATTAATTTATGAATAATATTAAAGCAATCTTATTTGATGCATACGGAACTCTATTTGATGTTAATTCTGCTGCCAAAAAATGCAAAGAAAGATTAGGCGATAAGTGGGAAGGATTTGCTAATTATTGGAGAACTACACAGCTTGAATATACGTGGCTTAGAAGTTTAATGAGGAGGCATAAGGATTTTTGGCAAATTACTGAAGATAGTTTGGATAAATCTATGAATTTTTACAATATTGATAATTCAATAAGATCGGAACTATTAAATTTATATAAAGTGCTTTCACCATTTACAGAAGTAAGGGATGCACTTAAAAAATTAAAACAATCAAATTATAAATTAGCAATTCTATCAAATGGTACTCCCGACCTTTTAAATGAACTTGTAGTTAGTAATCAATTAAAAGATATTTTTGATGATATTTTTTCTGTAGAAGAAGTTGGAATTTTTAAACCAGATTCAAAAGTTTACGACCTTCCAATTAATAAATATAATATTGAAAAGAACGAAGTTTTATTCTTAAGTGCGAATACATGGGATGTATCTGGCGCAGGAAATTATGGATACAATACTGTTTGGGTCAATAGAAATAATAATGTTTTTGATAAATTAGATTTTGAACCCAGCAAACAAATAAGTAATTTATCAGAATTGCTTGATTTAATTTAGATATATCCTATATGAAAAACATGAAAAATATCGAAGTAGAAAAAATTATAGATCCAACACCAGCATCAGATGGTGCAGGAGTAAAATTAAAAAGAAGTATTGGTGTTGAACCAAATTATTATGATCCATTTTTAATGTTAGATGAATTTGGATCAGAAAATAAAGATGATTATATTGCAGGCTTTCCTCCTCATCCACACAGAGGAATTGAAACAGTTACATACATGTTGGCTGGGAGCTTTGAACATAAAGATAGTACAGGTGGTCAAGGAAAAATGACTGCAGGAGATGTGCAGTGGATGAAAACTGGTAGTGGAATAATTCATTCTGAAATGCCAGCTATGAATGATGGAAAACTTCATGGTTTTCAATTATGGATTAATATGCCTGCTAGCGAGAAGATGAGCAAACCAGAATACCATTATATTGACTCCGATAAAATGAGTACACATAAGGATAAAGATAAATTTATAAAACTAATAGCTGGAAAGTTTGAAAATTCAGAAGGTCCAATAAAAAAACACAATGTCGATCCAATTTATTTTGATGTAGAATTAAATAAGAGTAAAATTTTTAATCATC